>NZ_JBHVMF010000008.1:0-288807 GCF_042797055.1 Streptomyces sp. NPDC057854
GCGGAACCCCCGGCGACCGCTGTCGCCGGGGGTTCCGCCGTACCCGCTAGAACGGGTTGAACTCGTCGTACTCGCGGTCCGCCTCGTCGTGCTCCGCCTGGCGGTCGCGGCGGCGCTGGGCGGCCGGACGCGGCGCGTCGAAGCGGTGGTCCTCGCCGCGGCGGCCGAGCATCTCGGCGCCGGCCATGAGGGTGGGCTCCCAGTCGAAGACGACCGCGTTCTCCTCGGAGCCGATCGCGACGCCGTCGCCGGCGCGGGCACCGGCCTTCATCAGCTCGTCCTCGACGCCGAGGCGGTTGAGGCGGTCGGCGAGGTAGCCGACGGCCTCGTCGTTGTTGAAGTCGGTCTGGCGGACCCAGCGCTCCGGCTTCTCGCCGCGCACCCGGTACACGTCCTCGTGCTCGTCGTACGTGACGGTGAAGCCGGCGTCGTCGACGGCCTTCGGGCGGATGACGACGCGGGTCGCCTCCTCCTTCGGCTTCGCGGCGCGGGCCTTCGCGACGATCTCGGCGAGGGCGAAGGACAGCTCCTTCAGGCCGGTGCGGGCGACCGCGGAGACCTCGAAGACGCGGTAGCCGCGCTCCTCCAGGTCCGGGCGGATCATGTCCGCGAGGTCCTGGCCGTCCGGGATGTCGATCTTGTTGAGGACGACGACGCGCGGACGGTCGTCGAGGCCGCCGTACTGCTTCAGCTCCTCCTCGATGACGTCGAGGTCGGAGACCGGGTCGCGGTCGGACTCCAGCGTCGCCGTGTCCAGGACGTGGACGAGGACCGAGCAGCGCTCGACGTGCCGCAGGAACTCCAGGCCCAGGCCGCGGCCCTGGCTGGCGCCGGGGATGAGGCCGGGGACGTCGGCGATGGTGTAGACGGTCGAGCCGGCCGTGACCACGCCGAGGTTCGGGACCAGGGTGGTGAAGGGGTAGTCCGCGATCTTCGGCTTGGCGGCCGAGAGGACGGAGATCAGCGAGGACTTGCCCGCGCTGGGGTAGCCGACGAGCGCCACGTCGGCGACGGTCTTCAGCTCCAGGACGATGTCCTGGAGGTCGCCGGGCTCGCCGAGCAGCGCGAAGCCGGGGGCCTTGCGGCGGGCGGACGAGAGCGCCGCGTTGCCGAGGCCGCCGCGGCCGCCCTGCGCGGCGACGTACGTCGTGCCGTGGCCGACGAGGTCCGCGAGGACGTTGCCCTTCCTGTCCAGGACGACGGTGCCGTCGGGCACGTACAGGACGAGGTCCTGGCCGTCCTTGCCGGCGCGGTTGCCGCCCTCGCCGGGCTTGCCGTTGGTGGCCTTGCGGTGCGGCGAGTGGTGGTACTCGAGCAGGGTGGTGACGGACTGGTCGACGACCAGCATCACGTCGCCGCCACGGCCGCCGTTGCCGCCGTCCGGGCCGCCGAGCGGCTTGAACTTCTCGCGATGGACGGAGGCGCAGCCGTGGCCTCCGTTACCCGCGGCGACGTGCAGCTCGACGCGGTCCACGAAGGTGGTCATGGTTCTGTGCCTCCAGAAAAGCGAGTGCGGGAAAGCTGTGTACGGGTTTGTCTATCTAGTAACACGCGAAAGGCGGACCCGCTTCCCTGCCGGGAAGTGAGGTCCGCCTCCGCCAAGCGTTCCGATCAGGCGACCGGGACGATGTTCACGACCTTGCGGCCACGGAAGGTGCCGAACTGCACCGAACCGGCCTGCAGGGCGAACAGCGTGTCGTCGCCACCGCGACCGACACCCGAGCCCGGGTGGAAGTGGGTACCGCGCTGGCGGACCAGGATCTCACCGGCGTTGACGACCTGACCGCCGAAGCGCTTCACGCCGAGCCGCTGGGCGTTGGAGTCGCGACCGTTCCGGGTGGACGATGCGCCCTTCTTGTGTGCCATTGCTCAGTCCCTCTTTACTTCGCGGCCGTCGGGATGGACGTGACCTTGATCGCCGTGTACTGCTGACGGTGACCCTGGCGACGGCGGTAGCCGGTCTTGTTCTTGTAGCGCAGGATGTCGATCTTGGCGCCCTTGGTGTGGTCCACGACCTCGGCCTGGACCTTGATGCCCGCCAGGACCCACGGGTCGCTGGTCACGGCGTCGCCGTCGACGACGAGCAGGGTCGAGAGCTCGACCGTGTCGCCCGGCTTGGCGGTGGAAATCTTGTCAACCTCAACGATGTCGCCGACAGCAACCTTGTGCTGGCGACCACCGCTGCGCACGATGGCGTACACGCGGATCTCTCTCTCACTCGGTGATGGGACCTCTGACGCCAGCCGCCCACGCGCGGGCCCGGGGGCCCACGGCGATCCGGATCGGACGAGCGGCCTCTCCCGGCGAGCGGAAGGGGGGTGCTCAGAGGCGCGGCGCGTCACAGACACGCCGACGGTCTAGGTTACGGGCGGCTGCCTCAGGGGGTCAAATTCGCCCGTGCGGGTGCGGACCGCCCCGGCGGCGCCCCTTCCGAGGGGCGCCGCCGGGGCGGGACCGGCCGGTCAGTCCTGGGCCGGGGCCGCGGTCTTCTCCGCGGCCTTCTTGGCCGTGGTCTTCTTCGCGGCGGTCTTCTTCGCCACCGTCTTCTTGGCCGCCGTCTTCTTCGTGGCGGCCTTCTTGGCGGTGGCCTTCTTCGCCGTCTTCCGCGCGGCCTTCTTGGCCGCCGGGGCGGCCTCGGCCTCCGCGTCGGCCTCCGGCTCCTGCGCCGGAGCGGGCTCCTCGGCCGGGGCGACCGCGGGCACCACGATCTCGGCGGCCTCGGCACCGGCCGGGGCGGTGGCCTTGCGGACCACCCGGCGGCGGGCGCGCGGCGCGGCGGCGACGGGCGCCTCCTCGGCGGCGGGCTCCGCGACCGGCTCGGGCGCGGCCTCCACGGCCGGCTCCGGCGCCGGTACGGCCTCCGGCGCGGCGGCCGCGACGACCGTCTCGGCCTCGGCGGCGGCCGGCTCCGACGTGGAGACGACCGGCGAGGTCACCCGGCGGGTGGCGCGGCGGCGCGAACGGGGCGCGGGCGCCTCCTCCACGGCCGGCTCGGCCTGCGGGGCCTCGGCGACCGGCTCGGGCTGGGCGACGGGCTCGGCCGGCGCGGCGGCGGGCTCCGCGATCGGCGTCGGGGTCACCGGGGCGGTCACCTTGCGGGCGACGCGGCGGCGGCCACGGCCGCGGGTCGCGGCGGCCTCGGCCTCGGCGACGGAGCCGTACAGCTCCTCGTCCGGGGCGATCGGGACCGGTACGGCCACCGGGGCGGCCAGCTCGGCCGCGACCTCGGCCTCGGTCTCGGCCTCCACCGGGGCCTCGGCCTCGTGCGTCTCGTGGGCGTGCTCGTGCACGTGCTCGTCGCCGCCGCGGCCGCGCTTCTTCGCGCGCTTGCCGCCACCGCCGCCGCCGTGGGCGGCCGGCTGCTCCATGTGGACGATGACGCCGCGGCCGTTGCAGTGGACGCAGGTCTCCGAGAAGGACTCCAGGAGGCCCTGGCCGACCCGCTTGCGGGTCATCTGCACCAGGCCGAGCGAGGTGACCTCGGCCACCTGGTGCTTGGTCCGGTCGCGGCCCAGGCACTCCAGGAGGCGGCGCAGCACGAGGTCGCGGTTGGACTCCAGGACCATGTCGATGAAGTCGATGACGACGATGCCGCCGAGGTCGCGCAGCCGCAGCTGGCGGACGATCTCCTCGGCCGCCTCCAGGTTGTTCCGGGTGACGGTCTCCTCGAGGTTGCCGCCCTGGCCGGTGAACTTGCCGGTGTTGACGTCGATGACGATCATCGCCTCGGTCTTGTCGATCACCAGCGAGCCGCCCGAGGGCAGCCAGACCTTCCGGTCGAGCGCCTTCATCAGCTGCTCGTCGATCCGGTAGGTGGCGAAGACATCGACCTCGCTGGTCCACCGCTGGAGGCGGTCGGCCAGGTCGGGCGCGACGTGCGAGACGTAGCCGTGGATGGTCTCCCAGGCGTCGTCGCCGCTGACGATGACCTTGGTGAAGTCCTCGTTGAAGATGTCGCGGACGACCCGGACGGTCATGTCCGGCTCGCCGTAGAGCAGGCTCGGCGCGGACGTCGAGATCTGGCTCGCCTTCTTCTGGATGTCGGCCCACTGCGCCTGGAGGCGCTCGACGTCGCGGCGCAGCTCGTCCTCGCTGGCGCCCTCGGCGGCGGTGCGCACGATGACGCCGGCGTCCTCGGGGACGATCTTCTTGAGGATGGTCTTCAGGCGGGCGCGCTCGGTGTCCGGGAGCTTGCGGCTGATGCCGGTCATCGAGCCCTCGGGGACGTACACGAGGTAGCGGCCCGGGAGGGAGACCTGGCTGGTGAGGCGGGCGCCCTTGTGGCCGATCGGGTCCTTGGTGACCTGCACGAGGACGGACTGGCCGGACTTCAGGGCGGACTCGATGCGGCGCGGGCCGTTGCCCATGCCGAGCGCCTCGAAGTTGACCTCGCCGGCGTACAGGACGGCGTTGCGGCCCTTGCCGATGTCGACGAAGGCGGCCTCCATCGACGGCAGCACGTTCTGGACCTTGCCCAGGTAGACGTTGCCGACGTACGAGGTGGCCTGCTCCTTGTTGACGTAGTGCTCGACGAGCACGTTGTCCTCGAGGACGCCGATCTGGGTGCGCTCGCCGTTCTGGCGGACGACCATGACGCGCTCGACGGCCTCGCGGCGGGCGAGGAACTCGGCCTCGGTGATGATCGGGACGCGGCGGCGGCCCTGCTCGCGGCCCTCGCGGCGGCGCTGCTTCTTGGCCTCCAGGCGGGTGGAGCCCTTGATGGACTGCACCTCGTCGGACGGCTCGGGCTTCGGGCGGGGCTCGCGGACCTTGACGACCGTGCGGACGCCGTCCTCTTCCGTGGCCTCGGCCTCACCGGCGGCGTCACCGCTGCGGCGGCGACGGCGACGGCGGCGGCGGGAGCTGCTGGAGCCGGCGAAGCCGTTGTCGTCGTCGGACTCCTCCGTCTCCTCGGCGTCCGTCTCGGCGTCGGCGTGGAGCTCGTCGGCGTCCTCGCCCTCCTCGTTCTCCTCCGTCTCGGCGGACTCGCCGCGGCGGCGGCGACGGCCACCGCGACGGCGGCGGCGGGAGGGGCGGTCGCCGTACTCGTCGGTCTCCTCGGCCTCGTCCTCGGCCTCGTCGGCGACGTGCTCGACCTCGGGCTCGTCGGCGACGGTGGCCGGGACGGGCTCGACGGCGACGGGCTCGCCGCGGCGGCGGCGACGGCGGCGCGAGCCGGTCTCGGCGCGCTCGACGGGCTCGACGGCCTCGACGGCCTCGGCCGTCTCGACGCCGGTCTCGTCCTCGGTCTCCTCGTCGGCCTCGGCGGCAGCGGCGGCGGCGAACGCGGCGGTCTCCGGCGTCTGGAACATCGGCTCGGTGAAGACCGGGGCCTGGAAGACGGCGACGGCCGGGCGCTCGGCGCGGCGGCGGCGCGGGGCCTCCGCGGCGGTGGGCGGCTCGGCGGTGAACTGCGGCGTGCTGACCCGGCGGCGGCCACGGCCGCGGGTGGCGGCGGCCTCGGCGGCGGCGACGTCGGCGCCGTGCGAGGCGATCTCCTCGACGGTGTCCTCGGGCAGCGACTCGCCGGAGGTGGGCGCGGCGAGCTCGGCCGTGACGTCGGGGGTGGTGGCCTCGGGGGCGCTGGCGCGGCGGTTCGCGCGGCGGCGAGTGCGGGCCGGGGCGGCCTCGGCGACCGGCTCGGCCGGGGCCTCCGCGACGGGGGCCGGGGCGGCCGGCGTCTCGGCGGCGGGCTCCTCGGCCGGGGCCGGGGAGGTGACCGGGGCGCTGGCGCGGCGGGTGGCGCGGCGGCGCGGGCGGGCCGGGGCGGCCTCGGGCTCGGCGGCCGGGGTCTCGGCGGCCGGGGCCTCCGGTTCGGCGGGCGCGGCGGGCTCCTCGACGGCGGCCGGGGAGGTCACGGGCGCGGTGGCCTTGCGGGTGGCGCGGCGGCGGGTCCGGGCCGGGGCGGCCTCCGGCTCGGCGGCCGGAGTGTCTGCGGCCGGGGTCTCCGGCTCGGCGGGCGCGGCGACGGACTCGGCGGCGACGGGCTCGGCGGCGGGGGTCTCCGGGGTCTCGGCGACCGGGGCCGGGGCGGCCGTCTTGCGGGTCGCGCGGCGGCGCGGGCGGGCCGGAGCGGCCTCCGGCTCGGCGGCCGGGGCCTCCGTGGCGGGGGCCTCGACGGCCGGCGTCCCGGCGGCGGCCTCGGCGGTCTCGCCGGCGGCGGTCACCGGCGGGCCGGCGGGCCGGGAGGCGGCGCGGCGCCGGCGGCGCGGCGGCAGCTTGTCACCGGGGGCGGTGTCGTTGGTGTCGGTGGTCTCGTTGGTGTCTTCGAGCATGCGGGCGGTTCTCCCGTCACGCTCCCGGGCGCCGCGTCGGATTCCGGTGGCGGCACGGACGCGCGTCGTGCGCGGTGCCGCCGTCCGGGGCGCGGGCGCCGCACGGGAGCTGAATGTCTGGCTCGCCGGTTCCGTACGCCCGATGCGTACGGCCTGGCGAAAGTCTCCTGGTCAGTGCGCTGCCCGACCCAGGTGGCTCCCGAGTGCCAGGGCTGCGCTCGACTCCGTCCCCTACGCGGGGCCTGCCTCCGGCGCCGTCGCCGGGGCGGTCGCGGCGGCCGTGGGTGCTGCGGCCGTGACTGCCTCGCGGTCGGGCGCGAGCGGGTCGGTCACCGTGCCGGACTCCTCGTCGAAGAGCCCCTGCGCCAGCCTGGTCACCGCTGCGGGGACCGGCGGCGCCAGGTCGGCCACAGCTCGGAGACCGGACAGGACGTCGTCGGGTCGCACGGCGGGTGTCACGTGCCGAACGACCAGCCGCAGTATCGCACAGGCGTCGGCGGCGGGCCTATCACCCTGGGGATCGCCCTGGGGACGGTCCGCGACGAGGCCGGCGACGGCGGCGCGGGTGTCGAAGGTACGGATGCCGTTCTTGGTCTTGCGCTGCACCTCCACCGTCTCGGCGGCGAGGAACGCGTCGACGGCCTTGCGGGCGTCGTCGACGGGGACGCCGTCGAGCCGGAGCTCCCACACGGAGGCGGTGAGCCGGTCGGCGAGGCCGGAGGTGCGGGCCTCGACGGCGTCGGTGATGTCGAGGCCTGCCGGGAGGGACTCGTCGAGCAGGGCCCGCAGGGTCTCCGGGTCGCGGCGCTCGGTGAGGGCGATCTCCAGGAACTCGGCCTCGGAGCCCGTACCCGTGGGGGCGGCGTTGGCGTACGACACCTTGGGGTGCGGGGTGAATCCGGCCGAGTACGCCATGGGCACCTCGGCGCGGCGCAGGGCGCGCTCGAAGGCGCGCTGGAAGTCGCGGTGGCTGGTGAACCGGAGGCGGCCGCGCTTGGTGTAGCGCAGACGGATGCGCTGCACCGCCGGTGCGGGCGGCGGGCCTTCGGGCTGTCGCTTGCCCAGTGGTTCTTCTCCTCGGTGCGGGGCGGGCGCGGGTGGCGCTCCGCCCGGAAGCTCTCGGTGCGTCCCGTGGGCTCCCGCCCGGATCACCCCCGCCGGTGGCGGGGAGATCTCGGGGGCGTGGGCCGCGCCGGGGACGTTCCTTGTACTACCCAGAGTACGCGCCCGGCCCACCTCGGGTTCCCCGGCGGGCCGCCGGATGCGCGGACGGGCAGGTCAGCGGGGCCCGCCGATGAGGGCGGTGCGCACCTCGCGGGCGGCGGCGCGGACGGCGCGGCCCGCGGCGGCGACGGGTTCCCACACCCAGGTGCGCAGGGCGTGGCCGATCGGGGTGAGGACCACCCGGTACACCCAGGCGAGCGGGCGTCCGACGGCGTGCCACAGGACCCGGCGCACGGCCCGCCCGACGGCCCGCGCGATCTCGCCCGCGACCCGCCAGGCCCAGGCGAGGACGGCGCCGGTGAAGCGGCAGACGGGGCCGAGCACGTACCGCCAGAGCCAGGTGAGGGGGGTGACGAGGAGCAGGTCGACGACCCACCACAGGGCCTTGCCGACGGGGAGGAGCACCCACTCCCACAGCCATTGGAGCGGCACGACCAGCAGGTAGTGGAGGAGCCGGGCCATGGCGCGGCCGACCGGGGCGAGCACCCACTCCCACAGCCACCGCAGCGGCACGACCAGCAGGTGGTGGAGGAGCCAGGCCAGGGCGCGGCCGACCGGGGCGAGGATCCGGCGCCAGAGCTGCGTGAGGCACCAGACGAGCGCGTCCCAGACCAGCCGCACGGGCAGGACGACGACGAGGGCGACCGCGCGGGCCGCTCCCGTGAGGCAGCCCGGGTTTTCCGTGTTCATGACGTGAACGACGTGTGGCGGCGCCGGGCGGGTTTCCCGTTCGCCCGGCCGAGACCGAGGTGTTACGCGGCGGATACCGCCCGTTCGCCGTACGGGTGCGGACGGACCCGCCCCGCTTCGCGGCCCACGCCCCGTAACCTAAGGTGCGTCAACCCTCGTGCTGGACGCACGTGCCGCAAGCCCCCGCCCGGGGGTCCCCCCTCTTCGCAGACATCGAGGCCCGGCGTGAAAATATCCTTCCTCCTGGTGGACCGCTGCCACATCGGCGGTGTGGTGAGCGCGATCCACAACCTGGCCGGAGCGCTCGTGGAGCACCACGAGGTCGAGCTGGTCGCCCTCCGCCGCAACCGCGACCAGGCGTTCTTCCCGCTGGACCCCCGGGTGAAGACGGTCGCGCTCTCCGACTACCGGAAGCACTCCCACGTCTACGACGGCGACGACCCGCAGATCGACGTCTTCCCGCACATCTACCCCAACGAGCCCACGGACAAGAAGCCGTGGATCAGCCGTCTGGCGGAGAAGCGGCTGATGGAGTACCTGGCCACCACCGACGCCGACGTCGTGGTCAGCAACAACCCCAAGATCACCATCATGCTGGCCTACTCGGACCGCGACTTCCTCAAGGTCGCGATGGAGCACTCGCGGCCCGCCCGCTACGGCCCGCACATCCGCGACGCCCTCTTCCGGGACGCGTACCCGAAGATGGACGCGATCACCGCGCCGACGCCGGACGAGTGCCGGACCATCGCCGGGGTCGTGCCCGCCGTGAGCCACCTGCTCTCCCCCATGCCGAACTGCATCCCGGCCCACCAGGGCCAGATGTCCACCGGCGACAACAAGATCGTCGTCGCGGCCGGTCTGCTCAAGCCGCACAAGGGCTTCGCCGACCTCATCGAGGCGTTCTCCACGGTGGCCCCGCGCCACCCGGACTGGAGCCTGCGGATCTACGGCTCCGGCCCGGAGCGCGCCAACCTCCGCAAGAAGATCGACGAGACCGACGGCAACAACCAGATCTTCCTGATGGGCCCGGCCACCCCGGTCACCCCGGAGTTCGCCAAGGCGTCCGTCTTCGTCCTCCCCTCGCACCTGGAGGCGTTCGGCAACGTCACCGTCGAGGCGATGGCGGCCGGCCTCCCGGCGATCTGCTACGACGCCCCGCACGGCCCCCGCAACATCATCAAGCAGGGCGAGGACGGCTACGTCGTCCCCCTCGGCGACAAGGAAGCCCTCGCCGAGCACATCGAGAAGCTGATCTCCGACGAGGACCTGCGCCGCAAGATGGCCGCCGCCGCCGTCGCCAACGTGGTCCGCTTCCAGGAGGCGGCGACCGCCGCCCGCTTCGAGCAGCTCGTCGAGACCATGCGCGCCCGCCGCGCCATCCCCCGCACGGCCACCGCCGTCGTCGGCCCGCAGGGCGACGTCCGGGTGCGGGTCGAGGGGCTGCCCGCCGACAGCGACGCCCGCCTGGTCTGCAAGGACATCCGCAAGAAGGCCGACGAGGTCGTCGTCCCCTTCACCGGCGACGAGGCCGTCGTGCCCGCGCTCGGCAAGCTCGCCGAAGGCGACTGGGAGCTCCAGGTCCGCGCCGCCGGCTTCGACCTGCCGCTGCGCTCGGCCGGCTGCGACACCCTTCACATCCTGGGCCTGAAGCTGCCCCGCACCGAGGGCCCCGCGCTCTCCCTGCTGCTGCCGTACGCCCACACCGACGGCACGCTCCGGGTGCAGAGCCGGGTCCGCCCCCAGCACGTCGAGGTCTCGGCGATCAAGGCCGGTCCGAAGGCGATCGTCGTCGAGGCCGCCGCCTGGGGCGTCCGCCCCGGCCAGGGCAGCCTCATCGAGGCCGTCCACCGCAAGGAGGCCGACAAGAACTTCACCTTCCCGGTGAAGGCCGACGCCGACGGGCGTTTCACCGCGTCCCTCGACAACGCCGCCGCGGCCCGCCTCCACCAGCCCGGCACCGAGGACGTCTGGGACCTGTGGCTGCTGCCCGACCAGGACTCCCCCCGGATCCGGGTCTGCAAGCTCGCCACCGACGTGCTCGTCCCGATGGACGTCTTCACCTTCCCGTACCCGGTGGTGACGCAGTCCGGCGCGCCCGTCCCGGCCTCCGTCGACACCCGGCCGAAGAGCGGCTGGCGCAACCGGCTCGCCGCCGTGCCGGCCGCCGTCACCGGCACCCGGCACGAGCTGCGCCCGTACTTCTCCAGCAACGGGCAGCTCTCGCTGAAGATCATCGACAAGAAGTAGCCGCCCCGGCGGACACGAAGGAGCCCCGGCCCGCTTCCGCGGACCGGGGCTCCTTCACGTGCGCGCCCGGCGGGGCACCGCCTACAGCGGCGCGCCCTCCTCGGCGATCTTGAACATCAGGTCGGCGACGCGGCCGGCCGCGTGGCCGTCGTCCAGGTCGCAGAACTGGTGGTGGAACTCGTCGTACTTCTCCCGGTACGCCTCCTGGACCTCGTCGATCTCGCGGATCGCCGTGAGCAGGTCGTCCGAGGTCTCGACCAGCGGGCCCGGGGCGTCGTTCTCGAAGTCGAAGTAGAAGCCCCGCAGGCGGTCGCGGTAGTGCTCCAGGTCGTACGTGAAGAACAGCATCGGGCGGCGCAGGTGCGCGTAGTCGAACATGACCGACGAGTAGTCCGTGATCATGATGTCGGCCGCCAGGTACAGGTCCGCGATGTCCGGGTACTCGGAGACGTCGAAGACGAAGCCGTTCCCGGCGCCCGGGATGCTGTCCACGATGTTCGAGTGACGGCGGATCAGGAAGACGTGGTCGTCGCCGAGGCGGCGGCGCGCGTCCTCCAGGTCCACCCGCAGGTCGAACTTGAACTGGCCGCGGCCGTGCGACAGGTCGTCACGCCAGGTCGGCGCGTACAGCACGACCTTCTTGCCGGCGGGCAGGCCCAGCTTCTCCTTCACCGCGGCCGCGCGCTCGTCGCGGTCCTCGGCGTACAGGTAGTCGTTGCGCGGGTAGCCGGTCTCGGCGATCAGGCCGTTGTAGCCCATGGCGCGCTTGAGGATCGGGGTGGAGAAGCGGTTCGACGAGACCAGGATGTTCCAGCTCGCCGCCTCCTTCACCAGACGCTCGTGGTAGTTCGGGTCGAACTTCGGCGCGTCGATGTCCAGGCCGATCTTCTTCAGCATCGTGCCGTGCCAGGTCTGCACGATCACCTGGCCCGCGCGGCGGCGGATCCAGTGCGGCAGGTGCGCGTTGGTGATGATGTACCGGGACCGGGCCAGCGCCTCGTACCACTCGCGGCCCTGGAAGCGGACCGGCTGCACCGTGTCGGGCAGCTCGACCTGGCCGTCGCGGACCAGCCACAGGTGCTCGACGTCGGCGCCCCGGCGCAGCAGCTCCTCGTGGATGGCGCGCGGGCTGTCCGAGTACTGCTTGCCGTTGTAGCTGATGTACAGCACGGAGTCGCGCAGCGGCAGCTCGCGGCCCTTCTCGTACACCTCCTGGCGCAGCTGGTACTGGCGGTTGTCGCCGCGCTCCAGCGGGGACAGGTCCGGCAGGCAGTTGAGCTGCGGGTGGTCCTGCCAGTGCACCTCGAGGCGGTTCTCGCGCCCGTTGTACGTGCTCTCCAGCGGGAACTGGGTGACGGCGAGGCGGTCCACGACGAGCTGCAGCGACGGCGCGTCCTCCCCGGCCTCCAGGCGGAAGATCCAGCGGCCGGCCTTCAGCGGCAGGCCGCCGCCGGTGCCGGACATGGTGGACGGGCGGAAGGTCGCCTCGAAGGTGCCGTCCGCGGCGACGCTCAGCGGCACGGTCCGCTCGTCGAAGCGGTTCTTGGCGCTGATCACCAGGTGGTAGTCGGACAGGTCCACCGGCGCGGTGCCGCGGATCAGGAAGGTGCCGTCGGTGGTGGCGATCCCGGTGATCTTGCCGCGCAGCGGGCGGCCGGAGAACTTCAGGTAGCCGTTGGTGCCGGACAGCACCGCGACCTCGTTGAGCGTCGCCTCCTCGCCGAAGGACTCGGGCAGGCGGACCTGGAGGTCGGCGACGCCGTCGCGGACGACGACCTTGTAGCGGCGCCACTTCTCGCCCTCGGGCTGGAGCTGGAGCTGGGTGCTCCAGTTGCGGCGCATGGTCTTCGCCATGTCGGCGCCCGCGGTCTCGCTCTCCAGGTGCTCGGGGAGCAGGGCCACGTCCTTCAGCGGGACGCGGATCCGGATGCGGGTGTGGTCGCCGTCCCGGGTCACCTCGTCGGCGGGCACGAAGAACGCCTCGCCGCTGTTCTGGTTGATGATCCGCAGCGAGACCTCGACGCCCGGCGCGACCGTCTCGCGCAGCAGGCCGTCGACGACGATCGCGTCACCGTCGGGCGCGAAGCCGGAGACGGTGAACGGCACCTTCTCGACGCGCAGCTTCAGCGCGGCGCGGCGCAGCTCCGGCACCATCCGGTGGGTCTCGTCGAGCCAGTGCGGCTGCGGGTAGGCGGTGTGGTCGGAGCCGTACGAGTGGACCGAGCGGGACCGCACCAGACCGCCGGAGAGCACGCGCATGCCGACGTGCCACAGGCCCTCCTGCCACTGGCCTCCCTTGCGGAAGCGGGACAGGTCGATCTCGGTCTCCCAGCCGGCCCAGTCGAAGCTGTGGCCGCGGTTCTTCCAGCCGGCGGCCGTGGTGGCGTCCTCGGTCTGGAGGTTCTTCAGCGGGATCAGCATCCGCCGCTGGGTGCCGTCCTTCTTCAGCTGGAGCAGCTTCACCACGGACCGCTTGCCGCTCTGGTCGACCCGGTCGATCCAGGCGTGGCCGGCCAGCCGCAGCTTGTTGTTCGGCAGCCACTCCAGCTCCCGCAGCGGCGAGCGCAGCTGCAGGTCCTGGTCCATCCGGAGGACCTTCTTGGGCAGCTGGGTGGACTCCAGGAACGGGTACTTCGCGTACCGGCGGAAGGAGCCGTCGATCTCGACCGGCTCGCCGATCCGCTCGGCCTCGATGAAGGCCAGCAGCTCGGCCAGGGCGTGCTTGCGGACCAGCAGCCACTTGACGCGCAGCGCGGTCGGCAGCGACTTGACCGTCTTCAGGTCGATCTGGTCGAGGAACTTGTTGGCCGCCTTCATGAACTCCGCGCGGTACTCCTCGTCGCCGTCCGGCAGGACGTTGAGGAAGATGCGCAGGTCACCGGTGAGGACGGTCTTGTCGTACTCGCGCTTCAGCTCCTCCGCGCCGGGCTCGGTGCGCGCGGCCAGGAAGCGGCTGACGCTCTCCACCGCGGAGGCGCGGTCGCGGGCGGCCTTCGGCTCGGTGCGCCGCTGGGTGATCGACGGGGCGGCCTCGCCCTCGCGCAGACGCCAGTAGTACGTGGTCTCGCTGATGATGTCGACGGACTCGGCGAGGTACTGCGCCGGGACGATCACCGGGGTGTCCTCGTACAGGACGCCCTCGGGGAAGCGCAGCGCGTTGCGCTCCCAGAAGTCGCGGCGGAAGACCTTGTTGCAGGCGATGCGGTCGGTGAGCAGCGCGCGCTTGCGGCTGACGTGCGTCTTCTTGACCGCGCCCCGGGAGAGGAAGCGGTGCATCGGGGACTGCCAGATGCGGGTGGAGTTGATGTGCTCCACGTTGCCCGTGGCGAAGGAGGAGCCCGTCTCGTCCAGGGTCTCGATCATCAGCCGGTAGGCGTCCGGCGGGATCAGGTCGTCGCTGTCGACGAACGCGATGTACTCGCTCTCCGGCGCCAGGCTGTCCAGACCGGTGTTGCGGGCGGCGCCCAGGCCGGCGTTCTCCTTCCGGATGAGCCGGAAGCGGTCGTCCTTCGCCGCGAACTCCGCCGCGATCTCGTGGGACTCGTCGGTCGACCCGTCGTCCACCATGATCACTTCCAGGTCCTGGAAGGTCTGCACGGCGAGCGAGTTCAGGCAGGCGGGCAGGTAGTACGCCACGTTGTATATCGGGACGATGACGCTGAGCCTGGGAGCCATGGAGTTCTGCGTTCCTTTCCGGTTCAGACCCGCTCGACAGGCTCGAGCGTCTGAGTGGGTGACGGGGCGTGCTATCGGTTTTTCCAGCGGACCCCTGGGGGTGTCTCCCCCACCGAGAGAGACCGCCTGCCGGCCCGCCCGCCCCGGCGCCGGAGCGCAGCACCGCCGCAGCACTTCAGAATAGACGATGGTCTCCTCGGCCGTTCGAACCCAGTTGGCCGCCGCCTCACCCGCCGGGAACACGCCGTTCACCCGCTCCCCCGGCGCGGACCGGCCGCCCGCACCCGGAGAGACGTTCGACCACTCCTGTCATACTGCGCTTGAGCGGTCCGACAGAGGAGAGACACACGGCATGCCGTCTGCAGCTACCCCCCGTTTCAGCGTGATCATCCCTGTCTACGGGGTCGAGGGCTACATCCGCGAATGCCTCGAATCGATCACCTCGCAGAGCTTCCGCGACTTCGAGATCGTCGCGGTCGACGACTGCTCCCCGGACAGCAGCGGCGCCATCATCGACGAGTTCGCCGCCCGCGACCCCCGGGTCCGCGCCGTGCACCGCGAGCAGAACGGCGGCATCGGCGCCGCCCGCAACACCGGCATCGCCCACGCCCGCGGCGACTACCTGCTCTTCCTCGACGGCGACGACTCCATACGCCCCGGCTCGCTCCAGGCGATAGCCGACCGGCTCGCCGAGACCGACGACCCCGAGATCGTCGTCTTCGACTACGTCCGCACCCACGTCGACGGCACCGTCGAGCCCAGCAAGTCCGGCAAGTACATCGCCGGCATCCGCGACCAGGTCGTCCGCCCCGTCGACCACCTGGAACTGCTGCGGATCTTCGCCGTCGTCTGGAACCGCGTCTACCGCCGTGACTTCTTCACCACCGGCGGCTTCGACGGCCAGGGCTACCGCTTCACCGACGGCCTCTACGAGGACGCCCTCGTCGTCTACACGACCATGGCCGCCGCCCGGCGCGTCGCCGGTCTGGAGTACGTGGTCGTCGAGTACCGCCAGCGCCGCCAGGGCAGCTCCATGCGGAGCAGCTCGCCGCGCAAGCACTTCGTGATCTTCGAGCAGTACCAGCGGGTCTTCGACTACCTCGAGGGCCGCCCCGGCCTCGACGACTACCGCAAGGTCGTCTTCGAGCGGATGGTCAGCCACTTCCTCTACACCCTCGCCCGCGGCTTCCGCATACCCCGCAG
Source organism: Streptomyces sp. NPDC057854 (assembly GCF_042797055.1). NCBI lineage: Bacteria > Bacillati > Actinomycetota > Actinomycetes > Kitasatosporales > Streptomycetaceae > Streptomyces > Streptomyces sp. NPDC057854. The sequence continues at coordinate 15,315 of NZ_JBHVMF010000008.1, forward strand.
CCACCGCCGCGCCTACGTGCAGGCGGCCGGCAAGGCGTACCGCAGGAACGAGCCCAAGGGCTTCACCCCGCCGCCCGGCATCACCGGCCTCAAGTTCAAGGTGCTCCGCACCGGCTCGTACGCCGCCTTCGAATCGCTCAAGGCCGCCAACGGCACCCGCGAGACCGCCTTCCGCGCGCTCGGCCGGTCCAAGCGCTGGGGCGGCCGGAAGGCCCTGAAGACGTACTACGCGGTACAGCGCCGGCTCCCCCTCGACGACAGCCTCGCCGTCTACTCCGCCTACTGGGGCCGCACCCCCGGCTGCAATCCGCTCGCCATCCACGAGGCCGCCAAGAAGCTGGTGCCGGACCTGCGCGGCGTCTGGGTGGTCAACCAGGCCCACGCCGGGAAGCTGCCCGCCGGCATCACCCGGGTCGCCCCCGCCACCTTCGGCTACTGGAAGGCCATGGCCCGGGCGAAGTACCTGGTCAACAACGTGAACTTCCCGGACTCCGTGGTCAAGCGCCCCGGCCAGGTCCACCTCCAGACCCACCACGGCACCCCGCTGAAGCGGATGGGCCTGGACCAGCAGTACTACCCGGCCGTCGCCAAGAGCATGGACTTCGACAAGCTCATGGAGCGGGTCGACCGCTGGGACTGGAGCGTCTCCTCCAACCAGCACTCCACCGAGCAGTGGGAGCGGGTCTACCCGGCCCCCTTCCGGACGCTCAACACCGGCTACCCGCGCAACGACGTCTACTACCGGGCCGGCGCCGAGGACGTCCGCCGGATCCGCGGCGCGCTCGGCATCGCCCCCGGCAAGAAGGCGCTCCTGTACGCGCCGACCGTCCGCGACCACCAGAAGGACGCCTTCGTCTCCCGCCTGGACCTGGCCCGCTTCGCGCGCGAGCTCGGCCCCGACTACGTCCTCCTGGTCCGCGCCCACTACTTCTACGGCGCCGACCGCGAGCTGAGCGCCCTCGCCGAGCGCGGCACGCTGATCGACGTCTCCCGCCACCCCTCGGTGGAGGAGCTGTGCCTGGCGGCGGACGCCCTGATCACGGACTACTCGTCGATCATGTTCGACTACGCCAACCTCGACCGGCCGATCGTCACCTACGCCGACGACTGGGAGATGTACCGCACCTGCCGCGGCGTGACCTTCGACCTGCTCTCCGGCGAGCCCGGCGACACCCCCGGTGTGATCGCCACCACCGAGGACGAGCTGATCGCGGCCTTCCGCAGCGGCGCCTGGGCCGGCGAGCCCGCCGCCGAGCTGCGCCGCGCCTTCCGCGAGCGCTTCTGCATGTGGGACGACGGCCACGCGGCCGAGCGGGTGGTCCGCGCGGTCTTCCTGGACCAGCAGGACCTGACCCCGCCCGTCGTCCCGGTCGCCGACCGCACCCCCGCCCCCAGCCCGGCCGCCGCCGAGGCCGCCACCACCCCCGCCGCCCGGTCGGAGCACGTCGCCGGCTGATCCGTACGACGGAAGGGGCGCCCGGACGGAGATCCGTCCGGGCGCCCCTTCCGTATGCGGCGGGACTACTTGACCACGGTCAGCGGCAGCAGCTTCTTGCCGGTGGGGCCGATCTGGATGTGCGTGTCCATCTGCGGGCAGACGCCGCAGTCGAAGCACGGGGTCCAGCGGCAGTCCTCGACCTCGGTCTCGTCGAGGGCGTCCTGCCAGTCCTCCCAGAGCCAGTCCTTGTCGAGGCCCGAGTCCAGGTGGTCCCAGGGCAGGACCTCCTCGTAGGAGCGCTCGCGGGTGGTGTACCAGGCGACGTCCACGCCGTACTCGGGCAGGGTCTTCTCCGCGCACTCCATCCAGCGGTCGTAGCTGAAGTGCTCGCGCCAGCCGTCGAAGCGGCCGCCGTCCTCGTAGACCGCGCGGATGACGGCGCCGACGCGGCGGTCGCCGCGGGAGAGCAGGCCCTCGACGATGCCGGGCTTGCCGTCGTGGTAGCGGAAGCCGATCGAGCGGCCGTACTTCTTGTCGCCGCGGATCTTGTCGCGGAGCTTCAGCAGGCGCGCGTCCGTCTCCTCGGCCGACAGCTGCGGCGCCCACTGGAAGGGGGTGTGCGGCTTGGGCACGAAGCCGCCGATGGAGACGGTGCAGCGGATGTCGTTCTGGCCGGAGACCTTGCGGCCCTCGGCGATCACGTTCATCGCCATGTCGGCGATCTGGAGGACGTCCTCGTCGGTCTCCGTCGGCAGGCCGCACATGAAGTACAGCTTCACCTGGCGCCAGCCGTTGCCGTAGGCCGTCGAGACGGTACGGATGAGGTCCTCTTCCGAGACCATCTTGTTGATGACCTTGCGCATGCGCTCGGAGCCGCCCTCGGGGGCGAAGGTGAGGCCGGAGCGGCGCCCGTTGCGGGTCAGCTCGTTGGCGAGGTCGACGTTGAAGGCGTCCACGCGGGTCGACGGCAGGGACAGGCCCACCTTGTCGTCCTCGTACCGGTCGGCGAGGCCCTTGGCGATGTCGCCGATCTCCGAGTGGTCCGCGGAGGAGAGGGAGAGGAGGCCGACCTCCTCGAAGCCCGTGGCCTTGAGGCCCTTCTCGACCATCTCGCCGATGCCGGTGATGCTTCGCTCCCGCACGGGGCGCGTGATCATGCCGGCCTGGCAGAAGCGGCAGCCGCGGGTGCAGCCGCGGAAGATCTCGACGGACATGCGCTCGTGGACGGTCTCCGCGAGCGGCACCAGGGGCTGCTTGGGGTACGGCCACTCGTCGAGGTCCATGACGGTGTGCTTGGACACGCGCCACGGCACGCCGGAGCGGTTCGGGACGACGCGGCCGATGCGGCCGTCCGGCAGGTACTCGACGTCGTAGAACGCCGGGATGTACACCGAGCCGGTCTTCGCGAGGCGGAGCAGGACCTCCTCGCGGCCGCCCGGGCGCCCCTCGGTCTTCCACGCCCGGATGATCTCGGTCATGTCCAGGACGGCCTGCTCGCCGTCGCCGATGATCGCCGCGTCGATGAAGTCCGCGATCGGCTCGGGGTTGAAGGCGGCGTGGCCGCCGGCGAGCACGATGGGGTGGTCGACGGTGCGGTCCTTCGACTCCAGCGGGATGCCCGCCAGGTCGAGGGCGGTGAGCATGTTGGTGTAGCCCAGCTCCGTGGAGAAGGACAGGCCGAACACGTCGAAGGCGCCGACCGGGCGGTGGCTGTCGACCGTGAACTGCGGCACCTTGTGCTCGCGCATCAGCGCTTCGAGGTCCGGCCACACGCTGTAGGTGCGCTCGGCGAGGACGCCCTCGCGCTCGTTCAGCACCTCGTAGAGGATCATGACGCCCTGGTTGGGCAGGCCGACCTCGTACGCGTCCGGGTACATCAGAGCCCAGCGGACGTCGGCGGACTCCCACGGCTTCACCGTGGAGTTCAGCTCTCCACCGACGTACTGAATCGGCTTCTGCACGTGCGGGAGCAGAGCTTCGAGCTGCGGGAAGACAGACTCGGCAGCAGACATCTCGAACCTTCGTGAGCGGGCAGGGGGGCGACTCTCAAGCGTACCCCGGTGCTCAGCGGCTCAGCGCCGCGCGGAGGCCGGGGGCGGCGGCCCGCTCCCACGCCTCCGGCAGCTCCCGCTCCTGGGCCGCCGCGGCCGCCTCCTGCCGCGCGTGGAGAACGCCCCAGGTGAAGGACGGTTCGCCGGCCGCTTCGGCCTGGTGGGCGAGGTCGGCCAGGGCGGCGCGGGCGACGACGGTGTCCTGGTGGTCGCCGAGGAGGCTCTGGAGGGCCTTCGTCTCCTTGGCGAACCGTTTCGCGGGCTTGCCGAGGGCGGGTACGGCGGCGTCGGCGGCGTACCGGGCCCGTTTGGCGGCCTTGCGGGCCTCGTGGAGGGCGGTGTCGCGGTCGTGCCCGGGGTCGAGGGCGAGCGCGGGGCCGACGCGGTCGGCGAGCCGGCGGTGGTCGCGCCGGATCGCCTTCGGCAGGACCTTCGCGGCCTTCTTGCGGGCCGCGGGCTTCAGCGGGGGGTCGGCGAGGAGGTGGTCGAGGGCGTCGAGGAGGGCGAGGTGGCGGGGCGAGTCGAGGGCGTCGAGGACGTGGTGGCGGGCGCCGCGGGACCGGGCGTTGCTCCAGGCGCGGAGCCGGCCGCGGACCGGGCCGTGGCGCAGGGCGCGGGGCAGCGCGCCGATCGCGTCGCCGAGGCGGGCGTCGAGGACCTCCTGGTCGCGGGCGTGGCCGAGCTCGCCGGCGAGCCACTTCAGCTCGGCGCCGATCGGGTCCGTGACGTCCCGGTCGAGGACCTTGCGGTACGTCTTGAAGGCGCTGCGCAGGCGCCGGCAGGCCACCCGCATCTTGTGGACGGAGTCGGGCAGGTCGCGCCGGACGGCGGGGTCGAGCCGGACGAGGGCGTCGATCTGGGTCCGTACGTACGCGAGGACGGCGGCGCCCGCCGTGCCGTCGCCGGCCGCCCCGGCGGGGTCGCGCGGTGCGGGGGCGAGGCCGGTGCCGTCGAGGGCGCGGGCCAGCTTGGAGGGGGCGTCGGAGGGGCGGATGCCGGCCTTCCGGAGCCGTTTCGCGACGGCGTCGAGGATCGCGGGGTCGGCGCCGTCGGCGAGCTCGACCTCGATCTCGGTCCAGGCGGTGGAGGCGGTGTCGCCGAGGAGCCGGTCGGCGTGGACGGTGTCGACGGAGACCTCGGCGAGGAGGGTGCCGCCGGCGTCCCGCAGGTGCCGGACGTCGCGGGTGGAGCGGATCCGGACGACGGGGACGACGTCGGCGCCGCGGACCCGGGAGCGCAGGAGCCCGGCCAGGTCGGGCGGGAGGGTGTCGGAGAGCGGGGCGCGGATCTCGTCGCGGACCCCGACGGTCACGGGGAACTTCGCGTGCCAGCCCGCGTCGGAGCCGCCGGTGCGGCGCCGGAGGGTGAGGGAGCCGGCGGCCAGCCTGAGGTCGGCCGTGTCGTAGTAGACCGCGTCGAGCTCCATGACGCCCTCGTCGGTGACCGAGGCGACCCCGGCCGCGCGGGTGAGGTCCGGCAGCCGGGTGTCCTCGGTGGCTTCGTACTTCCGCTCGGTCTCGCGCTTGGTCTCCGCCATATGTCGCATCTAACCACCGGGGCGGCGGTCACACCTGGCGGTTCCCGCCGCCCTGGGGAGGGCGGCGGGTCAGGCGGTCATGGGCCGCTGGACGCGGATCGACTGGAGGAGTCCGACGGCGACCCAGACGGCGAACATGGAGGATCCGCCGTAGGAGACGAAGGGCAGCGGGAGGCCGGCGACGGGCATGATGCCGAGGTTCATGCCGATGTTCTCGAAGGACTGGAAGGCGAACCAGGCGATGATGCCGGCGGCGACGATCGTGCCGTACAGCTCGGTGGTCTCGCGGGCGATGCGGCAAGCGCGCCAGAGCACGATGCCGAGCAGCAGCAGGATGAAGCCGGAGCCGACGAAGCCGAGCTCCTCGCCGGCGACGGTGAAGACGAAGTCGGTCTGCTGTTCGGGGACGAACTGGCCGCTGGTCTGGTGGCCGTTGAAGAGGCCGGCGCCGTAGAGGCCGCCGGAGCCGATGGCGATGCGGGCCTGGTTGGTGTTGTAGCCGACGCCGGAGGGGTCGAGGTCGGGGTTGGCGAAGGCGGCGAAGCGGTTGATCTGGTACTCGTCGAGCATGCCGAGGGCGGTGACGAGGACCGCGCCGGCGACGCCGGAGAAGATGAGGCCGAGGACCCAGCGGTTGGAGGCGCCGGAGGCGAGCAGGACGCCGAGCACGATCACGATCATCACCATGACCGAGCCCAGGTCCGGCATGAGCATGACGATGCCCATGGGGAGGGCGGCGAGCACCAGGGACTTCGCGACGGTGCCGTGGTCCGGGTGGAGCTGGTCGCCCGCGTCCACCTTCGACGCCAGCAGCATCGCCATCACCAGGATGATGGTGATCTTCACGAACTCGCTGGGCTGGAGCGAGAAGCCGCCGCCGATCACGATCCACGCGTGGGCGCCGTTGATGGTGGCGCCCAGCGGGGTGAGGACGGCGAGGATCAGCACGATCGACAGCCCGTAGAGGACCGGCACGGCCCCGCGCAGGGTCCGGTGCCCCAGCCACACCGTGCCGATCATCAGCGCCACGCCGATGCCGGTGTTGAGCAGGTGCCGGAAGAGGAAGTAGTACGGGTCGCCCTGGTTCAGCTCGGTGCGGCCCCGGGTCGCCGACCACACCAGCAGCGAGCCGATCAGCGACAGCGCCAGCGCCGACAGCAGGATCGGCCAGTCGAGGCGGCGCAGCACCGAGTCGCGGGCGGTCAGCCGGGCGACGGGGCCGCGCTGGGGGGCGTACCGGGAGACCGAAAAGGTGGTCCGGGTCGTCATCGGGTCAGTCCCTCCTGTTGGGGGGCGTGCCCGCGAGCGGCGGCGGCGCGGCGCCGTTCTGCTCGGCCGGGTCGACCAGCTGGGACTTCGGGTCGTACGCCTTGATGACCGGGGCGTCGATGGTGCCGTCGGCGTTGACCTTCGGCAGCGCCTTCTGCGGCGTGGGCAGCAGGGCGCGCTTGAGGTCCTGGTTGCCGGCGTCGTCGAGGCCGTAGAGGGCGTCGTAGATGTTGCGGACGGCGGGGCCGGAGGCGCCGGAGCCGGTGCCGCCCTGGGAGATGGTCATGACGATGGTGAAGTCGTCGGTGTAGGTCGCGAGCCACGAGGTGGTCTGCTTGCCGTAGACCTGGGCGGTGCCGGTCTTGGCGCGCATCGGGATCTTGTCCTGGGGCCAGCTGCCGAAGCGCCAGGCGGCGGTGCCGCCGGGTTCGACGACCGAGCGGAGGCCCTTGTCGAGGTCGCGGATGGTGTCCGCGCCGACCGGCAGCTTGCCGTGGGCCTTGGGCTTGATCTCGCGGACCTGCTTGCCGTCGGGGCTGATGACCGCCTTGCCGACGGTGGGGTTGTAGAGGGTGCCGCCGTTGCTGATGGCCGCGTAGATGGTGGCCATCTGGATGGGGGTGACGAGGACGTCGCCCTGGCCGATGGCGAAGTTGATGCTGTCGTACGCCTTCAGCTGGTTGCCCTCCAGGCAGTTCTCGTACGCGATCTGCTCGACGTAGCTGCCGCCCTTCTTGCCCTGCTTGCACCAGGCGTCCTTGTTGGCCTCCCAGAACGACTGCTTCCACTGGCGGTCCGGGATGCGGCCCTTGACCTCGTTGGGCAGGTCGACGCCGGTCTCGGAGCCGAGGCCGAAGTCGCGGGCGGTCACGTAGAACCAGTCCTTGGAGTCCTTGTTCGCGGTGATGCCGCCGTCCTTCTGCCACTCCTTGTGGCCGAGGGCGTAGAAGACGGTGTTGCAGGAGTACTTGAGGGCGTCCCCGAGGGTGATGGGGCCGTGTCCCTGGGACTCGAAGTTGGCGAAGCTGCGGCTGCCGAGGCTGTAGGAGGCGCTGCAGTTGTACTTGTCGTTGAAGTCGTAGCCGGCCCGGACGGCGGCGCTCGCGGAGATCACCTTGAAGATCGAGCCGGCCGGGGCCTGGCCCTGGATGGCCCGGTTGAGCAGCGGGTAGTTGGAGTTCTTGCTGGTGAGGCCCGCGTAGTCCTTGGCGGAGATGCCGCCGATCCAGACGTTGGGGTCGTAGTCCGGCTGGGAGGCCATGGCGACGACCCGGCCGGTCTTGGTCTCCATGACGACGACGGCGCCGGAGTCGGCCTCGTACTTGCGGCCGGTGATCTTGTCGGTCTCGCCGCGGACGGCCTTCATCGCCTGCGCGAGCTCGTACTCGGCGACCGCCTGCACGCGGGCGTCGATGCTGGTGACGAGGGTGGAGCCGGCGACGCCCGGGTCGGAGGTGGTCTGGCCCATGACGCGCCCGAGGTTGTCGACCTCGTAGCGGGTCACGCCCGCCTTGCCGCGCAGCTCCTTGTCGTAGGTGCGCTCGATGCCGGAGCGGCCGACCTGGTCGGAGCGGAGGAACGGCGAGTCGGTGTCCTTCGCCTTGGTGATCTCCTCGTCGGTGACCGGCGAGAGGTAGCCGAGGACCTGGGCGGTACGGGCCTTGCCGGGCGCGGGGTAGCGGCGGACGGCAGTGAGCTCGGCGGTGATGCCGGGGAAGTCCTCGGTGCTCTCGCGGATGGTGAGCGCCTGCTGGACGGTGGCCTCGTCGGTGACCGGGATCGGCTGGTAGGGCGAGCCGTTCCAGCAGGGCTTGGGCGTCTGGGAGTCGCAGAGCCGGATCTTGTTGACGACGTCCTCGGGCTTCATGTTCAGGACGCCGGCGAGCCGGGTGAGGACGGCCTTGCCGTCGTCCTTCATTTTCATCAGCTCGGTGCGCGAGGCGGAGACCACGAGCCGGGTCTCGTTGTCGGCGAGCGGGACGCCGCGGGCGTCGAGGATGGAGCCGCGCACGGCCGGGGTGACGACCTGCTGGATGTTGTTGCTCTTGGCCTCGTCGGCGTACTCCTTGCCGTTGCGGATCTGGAGGTACCAGAGCCGGCCGCCCAGGGTGAGCAGCAGCGAGAAGACGAGGACCTGGATGACGACGAGCCGGGTCTGGACCCGGGGGGTCCGTCCGGTCTCGGGGATGTTGCTCATGCTGCCGGTGCCCCCTCGGTCACAGTCGCTTGACTCCCTTGATGCGTCCGGCCCGTCCGGCGCGGGTGCGGGCCGCCTTGACGCGCAGGCCGCCGCGCTGGGTGCCGATCCTCAGGCCGGTGCCGGAGGCGAGCCAGCCGGAGGCGACGTCGCCGGCGCCCGCCCCCGTGGCGTCGGCGACCGGGTCGTTCTCGGCGCGCCGGGCCAGGGCCATGACGAGCGGCACCGTGAACGGCGCCAGCAGCAGGTCGTACACCACCGCGGTGAACAGCAGGGAGCCGAGGCCGACGTGGCGGGCGGCGGTGTCGCCGACGAGGGCGCCGACGCCCGCGTAGAGCAGGGTGGAGCCGACGGCCGCGGCGACGACGGCGGCCATCGGGCCGATCGCGGAGGTGAAGCGGCCGTTCTCGGGGCGGGCGAGGCCGACGAGGTAGCCGACGACGCAGAGCACGAGGGCGTAGCGGCCGGCGGCGTGGTCGGCGGGCGGGGCAAGGTCGGCGAGGAGGCCGGCGGAGAAGCCGACGAGCGAGCCGGTGACGGGGCCGTGGACGAGCGCGAGGGCGACGACGGTGAGGAGGACCAGGTCGGGGACGGCGCCGGGGAGCTGGAGCCGGGCGAGGACGGAGACCTGGACGACGAGCGCGACGACGATCAGCGTCGCGGAGAGGAGGATGCGGTTGAACTTCACGGTGTCGCGTCCTCCTGGTCGTCCGGCGCGGCCGCCTGGCCGTCGGGCTGCTGGGCCTGGTCCTGAGCCTGGCCCTGGTCCTGCGGTGCCTGCTCCTGGACGGGCCGCTCGGCCTGGCCCTGGGGCTGTTCGTTCGCCTGGCCGCCGTCGGCGGGCGGCTTCGCGGTGACCGTGACGGTGACGGTCGGCGCGGGCTTCGGCTTCGGCGGCAGCACGGTGTCGCGCGGGTCGGAGCGGGGCGCCTGGACGACGACGCCGACGATGTCGAGCTTGCTGAAGCCGACGTACGGGCGCACGTACACGTTCCGGGTGAGCCCGCCGCCCATCGGGTCGACGCGGATGATCTCGCCGACGGGCACGCCGGGCACGAAGGGCCGGTCGCCGGCCGAGCCGAAGGTGACGAGGCGGTCGCCGGGCTTCACCTTCGCCTTGCCGTTGAGGAGCTGGACGAGGAGCGGGCGGTCGCCCTGGCCGGTGGCGAAGCCGAGTTCGTCGGACTTCTCCATGCGGGTGCCGACGGTGAAGTCGGGGTCGTTGGCGAGCAGGACCGTGGAGGTGGACGGGCCGACGGTGGTGACCCGGCCGACGAGTCCGGCGCCGTTGAGGACGGTCATGTCGCGCTGGATGCCGTCGCGGGCGCCGACGTCGAGGGTGACGGTCCAGGAGAAGCCCTGGGCCGACCCTATGGCGATGACCTGGGCGCCCTTGATGCCGTACTGGCCGGCGCCGGCGGTCTTGAGCAGGGCGTCGAGTTCGCGCAGCCGGTTGCGGTTGCGGTCGTCGCTGCCCAGCTCCGCCTTGAGCTCGGCGTTCTCCTTCTCCAGGGCGGCGATGCGGGTGTGCCGCTCGCCGGAGTCGCGGACGGCGCCTATGGCGTTGCCGATGGGGTCGACGGCCGCCGCGACGCCGTTCTCGACGGGGCCGAAGACGGCGGCGGCGGCCTGCCGGGCGCCGTCGACCGGCGACTCCTGGCCGCCGCGGATGTCCACCGTGATCAGCGCGAACGCGATGGCGACCAGCAGCACCAGGAGCAGCCGGCTCTCTCGTGTGTCCCTCACGTGCGGCGGCCGTGCCCTTCCCTCGTGGTTCGTTGTGCAGATGTTCGTACCGTACGGGCTTCCGCCCGGCCGGCGGGTCAGCGGCGCGGCTGGGCGTCCAGGACCTGCTGGAGGGCCTCGAACTCCTCGACGCACTTGCCGGATCCGAGGGCGACCGAGTCGAGCGGGTCCTCGGCGATGTGGATCGGCATGCCGGTCTCGCGGCGCAGCCGCTCGTCGAGGCCGCGCAGCAGGGCGCCGCCACCCGTGAGAACGATGCCGCGGTCCATCACGTCACCGGAGAGCTCCGGCGGGCACTTGTCGAGGGTGGTCTTCACGGCGTCGACGATCGCGTTGACCGGCTCCTCGATGGCCTTGCGGACCTCGGCGGCCGAGATGACGACGGTCTTGGGGAGGCCGGAGACGAGGTCGCGGCCGCGGATCTCGGTGTGCTCGTCCTGCTCCAGGTCGTAGGCCGAACCGATGGTGATCTTGATCTGTTCGGCGGTGCGCTCGCCGAGGAGGAGCGAGTACTCCTTCTTGATGTGCTGGATGATCGCGTTGTCCAGCTCGTCGCCGGCCACCCGGATGGACTGTGCCGTGACGATTCCTCCGAGGGAGATCACGGCGACCTCGGTGGTGCCGCCGCCGATGTCGACGACCATGTTGCCGGTGGCCTCGTGGACGGGGAGGCCGGAACCGATGGCGGCGGCCATGGGCTCCTCGATGATGTGCACCTGGCGGGCGCCGGCCTGGGTGGACGCCTCGATGACGGCGCGGCGCTCGACGCCGGTGATGCCGGAGGGCACGCAGACGACGACGCGGGGGCGGGCGAGGTAGCGGCGCTTGTGGATCTTGAGGATGAAGTAACGGAGCATCCGCTCCGTGATCTCGAAGTCGGCGATGACGCCGTCCTTCAGCGGGCGGACGGCGACGATGTTGCCGGGGGTCCTGCCGATCATCTTCTTCGCCTCGGCACCCACCGCGAGGATCCCGCCGGTGTTGGTGTTGATCGCGACGACGGACGGCTCGTTGAGGACGATGCCTCGACCCCTGACGTACACCAGCGTGTTGGCGGTCCCGAGGTCGACAGCCATGTCACGGCCGATGAACGACATGAAGTTCCCCTTGTTTCCCATGGCTGAGGGTGGTGCGGCGAAGAGTTTTCATCGTAGTGCCGCTCACGCGGATGGCGCGCGCTGGTCCACCTCTGTACTAGGTGACGGTAGGTTGCGGCGATCCGTTCCCGGGATTGGCGTTCATATGCCTGGGGGCGGCCGAATTCCTTCGGTCGCCCCACATCTGGCTGCCGTTCGGCTGACGGGGGGTCAGCGGCCGGTCAGGGAGGGGTCACGCGAGTCCGGGGAAGAAGATCTTGAGCTCGCGCGCGGCGGACTCCTCGGAGTCCGAGGCGTGGATGAGGTTCTCGCGGACGATGGTGCCGTAGTCGCCGCGGATGGAACCCGGGGCGGCGGCGATCGGGTCGGTCGGACCGGCCAGCTGGCGGACGCCCTCGATGACCCGCTCGCCCTCGACGACGAGCGCGACGACCGGACCGGAGGACATGAAGCCCATCAGCGGCTCGTAGAAGGGCTTGCCCTTGTGCTCGCCGTAGTGCTGCTCCAGCGTCGCCTGGTCCAGCTCGCGCAGCTCCAGGGCCGCGAGGGTCCAGCCGGCCTTGCGCTCGATGCGGCCGATGATCTCGCCGACGAGACCGCGGCGGACCGCGTCGGGCTTCAGCAGGACGAGCGTGCGCTGGCTCACGGGAGGAACTCCTTAGGGGAGGGATGTGCGGGCCTCTGAATCTACAGGGCCCGCACCGCCCCCCGTCACGCAGCGTCAGGCCCTGCGGTTCCCCGGGCGCCCTCGGAGGCGGCCCAGCCGGCCTTGATCTCGTCCACCTTGCGTCCGTAGTGCACCGAGCACCACCACAGCACGGCGAAGACGGCCCCGAGGAAGTACATGACGGGCACGAAGAAACCGCTGATGACCAGCCCGATCTGGAGCGCCCAGCCGAGCTGCACGCCGCCGGGCCGGGTGACCATCCCGCACAGCAGCACGGAGAGGACCATCGCGACGCCGCACACCCACCAGACGGTGGAGGTGGTGAGGCTGTCGTCCTTCATGGCGACGAGACCGGCGAAGCCGATGACGAAGAACTCGCCGATCAGGGTGGAGGAGCAGAGCACGCGCATGTCCGGGTCAGCCCCTCTTGAGCAGCAGCCGGGCGTCGCCGACCGTGAAGATCGAACCGGTCACCAGCACGCCGGCGCCGCCGTACTCGGCCTCTTCCTCGGCGAGCGTGATCGCCGCCTCCAGGGCGTCGGGCAGCCGCGGCTCCACGACGACCCGGTCCTCGCCGAACACCTCGACGGCGACCGCGGCGAGCGCGTCGACGTCGGTGGCGCGGGAGGTGGAGTTCTGCGTGACGACGATCTCCGCGAAGATCGGCTCGAAGGCTTCGAGCAGCCCCCGGGCGTCCTTGTCGCCGCTGGTGGAGACGACGCCGATGAGCCGGGAGAAGCCGAAGGACTCCGAGACGGCCTCGGCGGTGGCGCGGGCCCCGTGCGGGTTGTGCGCGGCGTCGAGGACGACCGTCGGGGACGAGCGGACGACCTCCAGCCGGCCCGGCGACGACGTCTGCGCGAAGGCCCGGCGGACGGTCTCGATGTCGAGGGTGCGGGCGTGCTCCGCGCCGATGCCGAAGAACGCCTCGACGGCGGCGAGCGCCACCGCCGCGTTGTGCGCCTGGTGGGCGCCGTACAGCGGCAGGAAGACGTCCTCGTACTCGCCGCCGAGACCGCGCAGGGTCAGCAGCTGGCCGCCGACGGCCACCTCGCGGGAGACGACGCCGAACTCCATGCCCTCGCGGGCCACCGTCGCGTCGACGTCGACGGCCTTCTTCAGCAGCACCTGGGCGGCGTCCACCGGCTGCTGGGCCAGGATGACGGTCGCGCCCTCCTTGATGATCCCGGACTTCTCGCCCGCGATCGCGCCGGTCGTCTCGCCGAGCCGGTCGGTGTGGTCGAGGTCGATCGGGGTGACGACGGCGACGGAGCCGTCGATCACGTTGGTCGCGTCCCAGGTGCCGCCCATGCCGACCTCGACGATCGCCACGTCGACCGGGGCGTCCGCGAAGGCCGCGTAGGCCATTGCGGTGAGGACCTCGAAGAACGAGAGGCGGTACTCCTCCCGGGCGTCGACCAGCTCTACGTACGGCTTGACGTCCTGGTACGTCTCGATGAACCGCTCGGCGGAGACCGGGGCGCCGTCCAGGCTGATCCGCTCGGTGATCGTCTGCACGTGCGGCGAGGTGTAGCGGCCGGTGCGCAGCTCGAAGGCGGCGAGCAGGGACTCGATCATGCGGGCGGTCGACGTCTTGCCGTTGGTGCCCGTGATGTGGATCGAGGGGTACGCGCGCTGCGGCTCGCCCAGCACGTCCATGAGCGCCGCGATCCGCTTGACGGACGGCTCCAGCTTGGTCTCGCCCCAGCGGGTCGAGAGCTCGGTCTCGACCTCGCGCAGGGCCGCGTCCAGCTCCGGGTCCTCGGGGCGGGAAGGCACGGGGTCGCCCTGCGGCGGTCCGGCCAGGGCGCGCAGGGTGCGGCTGCCGGCCTCGATCACCGCCAGGTCGGGGTCTCGGTCCGTCGCTTCGTCGACGAGGTCGTCGAAGCCGTCGGCGTGGTCGCTCTGGTCGCTCGGGTCACTCACGGACCCAAGTCTACGGAGGCCCACCGACAGGACCATGGACCTCCCCCTTTCGGGACCTTCGGCCCGCCGTCCGCCGGGGCCGCCCGGCAAACTTGGCGATCATGGACATAGGCATCGATCTCGGCACGGCCAACACCCTCCTCTACGCCCGGGGGCGGGGCATCGTGCTCAACGAGCCGTCCGTGGTGGCGGTCCAGGAGGGCTCCCGGCACGCGCTCGCGGTCGGCGCCGAGGCGAAGGAGACCATCGGCCGGACGCCGGGGTCCATCACCGCGATCCGGCCGCTGCGCGACGGGGTGATCAGCGACTACGAGGCGGCGGAGGAGATGATCCGGCACTTCGTCCGCAAGGCCGTCCCGGGGCGCCGCCGCCCCCGCACCCGGATGGTCGTCTGCGTGCCGAGCGGGGTCACCCCGGTCGAGCGGCGGGCCATCGTGCACGCCTCCGTCGCGGCCGGCGCGCGGGCCGTCCACCTCATCGAGGAGCCGATGGCGGCGGCGATCGGGGCGGGCCTGCCGGTCTCCGACGCGCGCGGCTCCATGGTGGTGGACATCGGCGGCGGCACCACCGAGGTGGCGGTGATCTCGCTCGGCGGCATCGTCACCGCCCAGTCCCTGCGGGTCGGCGGCGACCGCTTCGACGCGGCGGTCGCCGACCACGTCCGCAGGGCGCACTCGCTGCTGGTCGGCGAGCGGACGGCCGAGGACGTGAAGGTGGCGATCGGTTCGGCGTGGCCGGTCCCGGGCGGCGAGGAGTTCGAGCGGCGCACCTTCACGGTGCGCGGCCGGGAGAAGGTCAGCGGTCTGCCGAGGACGGTGGAGCTGACCGTCCCGGAGGTCCGGCAGGCGCTGGACGAACCGGTGGAGGCGGTCATCGCGGCGGTGCGGACCACGCTGGAGGAGTGCCCGCCGGAGCTGTCCGGCGACGTCATGGAGCACGGCATCGTGCTGACCGGCGGCGGCGCCCTGCTGCCGGGACTCGACCTCAGGATGGCGTCGGCGACGGGCATCCCGGTCTTCGTGGCGGACGCGCCCCTGGACTGCGTGGCCCTGGGCTCGGGCCGCTGCGTGGAGGACTTCGACGGCCTCCAGCGGGTGCTGGGCAAGGCGGAGTCGGGCCGGTAGCCCCTCCCCTGCCGTCGGGCCGGCAGCCCCCTGCCGTCGGGCGGTGGCCCCCTGCCGTCGGCCGGTGGCCGCGGGGGTCAGCGCGGGAGGCCGGAGGGGAGGGTCGCCCGGACCACGTACGCGCCGTCCTTCTCCCCCGCCGTGAAGGTGCCGCCCATGGTGGCGACCCGCTCGTCCATGGAGACGAGCCCCGTGCCGGTGGAGACGGGCGCGCGGTCCGGCGGGGTCTTCGGGAGCGGGTTGCGGACCTCGATCCACAGGTCCGGGCCCTCGACGCCGATGCCCACCCGGACGGGCAGGCCGGGCGCGTGCTTGGCCGCGTTCGTCAGGCACTCCTGGACCACCCGGTGGACGGCGGTCTGGCGCAGCGGCGACAGCGCCTTGACCTCCTCGGCCACGTCCAGGTCCACCGGGCTGCCCATCCGCTCGCTCTCCGCGGCCAGGTCCGCGAGGCCCTCCAGGCCGCGTGTGGCGCCGTCCCGGTCGGCGCGCCGCACCAGCGTCTCGTTGAGCATGAGGTGGGCGCGCCGGGCGGTGTCGGCGAGCTCCTCGAAGTCCTTCCGGTGGGCCTCGCCGCGGGCCCGTACGGCCAGCACCTCGGCGCGTACGGCGAGCACGGTCAGCTCGCGTCCGACCAGGTCGTGGACGTCCCGCCCGACCTGGATGCGCTCCTCCTGGACGGCCTGCCGGGCGGCGGCCTCGCGCCGCTGGACCTCCAGGGCGCTGACGAGGTCGTGGCGGTGGGCGGCGATGCCGACGCCGGCCGCGAGGACGCCGATCGGCACGACCAGGCTGAGGAAGTCGCTGAGGGTGTCGCCGTGCCGGGCGGGCCAGCCGGGCAGCTGGAAGTACGCGTACGCCACGCCCGTGTAGAGCAGGGTGGCGGCGACGGCGGCCCGGCGCCCCCGGAAGCGCCCGATGGAGTAGAGCGCGAACTGGACGAGGGTGACCTCGTGCAGCCAGCCCATCAGCGCGAGGGCGACGAGGTACGGCAGCCAGGGCGCCCGCCGGCGCAGCACCAGGGACGCGGCGCCGGCCGCGAGGACCAGGGTGGCGGTGACGCCGGTGAGGGAGTTGTCGGCGCGGGCCAGGCCCGGCACGTCGAGCAGCATGAGCGCGAACGCGCTGAGCGCGGCGACGACGTCGAGGGCCGGGGCCGATCCGGCCCACCGGTCCACGCGGCGGCGCAGCGCGGGAAGGGTGGGGAGGCGGACCATGTCTCCATCATCCAGGGTCCTTGGTCCCGACGCCGTGGACCTGAAGTCCCGTCTGCTGTGAGATCAGGCACTTCGTCAGCCTTCTGGTCCCGTGGGTACGGGAAGGGCCCGGGACCGTGCCGGTCCCGGGCCCTTCCGCCGTCCGCGTCGGGTCCGCGTCAGGCCTGCGGCAGCTTCTCCAGCTGGGCCTGGATGCGGGCGATGTCCTCGTCCGCCTTGGCGAGGCGGCCCTTGATCTTGTCCACGACGTTGTCGGGGGCCTTGGCGAGGAACGCCTCGTTGCCGAGCTTGGCCTCGGCCTGGGCCTTCTCCTTCTCGGCGGCGGCCAGGTCCTTCGCGAGCCGCTTGCGCTCGGCGGCAACGTCGATGGTGCCGGACAGGTCCAGCGCGACGGTGCAGCCGGCGACCGGCAGGGAGGCGGTGGCCGCGAAGCCCTCGCCCTCCGGCTGGAGGCGCAGCAGCTGGCGGATGGCGGCCTCGTGCGGGGCGAGCGCGGTGCCGGCCAGCTCCAGGCGGGCCGGGACCTTCTGGCCGGGCTGGAGGCCCTGGTCCGAGCGGAAGCGGCGGACCTCGGTGACGACCCGCTGGACCAGCTCGATCTCCCGCTCCGCGGCCTCGTCGCGGAAGCCGGAGTCGGCCGGCCACTCGGCGATGACGATCGACTCGCGGCCGGTGAGGGTGGTCCACAGCGTCTCGGTGACGAACGGCATCACCGGGTGCAGCAGGCGCATCAGGACGTCCAGGACCTCGCCGAGGACCCGGCCGGAGACCTTCGCGCCCTCGCCGCCGGCGAAGAACGTCGTCTTCGACAGCTCGACGTACCAGTCGAAGACCTCGTCCCACGCGAAGTGGTAGAGCGCCTCGCTCAGCTTGGCGAACTGGAAGTCGTCGTAGTACGCGTCGACCTGCTCGACCGTCTTGTTGAGCCGCGACAGGATCCAGCGGTCGGTCGCCGACATCGCGGAGGCGTCCGGCAGCGGGCCCTCGGTCGTGGCGCCGTTCATCATCGCGAAGCGGGTCGCGTTCCAGATCTTGTTGGCGAAGTTCCGGGACGCCTGGACCCAGTCCTCGCCGATCGGGACGTCGGTGCCCGGGTTGGCGCCCTTGGCCAGGGTGAAGCGGACGGCGTCGGAGCCGTACCTGTCCATCCAGTCCAGGGGGTCCACGACGTTGCCGAAGGACTTCGACATCTTCTTGCCGCGCTCGTCGCGGACCAGGCCGGTGAGGGCGATGGTCCGGAACGGGACCTCGCCGTCCATCGCGTACAGGCCGAACATCATCATCCGGGCGACCCAGAAGAAGATGATGTCGTGGCCGGTGAGCAGGACGTCGGTGGAGTAGAACTTCTCCAGGTCCGGGGTCTTCTCCGGCCAGCCGAGGGTGGAGAACGGCCACAGGCCGGAGGAGAACCAGGTGTCGAGGACGTCGGTGTCCTGGTGCCAGCCCTCGCCCGCCGGCGGCTGCTCGTCGGGGCCGACGCAGACGATCTCGCCGTCGGGGCCGTACCAGATCGGGATGCGGTGGCCCCACCACAGCTGGCGCGAGATGCACCAGTCGTTCATGTTGTCGACCCAGTCGAAGTAGCGCTTCGACATGTCGGCCGGGTGGATCGCGACGCGGCCGTCGCGGACCGCGTCGCCGGCGGCCTTGGCGAGCGGCTTGACGTCGACCCACCACTGCATCGACAGACGCGGCTCGACCGTCGTCTTGCAGCGCGAGCAGTGCCCGACGGAGTGCATGTACGGGCGCTTCTCGGCGACGATCCGGCCCTGCTCGCGGAGCGCGCCGACGACCGCGGAGCGGGCCTCGAAGCGGTCCAGGCCGAGGAAGGGGCCGTGGACGGTGATGACGCCGTGCTCGTCCATGACGGTCAGCGACGGCAGGTCGTGGCGCTGGCCGATGGCGAAGTCGTTCGGGTCGTGCGCCGGGGTCACCTTGACGGCGCCGGTGCCGAACTCGGGGTCGACGTGCTCGTCGGCGACGACCGGGATGGTGCGGTCGGTCAGCGGCAGCTTGATCTGCTTGCCGACGAGGTGCTGGTACCGCTCGTCCTCCGGGTGGACGGCGACGGCGGTGTCGCCGAGCATCGTCTCGGCGCGGGTCGTCGCGACGACGAGGGAGTCCTCGCCCTCGCCGTACCGGATGGAGACCAGCTCGCCGGCGTCCTCCTGGTACTCGACCTCGATGTCGGAGATCGCGGTGAGGCAGCGCGGGCACCAGTTGATGATGCGCTCGGCGCGGTAGATCAGCTCGTCGTCGTAGAGCTTCTTGAAGATGGTCTGGACGGCCCGGGACAGGCCCTCGTCCATGGTGAAGCGCTCGCGGCTCCAGTCGACGCCGTCGCCGAGGCGGCGCATCTGGCCGAGGATCTTGCCGCCGTACTCCTCCTTCCACCGCCAGACGCGCTCGACGAACTCCTCGCGGCCCAGGTCGTGGCGGGACTTGCCCTCCTCGGCGAGCTGCTGCTCGACCTTGTTCTGGGTGGCGATGCCGGCGTGGTCCATGCCGGGCAGCCACAGGGACTCGAAGCCCTGCATGCGCTTGCGGCGGGTGAGGGCGTCCATCAGCGTGTGCTGGAAGGCGTGGCCCAGGTGGAGGGAGCCGGTGACGTTCGGCGGCGGGATGACGATGGTGTACGGCGGCTTCTCGCTCTTCGCGTCCGCCGTGAAGTAGCCGCGCTCTACCCAGCGCTCGTACAGCGGCCCCTCTACCTCGGCCGGCGCGTACTGGGTCGGCAGTTCGGTGGTGGGCGCTGTCTGCTGCTGAGTGTTCTCGGTCACGGGCCCAGTTTAGGGGTGTGGCCGCCGTGTCCCGAAACGCGATTGTTCGGTAACGGTGTGACCCCCGGCGCCCCATGACCGGGCGGCTTCCGACAGGATGTTCGCTACGCATAAACGTCCTGTGAGGGGAAGCAGTCGATGAGCTACAACCAGCCGGGTCCGTACGGGGGCCAGCAGCCGCAGCAGCCCGGGCCGTACGGCCAGCAGCCCGGCCCGTACGGCCAGCAGCAGCCCGGTTACGGCTACCCCCAGCAGGCGCCGCAGGGCGTGCCGCCGCAGCAGCCGCCGTACGGCTACCCGCAGCAGCAGCCGAACCCGTACGGCCAGCAGCCGCAGTACGGCGCCCCCCAGGGCCCCGGCGGCTACGTCCCGCACCCCCCGGCCCCGAAGAAGTCCAAGACCCCGCTGATCATCGGCGCGGTCGCGGTCGTCGCGGCCATCGCGGTCGGCGCGTACTTCCTGATCGGCGGCGGGGGCGGCGCCTCCGTCGCGAACGACGGCCCGCACAAGCTGGTGACGCCGGAGACGGTGCTGGGCGAGTACAAGAAGGACCCGAGCTCGGGCAAGCAGTCCGACGAGGACGACTTCATCAAGGACGCCGAGAAGTACGGCGTGAAGGGGGCCCAGCGGGCCAACGCCTCCTGGAAGACGGAGGACAAGTCCAACCCGCTCGCCGGGAAGATGCTGGCGTTCGGCGGTGCGTACGGCGAGATCGACGACCCGGAGCAGGCCGTCGACAACGTCTTCGCCGGCATCAAGGCCGAGATCGAGGCCGAGTCGGACCCGAAGGAGAAGGGCGAGCTGGTCGGCGAGCCCCGGACGGTCACACCGGCGGAGCTGAACGGCGCCGTGATGAAGTGCCAGGAGATCAAGGCACCGACGGGTGAGGAGTCCGGGGGCATCGGCCCCAAGGAGGTCACCATGCCGTTCTGCGTCTGGGGCGACCACAGCACCCTCGGCTACGTCACGCACTTCAGCCTGAGCGACATGATGGCCGGCAAGGGCGGGACCATCGACGAGGTCTCGGCGATCGCCGCCAAGCTCCGCAAGGAGGTCCGCGTCAAGATCTGACGCGACGGGCCCATGCGAAGGGGCGCCCCGCCGGGATTCCGGTGGGGCGCCCCTTCGGCGTTCTCGTGGCGGTTACGCCGACTTCTCGTGGCGGCCGTCGTTCTTGACGATCCTGGGGACCAGGGTCGGGTTCACGTTGTTGCGGACGACGTCCGCCGTGATGACGACGCGGGCCACGTCCTTGCGGGAGGGGACCTCGTACATCACCGACTGGAGGACCTCCTCCATGATGGCGCGCAGGCCGCGCGCACCGGTGCCGCGGAGGATGGCCTGGTCGGCGATGGCCTCCAGGGCAGGGCGGTCGAAGTCCAGCTCCACGCCGTCGAGTTCGAAGAGGCGCTGGTACTGCTTCACCAGCGCGTTGCGCGGCTCGACGAGGATCTTCAGGAGCGCCTCGCGGTCCAGGTTGTGGACCGAGGTGATGACGGGGAGACGGCCGATGAACTCGGGGATCATCCCGAACTTCACCAGGTCCTCCGGCATGACCTCCTGGAACTGGTCGCTCGCCTCGATCTCGCGCTTGGAGCGGATGGTCGCCCCGAAGCCGATGCCCTTGGCGCCCGCCCGCGACTCGATGATCTTCTCCAGGCCGGCGAAGGCGCCGCCCACGATGAAGAGCACGTTCGTCGTGTCGATCTGGATGAACTCCTGGTGCGGGTGCTTCCGGCCGCCCTGCGGCGGGACGGAGGCCGTGGTGCCCTCCAGGATCTTCAGCAGGGCCTGCTGCACGCCCTCGCCGGAGACGTCACGCGTGATCGACGGGTTTTCGCTCTTACGGGCGACCTTGTCGATCTCGTCGATGTAGATGATCCCGGTCTCGGCCTTCTTGACGTCGTAGTCCGCGGCCTGGATCAGCTTGAGCAGGATGTTCTCGACGTCCTCGCCGACGTAGCCGGCCTCCGTCAGCGCCGTCGCGTCGGCGATGGCGAACGGGACGTTGAGCATGCGGGCCAGCGTCTGCGCGAGCAGCGTCTTGCCGGAGCCCGTGGGGCCCAGCAGCAGGATGTTGGACTTGGCCAGTTCGATGGCGTCGTCCCGGCCCTGCGCGCCGCCGTTCTCGCCGGCCTGGACGCGCTTGTAGTGGTTGTACACGGCGACGGAGAGGGCCTTCTTCGCCGGCTCCTGGCCGACGACGTACCCCTCCAGGAACTCGTAGATCTCGCGGGGCTTGGGGAGTTCCTCCCAGCGCACCTCGCTCGTCTCCGCCAGTTCCTCTTCGATGATCTCGTTGCAGAGGTCGATGCACTCGTCGCAGATGTACACACCGGGTCCCGCGATGAGCTTCTTCACCTGCTTCTGGCTCTTTCCGCAGAACGAGCACTTGAGCAGGTCGCCGCCATCACCGATGCGTGCCACGAGGTGCTTCCCCTTCGCCTGGGAGCGCTTGGTTCAGCGACTCCTGGTGCCTCATATTCGACGGTACCTTGCCGGGCCCCCCGTTCGGGCCCCCCTTGGCACGGTTCACATGGTCGTGATTCGGCCACACGGGCCGTCAGGGCCGCGTGAACCGTGCCGAGGGAAGGTCGGGCGTCAGTGCGCCGCGGCGGCGGTGCTCTTGCGGGTGGAGACGATCTGGTCGACCAGGCCGTACGCCAGGGCGTCCTCGGCCGTCAGGATCTTGTCGCGCTCGATGTCCTCGCGGATCTTCTCGATCGGCGTGGTGGAGTGCTTGGCCAGCATGGTCTCCAGCTGGTCGCGCATGCGCAGGATCTCCTTGGCCGCGATCTCCAGGTCGGAGAGCTGCTCGCGGCCGGTGCCGCCGGAGGGCTGGTGGATCAGCACACGGGCGTTCGGCAGGGCCATCCGCTTGCCGGGGGTGCCGGCGGCGAGCAGCACGGCCGCGGCGGAGGCCGCCTGGCCCATGCAGACCGTCTGGATGTCCGGCTTCACGAACTGCATCGTGTCGTAGATGGCCGTCAGCGCGGTGAAGGAGCCACCGGGGCTGTTGATGTAGATCGAGATGTCGCGGTCCGGGTCCATCGACTCCAGGCACAGCAGCTGCGCCATGACGTCGTTGGCGGAGGCGTCGTCGATCTGCACGCCGAGGAAGATCACGCGCTCCTCGAAGAGCTTCGCGTACGGGTCGTACTCGCGCACGCCCTGCGAGGTGCGCTCGACGAAGCGCGGGACGACGTAGCGGCTGTCCATCGGCGCGCCGGTGTAGAGGCCGCTCGGGGAGAGGTTGTTCTGCATCTGGGTGTTCACCGTCCTGGTGGCGTTCAGCGGGGGCTGGGGGCTCTGCTGCGTGCTGCCGGCGCTCAGGCGCCCGTGCCGCCGCCGCCCGGAACGCCCGCGGCGTGCGTGATGATGTCGTCGATGAGGCCGTAGTCCTTGGCCTCCTCCGCGGTGAACCAGCGGTCGCGGTCGCCGTCGCGGATGATCGTCTCGACGGTCTGGCCGGAGTGGTGCGCGGTGATCTCGGCCATGCGCGTCTTGGTGCGCAGCAGGTACTCGGCCTGGATCTTGATGTCGGAGGCGGTGCCGCCGATGCCGGCGGAGCCCTGGTGCATCAGGATGTCGGTGTTCGGCAGCGCGAAGCGCTTGCCGGGGGTGCCGCCGGTGAGCAGGAACTGGCCCATGGAGGCCGCCATGCCCATCCCGATGGTGACGACGTCGTTCGGGATGTACTGCATGGTGTCGTAGACGGCCATGCCGGCCGTCACGGAGCCACCGGGGCTGTTGATGTAGAGGTAGATGTCCTTCTCCGGGTCGGCGGCCAGGAGGAGCATCTGGGCGGTGATCTTGTTGGCGATGTCGTCGTCGACCTGCTGGCCGAGGAAGATGATGCGCTCGCCGAGCAGCCGGTTGTAGACATGGTCGCCGAGGCCGCCACCGATGGACGGCTCACCCGCGGCGTAAGGCTTCAGATTCGTCACGTATCCACCTGCTCGTCTCCGACGGCCCCGGGCCGTCTCAGCGTCTCGTTCTGAGGGCAGTGCCCCCGTATCCATGGACCCTAACGCGCAGGTAGGACAACGCCATCCCGGTTCCCGAACTGTTCGCTGGGAGCGCAAGGTAGTTGGCGGCGCATAAAAGGTCCGCGTACGGCCACGGGCCCGGCCGCACTGCTGTGCGGCCGGGCCCGTGACGCGAGGGTGGTGCGCGAGGCGCGGGCCTCGGTGGTCAGCCGGGTGGGGCTGTCACTTCTCCTCGGCGGCCTCGGCCTCGCCGGCGGCCTCGACCGTCTCGGCGGCGGCCTCGGCCTCGTCCTCGTCGTCGGAGAGGTCCACGACCTCGCCGTTGGTGTCGACGACCTTGGCGGCCTCGACGACGACCGCGAGGGCCTTGCCGCGGGCGACCTCGCCGACCAGCATCGGCACCTGGCCGCCCTGGACGACGGCCTGGGCGAACTGGTCGGGGGACATGCCGGAGGAGGCGGCACGGCGGAACAGGTGCTCGGTGAGCTCGTCCTGCTCGACGTTCAGCTTCTCCTTGGAGACGAGCTCGTCGAGGAGGAACTG
Organism: Streptomyces sp. NPDC057854; assembly: GCF_042797055.1. Lineage (NCBI taxonomy): Bacteria > Bacillati > Actinomycetota > Actinomycetes > Kitasatosporales > Streptomycetaceae > Streptomyces > Streptomyces sp. NPDC057854. The sequence continues at coordinate 38,896 of NZ_JBHVMF010000008.1, forward strand.
GGTCTTGATGCCCTTGACCGCCTGCTCCTTGGTCTCGGCCTCGAACTCCTCGACCGTCTTGCCCTGGAGCTCCAGGTACTTCTCCAGGCTCAGGCCCATCTGGCCGAGCTGGTGGTGCTCCAGGTTGTGCTTGCGGGTGTTGATCTCGTCCTCGAGGAGCTTCTCGGGGACGGGGATCTCCGCCAGCTCCAGGAACTTCTCCAGGACGCGCTCCTGGGCCTGGGTGGCCTGGTCGAACTGCTTCATGTTCTCGAGGCGCTTGCGGCTGTCGGCCTTGAGCTCGTCGAGGGTGTCGAACTCCGACGCCATCTGCGCGAACTCGTCGTCCAGCTCGGGGAGCTCACGGGCGGCGACCTCGGTGACCTTGACGGTGACCTCGGCGTCCTTGCCCGCGGCGGAGCCGCCCTTCAGCTGCGAGGTGAAGGTGGCCTCGCCGCCGGCCTCCAGGCCGGTGACGGCGGCGTCGATGCCGTCCAGCAGCTCGCCGGAGCCGATGGTGTACTTCACGCCGTCGGCGACGCCGTCGGGCAGCACCTCGCCGTCGACCTTGGCGGTCAGGTCCACGGTCACGACGTCGCCCTCGGCGGCGGCGCGGTCGACCTTGGCGGTGGACGCGAAGCGCTCGCGGAGCTGCTCCACGGACTTCTCGACGTCCTCGTCGGTGACCTCGACCGCGTCGACCTCGACCTCGATGCCGGAGTAGTCCGGGATCTCGATGGCCGGGCGGACGTCGACCTCGGCGGTGAAGGCCAGCAGCTCGCCGTCCTTCAGCTCGGTGATGTCGACCTCGGGCTGGCCGAGCACGTTGACCTCGGCCTCGTTCACGGCCTCGGTGTAGAACTTCGGGAGCGCGTCGTTGACGGCCTCCTCCAGCACGGCGCCGCGGCCGAACCGCTGGTCGATCACACGAGCCGGGATCTTGCCCTTGCGGAAGCCCTTGACCGTGACCTGCTGGTTGATCTTCTTGTACGCCGCGTCGAGGCTGTCCTTGAGCTCCTCGAAGGGCACCTCGACAGTGAGCCGAACCCGGGTCGGGTTCAGGGTCTCCACGGCGCTCTTCACGGTTCGGTCTCCTTGTGGCTGATTCCTGGATTCCGGACGGGCCGCGCGGGGCGGTTCCGGCCGATGGGCCCGGTCAGAAAGACACACGGGCTCGCAGCTTGCATAGTAACCGCACGTGGGAGCAGCCCCACAACGTGATCAAGAACCCGCGAGGTCGGGGCCCCGAGGGGGACGTGAGGATCATGCTGGTCGGGGTGGCGGGATTTGAACCCACGGCCTTCCGCTCCCAAAGCGGACGCGCTACCAAGCTGCGCCACACCCCGTCGGTGCGACACGTAGGGTACATGGACGGAGACGCTGCGAGGCCCCCGGTTTTCCGGGGCGTGCACGGACGGCTCCGGACCGGCTACCATGCTGTCCGTGCCGCGGCCTTCGTGCCCGTGGCGCGTCCGGTGCGGGCGTAGCTCAATGGTAGAGCCCTAGTCTTCCAAACTAGCTACGCGGGTTCGATTCCCGTCGCCCGCTCTTGTACGGCTCCGGCCCGGTCCCTCGTCGAGGGGCCGGGCCGGAGCCGTTTCCGGCCGGAGCCGGAGGTCCGGCGCCAGAACTCCGGCGTCAGAACTTCACGGCACTGATCGTCTGGGTTATCGAGTCCAGGAAGCGCTGGATGTCGTCGGCCATGCCCGTGGAGGCGAGGAAGAAGCCGAAGAGGACGGCGACCACGGCGGGCCCGCCCTTGAGGCTTCCGCCGCGGATCAGCACCACGAGCACGATCGCCAACAGCAACACCACAGACAGCGAAATGGCCACAACTGATCACACCCTCGGTCGGTCCCTGCCCAGCCCGGGGTATGCATCTGGACACCCCCGCGCCTCCATCGTGCCACCAACCCCTTTGCCCTCGGCGGGGGGTGACGAATCGTGGGACGCGCCACAGCTCCGAAAGGTTCAGGCGGGGCGGGAGATGAGGACGAGCGCGCGGTCGTCGTTGACGTCCTTGGCGACGGCCTCGATGAGGTGCCAGGCGACGCCCTCGAAGCCGCCGGGGACACAGCGGTCGGCCTCGCCGGTGAGCCGGTCGATGCCCTCGGCGAGGTCGCGGTCGGCGGCTTCGACGAGCCCGTCGGTGAAGAGCATCAGCACGTCGCCGGGGTGCAGGGTGCCCTTGACGGGGTGGAACTCGGCGCCGTCGTAGACGCCGAGGAGGGGCCCGTCGCCGTCCTTCTCCTCCCAGCGGCCGGTGCCGGAGTGGAGCTGGAGCGCGGGCAGGTGGCCGGCGGAGTACAGCTCGTAGTCGCCGGAGTCGAGGTCGAGGACGAGGTGGACGGAGGTGGCGAAGCCCTCGTCCCAGTTCTGCCGGAGCAGGTAGCCGTTGGCGGCGGGCAGGAAGCCGTGCGGCGGGAGCGAGCCGAGCAGGCCGCCGAAGGCGCCGGAGAGCAGCAGGGAGCGGGAGGCGGCGTCCATGCCCTTGCCGGAGACGTCGGTGAGGACGACCTCCAGGGTGCGGCCGCCGTGGGTGCGGGCGGCGACGACGAAGTCGCCGGAGAAGGACTGGCCGCCGGCCGGGCGGAGCGCCATCTCGCGGTGCCAGCCGCGCGGCAGCCGGGGCAGCGCGCTCTGCACCCGGAGCCGTTCGCGCAGGTCGAAGAGCATGGTGCCGCCGCGCCGCCAGGGCACGCCGACGCGGGCCCGGAACTGGGCGATGAGCAGGCCGAAGAGGCCGCAGGCGGCGACCACCAGGACGGTGCCGGGGGTGACGCGGGCGGGTCCTTCTCCGTACGGGCCGAGGATCGCGGACTCGACGATGAGGCCGCCGGCCGCCGCCGCGTACAGGCCGAGGAGGCTGGCGGGGCGCAGCAGCAGTCCGCCGGCCACGATGGGCAGGACGAGAGCGGCGGGCGCGCACCAGACCGGGTCGAGGACGGTGCCGCAGACGATGGCGGGGACGGTGAGCAGGAGTCCGGCGAAGGCGAGCCGGTCGGAGGTGCCGCCGCGGAAGTACTCGACGCCGGTCCGGCGCAGCGCGACGCGGGCCCGGTGGGCGCGCCTGCGCAACCGGGCCGTGTACGTGTGCACTCCGTGGTGGGCCATTGGCCTGGACCCTATCCACCCGGGCGGCGGCCGTGCAGGGGTACCCCGGTGACAAGGTGCGTGAAATCGGGTCGCCTCGGGCGGGGGCCGCTGATATCGATGGCATATGACGACTGAACTGCGGGTGCTGGACCCGTCGGAGTGGGATCGCTGGTTCGCGGCGCTGGAGCTGGCCTTCGGGGGGCTGGCGGAGGAACCGGAGGAGCGGGCGCTGTGGCGCGAGCTGACCGAGTGCGAGCGGTCGCTGGGCGTCTGGGAGGGGGACCGGGCGGTGGGGACGGCGGGGGCGTTCTCGTTCCGGCTGACGGTGCCGGGCGGGGCGTCGGTGCCGGCGGCCGGGGTGACGATGGTGAGCGTGGCGGGGACGCACCGCAGGCGCGGGATGCTGACGTCGCTGATGCGCCGGCAGCTGGACGACGTGCGGGAGCTGGGCGAGCCGCTGGCGGTGCTGACCGCGTCGGAGCCGGCCATCTACGGGCGGTTCGGGTACGGGGCGGCGACCTGGTCGCAGCGCGGGTCGATCGACACGACGCGGGTGCGGCTGGACGTGCCGGAGGGCACGGACGGGGTGGCGCTGCGGATGGTGGACGCGGCGGAGTCCTCGGCGGTGACCGAGGCGGTGTACGCCCGGATGGTGCCGCTGCGGCCGGGGACGACGGCCCGCGCGCCCGGGTGGGAGCGGCTGCCGGTGCTGGATCCGCCGGGCTCGCGGAACGGGGCGTCGCCGCTGCTGTGCGTGCTGGCGGAGCGGGACGGGGAGGTCGTGGGGTACGCGTACTACGCGGTCAAGCCGGAGTGGACGTGGGCGGGCGCGGACGGTTCGGTGGTGGTGCGCGAGCTGCGGGGGCTGGACCCGGTGGCGGAGGCGGCGCTGTGGCGGTTCCTGTGCTCGGTGGACCTGACACGGACGGTGCGGTTCGACAGCCGGCCGGTGGACGACGCGTGGCAGCACCTGGTGTCGGACGTGCGGCGGTGCGAACCGACCGTGCGGGAGGCGCTGTTCGCGCGGCTGGTGGACGTGGGCGCGGCGCTGGAGGCGCGGACGTACCAGGCGCCGGTGGACGTGGTGTTCGAGGTGGCGGACGCCTTCTGCCCGTGGAACGCGGGGCGGTGGCGGCTGTCGGGCGACGCGAAGGGGGCGACCTGTTCCCGTACGTCGGACGCGGCGGATCTGGCGCTGTCGGTGCGGGAGTTGGGGGCGGCGTATCTGGGCGGTACGGGCCTGGCGGCGCTGGCGTCCGCGGGCCGGGTGACCGAACTGCGGGGCGGGGCGCTGGCGGAGGCGTCGGTGGCCTTCGGGTCGCCGGTGGCGCCGTGGCTGCCGCACATGTTCTAGGCGGCGCCCGGGGGCTGGCAGGTGGGGCACCAGAAGAGGTTCCGCGCGGCGAGGTCGGCCGTGCGGACCGGGGTGCCGCAGAGGTGGCAGGGCTGGTTCGCGCGCCGGTAGACGTACACCTCGCCGCCGTGGTCGTCGACGCGCGGCGGGCGGCCCATGGCCTCGGGGGTGTGCTCGGGGCGGACGGTGTCGATGCGGTTGAGGCGGACGCCCTCGCGCATGAGGGCCCGCAGGTCGTCCCAGATCGCGGTCCACTCCCCCGCGGTGAGGTCCTTGCCGGGGCGGTACGGGTCGATGCCGTGCCGGAAGAGGACCTCGGCGCGGTAGACGTTGCCGACGCCGGCGATGACCTTCTGGTCCATGAGCAGGGCGGCGATGGTGGTGCGGGACCTCGCCACGCGGCGCCAGGCCGGGCCGGGGTCGTCGCCGTCGCGCAGCGGGTCCGGGCCCAGGCGGGCGTGGATCGCGCGCTTCTCGGCGTCGGTGATGAGCGCGCAGGCGGTGGGGCCGCGGAGGTCGACGTACGCCTCGGGGTTCGCGAGCCGCAGCCGGACGGTGTCGGTGGGCGGGGGCGCGGGGGGGTCGCCGAAGGCGACCTTGCCGAAGAGGCCGAGGTGGATGTGGACCCAGGCGTCGCGGAAGCCGAGGAAGAGGTGTTTGCCGTGGGCCTCGGCGGTCTCCAGGACGGAGCCGTCGATCAGGGCGGCGGAGTCGGAGAACTTGCCCTGGGGGCTGGTCGCGCGGACGGGGCGGCCTCCGAAGCGCTCCAGGTGGTCCTGGGCGAGGCGGTGGATCGTATGCCCCTCGGGCACGGCGGTTCTCCTGGGTGACGGGACGGCGCGCGGCCGTGCCGCCGGGCGGGCCGGCGGCACGGGCGGGTGGGGCTCAGCCCTGCTGGGGGTGGTGGGCCGGGATCGGGGGCATGACGCCCTCGGTCTCGTAGGCGCTGAGCATGTCGATGCGGCGGGTGTGGCGCTCGTCACCGGAGTACGGGGTGGCGAGGAAGATCTCGACGAACTTGGTCGCCTCCTCCTCGGTGTGCATGCGGGCGCCGACGGCGACGACGTTGGCGTTGTTGTGCTCGCGGCCGAGGGCGGCGGTCTGCTCGCTCCAGGCGAGGGCGGCACGGACGCCCTTGACCTTGTTGGCGGCGATCTGCTCGCCGTTGCCGGAGCCGCCGATGACGATGCCGAGGCTGTCGGGGTCGGCGGCCGTCTTCTCGGCGGCGCGCAGGCAGAACGGCGGGTAGTCGTCGAGGGCGTCGTAGATGTGGGGGCCGCAGTCCACGGGCTCGTGGCCGTGGGCGGTGAGCCACTCGACGAGGTGGTTCTTGAGTTCGTAGCCGGCGTGGTCGGAACCGATGTAGACGCGCATGGCTTCGAGTGTGGCACGGCGGGGACGGGGCAGGCGTCAGCGGGGTCGGGACCTTGGTCCCGGGGGGTCACGGCCTTCCGGCCCTGCTGGTCTGGACCTTATGTCCCGGATATGTCCTGAATCACGATCCGGAGTCAAACCTTCCGTACTGGCCGGTCGCCGGGTTACATGGCTCCGGCTCGCGACCCGAGCCACCCCCCACACCCGAAGGAAGCGTTCATGAACACGCAGCCGACCCTCGCCAAGGAAGGCGGCAGCACCGGCACCACCGGTCAGACCCCGCCGTCCGACGGCCTCAAGGCCGGGCTCAAGAACCGCCATCTGTCGATGATCGCGATCGGCGGCGTCATCGGCGCCGGCCTCTTCGTCGGCTCCGGCTCGGGCATCGCCGCCGCCGGACCCGCGATCCTCCTCTCGTACGCGCTCGTCGGCGCGATGGTCGTGTTCGTGATGCGGATGCTCGGCGAGATGGCCGCGGCCCGGCCGTCCTCCGGCTCCTTCTCCGCCTACGCCGACCAGGCGCTCGGCCGCTGGGCGGGCTTCACCATCGGCTGGCTGTACTGGTTCTTCTGGGTGGTCGTGCTGGCCGTCGAGGCGACCGCGGGCGCGGTCATCCTGGAGGGCTGGGTCCCGGCGGTGCCGCAGTGGGCGTGGGCGCTGATCGTGATGGTGGTGCTCACCGCGACCAACCTGGGCTCGGTGGCCTCGTACGGCGAGTTCGAGTTCTGGTTTGCCGGGATCAAGGTCGTCGCGATCGCCGCCTTCGTGGCGATCGGCCTGCTCGCGGTCTTCGGCGTGCTGCCGGGCTCGGACAACCCGGGCGCGGGCTTCGCGCACCTCACGGACACGGGCGGCTTCCTCCCGATGGGCGCGGGCGCGATCCTGACGGGTGTGCTGATGGTCGTCTTCTCGTTCATGGGCAGCGAGATCGTGACCCTCGCGGCCGGTGAGTCGGAGGACCCGCAGCGAGCCGTGACCAAGGCGACGAACAGCGTGATCTGGCGGATCGGCGTCTTCTACCTGGGCTCGATCTTCGTGGTGCTGACGCTGCTGCCGTGGAACGACCCGTCGATCACCGAGAAGGGCTCGTACGTCGCCGCGCTCGACTCCATCGGCATCCCGGCCGCCGGCCAGATCATGAACGTGATCGTCCTGACCGCCGTGCTCTCCTGCCTCAACTCCGGCCTGTACACGGCCTCCCGGATGGCCTTCTCGCTCGGGCAGCGCGGGGACGCGCCGAAGGGCTTCGCCAAGGCCGACAAGCGCGGTGTGCCGCGGACGGCGATCCTGGCCTCGGTGGTCTTCGGCTTCGTCGCGGTGTTCTTCAACTACCAGTGGCCGGACACCGTCTTCGCGTTCCTGCTGAACTCCTCCGGCGCGGTGGCGCTCTTCGTCTGGCTGGTCATCTGCGTGACCCAGCTGCGGATGCGCGGGATCATCCTGCGCGAGTCGCCGGAGAAGCTGGTGGTGCGGATGTGGCTCTTCCCGTACCTGACGTGGGCGACGATCGGCATGATCGTCTTCGTCCTCGGCTACATGATCTACGACGGCGGCAGCGCCCGGGAGCAGGTCGTGCTCTCGCTGCTGGTGGCCGCGCTGGTGCTGGCGATCGCGCTGGTCAGGGACCGGATCAGGAAGTCCTCCCACGTCTAGTCCCCTCCGGTACGGGAAAGGGCCCGCCGCTCCTGCTGGAGCGACGGGCCCTTCGCGTACGGCGGCGGCGTCAGCCGCGGCGGCCGGCCAGCTTCCAGGCGGCCGGGAGGGCGCCCATGGCCAGCGCGGCCTTGAGGGCGTCGCCGATGAGGAAGGGCGTCAGGCCGGCGGCGACCGCCTGGCCGAGGGTCATACCGGTGGCGAGGGCGAGGTAGGGCACGCCGACCGCGTAGATGACCGCGGAGCCGAGGACCATGGTGCCGGCGGTGCGCAGGACCGAGCGGTCGGCGCCGCGGCGGGCGAGGGCCCCGACGACGGTGGCGGCGAGCAGCATGCCGAGGACGTAGCCGAAGGACGGCATCGCGTAGCCGGACTTCGCCTCCGCGAACCACGGGACGCCGGCCATGCCGACGAGGGTGTAGAGGGCCAGCGAGAGGAAGCCGCGGCGGGCGCCGAGGGCGGTGCCGACGAGCAGGGCGGCGAAGGTCTGGCCGGAGACCGGGACCGGGGAGCCGGGGACCGGGACGGAGAGCTGCGCGGCGAGGCCGGTGAGGGCGGCGCCGCCGACGACCAGGGCGACGTCGCGGACGCGGCTGGACGGCAGGAGGTCGGCCAGGACGGTGCCCGCCCGGAGGGTGCGGACGGGGGCGGCGGCGGTGCTACTCATCGGTACTCCGCAAGGGTGAGGGGGCGGGACAGCTTGACGCTATGCCAGGAGTGAACGCCCGATCACCGTCAGCCGCCGACAAAGCCACCGCCCGCGCCTTCATGGGATCCCGACAAAGGAGGACGGCGGCGCCTGGCGCCACGTGACGCTTGTCACTGGGGAGTCGGTGCGGACCGCCCCTTTTGCGTCACGGGGCGGTCTGCGGAGAGACTGTGGGGTCTCCATAAAGTGCCCCTCCTCCCAGAGCGCGAGTCCCCCCACCATGCGCGACACCGCACCGCCCTCCCCGCTCGCCGAACCCGAGCCCCTCTCCCACGGCCTGAAGCAGCGTCACCTGACGATGCTCGGCCTGGGCGGGGTCATCGGCGCCGGGCTCTTCGTCGGCTCCGGCGCGGGCATCGCGGTCGCCGGTCCCGGCATCGTCCTCTCGTACCTGATCGCGGGCGCGCTCGCGATGCTGGTGATGCGGATGCTGGGCGAGATGTCGGCGGCGATGCCGGCGTCCGGCGCCTTCTCGGTGCACGCGGAGCGGGCGCTGGGCCGCTGGGCGGGCTTCTCGGTGGGCTGGCTGTACTGGTTCCTGCTCGTCGTGGTGCTCGCGGTGGAGGCGACGGGCGCGGCCCGGATCGCGCACGGCTGGGTGCCGGGGGTTCCGCAGTGGGGCTGGGTGCTGCTCTTCATGGTGGTCTTCACGGCGGCGAACCTGGCGGCGGTGAAGAACTTCGGCGAGTTCGAGTTCTGGTTCGCGGCGCTGAAGGTCGGCGCGATCGTCCTCTTCCTGGTGCTCGGCGTGCTGGCGATCGCCGGCTGGCTGCCGGACACGGACCCGGTGGGGCTGGCGAACCTGACCGGGCAGGGCGGTTTCCTGCCGCACGGCTGGTCCGGGGTGGTCTCCGGGGTGCTCGCGGTGGTCTTCGCCTTCGGCGGCCTGGAGGTCGTCACCATCGCGGCGGCCGAGTCGGAGGACCCGGCGCGGAACGTGGCGCGGGCGGTGCGCAGCGCGGTGTGGCGGATCCTGCTCTTCTACGTGGGCTCGATGCTGGTGATCGTGACCCTGCTGCCGTGGACGTCGATGGTGCCGGGCGAGTCGCCGTACGTGGCGGTGCTGGACGCGATCGGGGTGCCGGGCGCGGGGCAGATCATGAACGTGGTGGTGTTCGTGGCGCTGCTGTCGGCGCTCAACGCCAACCTGTACGGCTCCTCCCGGATGGTCTTCTCGCTGGCGGAGCGCGGCGAGGCACCGAAGGGGCTGCTGAAGGTGTCGGGCGGCGGGGTGCCGCGGCGGGCGGTGCTCGCGTCGGTGGCCTTCGGTTTCGTGTCCGTGCTGCTGAATCTGAAATGGCCGGATTCCGTCTTTCTGTACATGCTCAACGCGGTCGGCGCGGTGCTGCTGTTCGTGTGGGCGCTGATCGCGGTGTCGCAGCTGCGGCTCCGGCCGCGGATCGAGCGGGAGGCGCCGGAGACGCTGACGCTGCGGATGTGGGCGTTCCCGTGGCTGACGTGGGCGGCGCTGGCGGCGATGGCGGCGGTGCTGGTCCTGATGCTGACGGACGACGGGGCGCGTCCGCAGGTGCTGTGGTCGGCGGCGGCGACCGCGGCGGTGCTGGCGGTGGCGTGGCTGCGGGAGCTGCGCGCGCGCCGGAACGGGCCGGCGTCCGCGACGAAACGGAATTGAATCTTCACCTTGTGTGAAGGTCGTGACCGTATAGCGGACACCCGTTCCCTCTGAACGGTGCGGGCACCCAGACTGTGGGCTTCCCTCCCCGTCTCAGCCTATGAACAGGGTTGCCCATGTCCCGGACCACCGCGACCGCGCCGGCCGACCGCGAGGACGGCTCCGCCGCTCCCGCCGAGGGCCTCTCGCACGGTCTCAAGCAGCGCCATCTGTCGATGATCGCCCTCGGCGGCGTCATCGGCGCCGGCCTCTTCGTCGGCTCCGGCGCCGGCATCGCCGCCGCCGGTCCGTCGATCGTCGTCGCCTACGCGATCTCCGGCGTGCTCGTCATGCTGGTGATGCGCATGCTCGGCGAGATGTCGGCGGCGAACCCGGCCTCCGGCTCCTTCTCCGTCCACGCCGAGCGCGCCTTCGGCCCGTGGGCCGGCTTCACCGCCGGCTGGGCCTTCTGGTTCCTGCTCTGCGTGGCCGTCGGCCTGGAGGGCATCGGCGCGGCGAAGATCATGACGGGCTGGTTCCCGGGCACCCCCGAGTGGGCCTGGGTGGCGCTGTTCATGGTGGTCTTCTGCGGCACAAACCTGGCGGCGGTGAAGAACTTCGGCGAGTTCGAGTTCTGGTTCGCCGCGCTGAAGGTCGGCGCGATCGTCCTCTTCCTCGGCATCGGCGTGCTCGCCATCGCCGGCGTCCTGCCCGGCACCGACGCCCCCGGCACCGCCAACCTCACCGGTGACGGCGGCTTCTTCCCGCACGGCTCCGAGGGCCTGATCGTCGGCCTGCTCGCCTCCGTCTTCGCGTACGGCGGCCTGGAGACGGTCACCATCGCGGCGGCCGAGTCCGAGCACCCGGTGCAGGGCGTCGCCAAGGCGGTCCGTACGGCGATGTGGCGCATCGCGCTCTTCTACATCGGCTCGATGGCGGTCATCGTCACCCTCGTCCCGTGGGACGACAAGGCGGTCGTCGAGAAGGGCCCGTACGTCGCCACCCTCGACCACCTGGGCATCCCGGCGGCCGGCCAGATCATGAACGTGGTCGTGCTGATCGCGCTGCTCTCCGCGATGAACGCCAACATCTACGGCGCCTCCCGCATGGCCCGCTCGCTGATCGGCCGCGGCCAGGGCCCGCAGGCGCTCGGCCGGCTGTACGGCGGCGTGCCGCGCCCGGCCGTCCTGCTCTCCTCGGTCGTCGGCTTCGGCGCCGTCCTGCTGAGCTACTGGTCGCCGGACAAGGCGTTCATCTGGCTCCTCAACACCATCGGCGCGATCATCCTCGTCGTCTGGTTCTTCATCGCCGCCTCGCAGCTGGTGCTGCGCCGCCGCACCGAGCGCGAGGAGCCGGAGAAGCTGGTCGTGCGGATGTGGGCCTTCCCGGCGCTGACCTGGGTGGCGCTGGCCGGCATGACGGCCGTCTTCTTCCTGATGGCCCGCGAGGAGGGCACCCGGGTGCAGCTGTACGCGACCGGCGTGCTGACGCTCGGCCTCGCCGCCGTCGGCTTCGCGCTCCAGAAGATGCGCGCGAAGGCGGCCTGAGCCGCGCCCCGCTTCCGTACCGACGCCCCGCCGGGCCCGACCCGGCGGGGCGTCCGCGCGTCCGGGGCCGGTCAGGTCCCGCAGGACGGCAGGGCGCGGACGTACCCGCCCCGGTTCTCGTCGTCCGTGCCGAGGAGGGCGTCCCCGGTGCCGGGGAGGCACTCGACGGCCTCGATCTTGTAGCCCGGGAAGGTGCCGAGCGGGGCCGGCCGGGCGGTGAGGGAGACGCGCACCCGGCCGGAGGCGGTGATCGTGACCTGGCCGGCGCCGGTCACGGCAGAGTCGAAGGGGCCGTCGTCGCCGGCGTCGGACGCCGAACCGACCAGGATCCGGCCGGAGTCGGTGACAGTGATGTCGGAGATGTGGCGCGTGCCCGGGTCCGCGGGGTACGGGGCGGTGAAGGAGCGCCGGATGACGGCGCCGAACTGCGGCTGGCCCCAGGGCGCGAAGGTGAGCGGGGCGGCGTGCAGCCGGGCGGGCCGGTCCGGGCCCGCGCCCCGGTCCGCCCACAGGGCGGCGAACCGGCCGTCGCGGGCGACGAGCGCGAAGCTCTCGAAGTCGTCGCCCGGGCCGATCGCCGGCAGCGGGGCGTAGTCGACGACGGTGGCCGTGGTGCCGGCGACCTTCAGGCGGTAGACGATCCCGCGGGAGGCGAGCGCCAGATACTCCCCCGGGGCGCCGGGAATCGCCTCGATCGCCTCCAGGTCGACGGGTTCGGCGCCCTCCCAGACCAGCGGGGTGACGGTGACGGGGTCCGCGCCGTACGCGATCCGGGAGAGCCGCGGCTGGCCGGCGCGCTTGTTGTCGTGGACGACGAGGGCGGTGCCGCCGGCCTCGGCGGCGAGGCCGCTGACGCCGCCGCGGGCGTCGGTGCCGACCTGGCGCCAGGGGGAGGCGGCCCGGTCGGCGCCGGTCTGCCGCGCGGCGGTGTCCCGGGCGGTGCCCGCCGGTCCTCCGGGGGCGGCGGCCTGGGCGGTGCCGGCGAGCAGGGCGACCAGGACGCCGGCGGTGGCGAGTCTCAGGGGGAGCTTCATGCCCGCACGTTAGGGATCTTGAACCGGTCACGGACAGGCGGGATTGCGCCGTTCGGGGGGGCGCGCGGAAGCGGGCGGGCGCACGACGGGGGTCTAGGACCAGGGACTGATCCACTTCCTCCGCAGGTACTGTTAGCCTGCACTTGCACATAGGTTGCAATAAGCAGTCAGTGGAAGGGCTCGGCACACATGGCGATCTACACACTCCCGGAACTGCCGTACGACTACGCGGCGCTGGAGCCGGTGATCAACCCGCAGATCATCGAGCTGCACCACGACAAGCACCACGCCGCCTACGTCAAGGGCGCCAACGACACCCTGGAGCAGCTGGAGGAGGCCCGCGCCAAGGAGCAGTGGGGCGCGCTCAACGGCCTGGAGAAGAACCTGGCCTTCCACCTCTCCGGCCACATCCTCCACTCCATCTACTGGACCAACATGGCGAGCCCGAAGGGCGGCGAGGGCGGCGGCGAGCCGCTGGCGGCCGACGGCGTGGGCGAGCTCGCGGACGCGATCACCGCGTCCTTCGGCTCCTTCGCCGGGTTCAAGGCCCAGCTGACCAAGGCGGCGGCGACCACCCAGGGTTCCGGCTGGGGCGTCCTCGCCTACGAGCCGGTCAGCGGCCGGCTCATCGTCGAGCAGGTCTACGACCACCAGGGCAACGTCGGCCAGGGCTCGGTCCCGATTCTGGTCTTCGACGCCTGGGAGCACGCCTTCTACCTCCAGTACAAGAACCAGAAGGTCGACTTCATCGACGCCATGTGGCAGGTCGTGAACTGGCAGGACGTGCAGAAGCGCTACACGGACGCGAAGGGCCGGACGCCGCTGATCGGCGCCTGAGGCCCCTCCCCCGCCTCCTGCTCGTGATCGTCTTCTCAACCGTCACCGGGCAGGCGGAAGAAAGAAGGACCCCCGCGACGACGTGCGTCGCGGGGGTCCTTCCGTGCCGGGGGCCTACTCGAAGCTCGGCGCCGCCGTCCGGGTGCGCTTGATCTCGTAGAAGCCCGGCGTCGAGGCGACGAGCAGGGTGCCGTCCCACAGCCGGGCGGCGGCCTCGCCGCGCGGGGTCGGGGTGACGACCGGGCCGAAGAAGGCGACCTCGTCGCCGTCCGGGCCGGGCACCGCGATCACCGGGGTGCCGACGTCCTGGCCGACCTTGTCGATGCCCTCCGTGTGGGACGCGCGGAGCTCGGTGTCGTACGTGTCCTTGTCGGCGTACTCCACCAGGTCCTCGGGGAGGCCCACGTCGCGCAGCGCGCCGGCGATGGCCTCGCGGGTCGGGCCCTCGCCGTTGTTGTGGAAGCGGGTGCCCAGGGCCGTGTACAGCTTGCCGACGACCTCGTCGCCGTGCAGCTGCTGGGCCGCGATCACGACGCGGACCGGACCCCACGCCTGCGTCTCCAGCATCTCCCGGTACTCGGCGGGGACCTCGTCCAGCCGGTTCTCGTTCAGGACCGCGAGGCTCATCACCTTCCAGCGGACGTCCACCGGGCGGACCTTCTCGACCTCCAGCATCCACCGGGAGGTCATCCAGGCCCAGGGGCACAGCGGGTCGAAGAAGAACTCTGCGGTGGTCCTGCTCTCGGACATGTCACTCCTCGGGACGGTGGAAACGGTGGACGTGCGCCGATCTGGCGCAACACCACCGGGTCGCCGCGGCATTCCCGTGCGCCCGGTGAAAGGTGCGCATGGGAGGATCGGTCCTGTTTCGAACACGCCACGAAGGAGTGACCGTGCCCGGTGAGAACCTGACCCGCGACGAGGCCCACGAGCGGGCGGCGCTGCTGTCCGTCGACGGCTACGAGGTCGCCCTCGACCTGCGTTCGGCGGTCGGCGAGCCGGCGGAGGCGGTCCGCACCTTCCGCTCGGTGACGACGATCCGCTTCCGCCGCACCGGCGACGGCGACCGCACCTTCGCGGACCTGATCGCCCCGTCGGTCACCTCCGTCACCCTCAACGGGCGGGAGCTCGACCCGGCCGTCGTCTTCGACGGCTCCCGGATCGCCCTCGACGGGCTGGCCGACGACAACGTGCTGGTCGTCGACGCCCAGTGCGCGTACAGCCGCACCGGCGAGGGCATGCACCGGTTCGTCGACCCCGAGGACGGCGAGGTGTACCTGTACACCCAGTACGAGCCGGCCGACGCCCGCCGCGTGTACGCCAACTTCGAGCAGCCCGACCTCAAGGCGCCGTACCGCTTCGAGGTGACCGCGCCCGACGGGTGGACGGTGTGGAGCAACGGCGCCGGCGAGCGCGGCGCCGACGGCGTGTGGCGGTTCGCCGAGACGAAGCCGATCTCCACGTACATCACCTGCGTGGTGGCCGGCCCGTACCACTACGTCACCGACACCTACCGGCGCGGCGACGTCGAGATCCCGCTCGGCGCGATGTGCCGCAAGGGGCTGGCGAAGCACTTCGACGCGGACGACGTCTTCCTCGTCACCAAGCAGGGCTTCGACCTCTTCCACGAGCTCTTCGACTTCCCGTACCCCTTCGGCAAGTACGACCAGGCCTTCGTGCCCGAGTACAACCTCGGCGCCATGGAGAACCCCGGCATGGTCACCTTCACCGAGGAGTACGTCTACCGGGGCAAGGTCACGCGGGCGGCGTACGAGCGGCGCGCCAACACGATCCTGCACGAGATGGCCCACATGTGGTTCGGCGACCTGGTCACCATGGTCTGGTGGGACGACCTGTGGCTGAAGGAGTCCTTCGCCGACTTCATGGGCTCCTTCGGGCTCGCCGAGGCCACCCGCTTCACCGACAGCTGGGTGACCTTCGCCAACAACCGCAAGGCGTGGGCCTACCGCGCCGACCAGCTGCCGTCCACCCACCCGATCACGGCCGACATCCGTGACCTGGAGGACGCCAAGCTGAACTTCGACGGCATCACCTACGCCAAGGGCGCCTCCGTCCTCAAGCAGCTCGTGGCCTACGCGGGCCGGGACGCCTTCCTGGAGGGCGCCCGCCGCTACTTCCAGCGGCACGCCTACGGCAACACCCGTCTGAACGACCTGCTGGCGGTGCTGGAGGAGACCTCCGGCCGGGACATGCGGGCCTGGTCGAAGTCCTGGCTCCAGACCTCCGGCGTCAACGTGCTCGCCCCCGAGGTCACCTACGACGCCGAGGGCCGGATCACCGAGCTCGCCGTCCTCCAGGAGGGCGGCGAGCTGCGCCCGCACCGGATCGCCGTGGGCCTCTACCGGCTCACCGACGGCGAGCTCGTCCGGTACGCGCGCGTGGAGGCCGACGTCGCCGGCGTCCGGACCGTCGTCGACGGCCTGGCCGGCACGGACCGCCCCGACCTCATCCTCGTCAACGACGACGACCTCACCTTCTGCAAGGTCCGCTTCGACGAGGGCTCGCTGGACACGCTCCGCGCGCACCTCGGCGACATCACCGACCCGCTGGCCCGCGCGCTGTGCTGGTCGGCGCTGTGGAACCTGACCCGCGACGGGCTGATGCCGGCCCGCGACTTCGTCGCCGCCGTCCTCGCCTTCGCGGGCCGCGAGACCGACATCGGCGTCCTCCAGATGGTGCACGCCTGGGCACGGACCGCCGTCACCCACTACGCGTCGCCCGCCTGGCGCGCGGAGGGCGGCCGGCTGCTCGCCGAGGGCGGGCTGCGCGAGCTGCGGATCGCCGAGCCGGGCAGCGAACACCAGCTGACCTGGGCGCGGTTCTTCGCCGCGACCGCGTCCTCCGACGCCGACCTCCAGCTGCTGGAGGGGCTGCTGGCCGGCACCGCCCGGATCGACGGCCTCGACGTCGACCAGGAACTGCGCTGGGCGCTGCTCGCCCCGCTGGCCGAGCACGGCCGCGCCGACGAGGCGCGGATCGGCGCGGAGCTGGCCCGGGACGACACCGCGAGCGGCAAGCGCCACCAGGTGCGGCTGCTCGCGTCCCGCCCGTCGGCGGCGGTCAAGGCGCAGGCATGGGCGCAGGTCGTCGAGTCGGACGCGCTGTCGAACGCGCTGGCCGGTGCGGTGATCGCCGGGTTCGCGCAGCCCTCGCAGCGGGAGCTGACCGCCCCGTACACGGAGAAGTACTTCGCGGTGATCGAGCGGATCTGGGCCGAGCGGTCGATCCAGATCGGCATGGACGTGGTGCGGGGGCTGTTCCCGGCGCTCCAGGACCGTCCGGAGACCCTGGCGGCGACGGACGCGTGGCTGGCGGAGCACGCGGACGCGGCGCCGGCGCTGCGGCGGCTCGTCCTGGAGGCCCGCGACGACCTGGCCCGGGCGCTGCGGGCGCAGGAGTGCGACGCGCTGGAGGACTGACGCGTCCCGGCTGCCGGGAGGGGGCCGCACGCCGCCCCTCTCGGCAGTCGAACGCGCGTACTTTAGTGCCGTCTTGTCCGGGTTGGGCAACACCCGTGTAACAGGCCGTTAGGACCGGACCGGGGGGCGGAAGACCCCCGGCATGAACCACGACACCCCCTTCCCCTCCGCCCCCCGCCCCCTCTCCGCCCCCGCGGGTCTCACCCAACGGCTCGCGTCGACCGCCCAGTTGAGGGCGATGGGCGTGCCCGCCGCCGAGGTCGCCGGACGGGCGGCGGGCGGCGACTGGCAGCAGGTGCTGCCGGGCGTCTTCCTGCTGCACCCCGGCGCGCCGACCGGCGACGACCGGCTGCGGGCCGCGCTGCTGTACGCCCGCCGGGACGGCGGGGCGCCGCTGCACGGCCCGGGCGCGATGATCACCGGGCTGGCCGCGCTGGCCCTGCACGGCTTCGCGTCCGCTCCCCCGCCGGCCGCCCTGGACCGGATCGACGTCCTGGTGGGGCGGACCCGGCGGCTGCGGTCGACGGGGTTCGTGCGGGTGGTGCGGGCGCCGGAGTCGCCGGAGCCGGTGGAGCTCGACGGGCTGCCGGTGGCGCCGGTGGCGCGGGCGGTCGCGGACGCGGTGTCGGGGCTGCAGGACGCCGAGACCGTCCGCCGGCTGATGACCGAGGCGGTCCGCGGCGGTCACTGCGAACCCCCGGTGCTGGTGCGGGAGTTGAGCCGGTCGCGGCTGCTGACCCGGTCGCACGTGGTGGACGCGGTGGACTCGCTCCTGGTGGAGGGGCGGGCGCTGTCGGAGGAGCGGCTGTACGAGATGGTGCGGGACTTCGCGCTGCCGGACCCGGTGTGGAACGTGGACCTGCGGCTGCCGGGCGGCCCGCACCTGGGCGGCGTGGACGCGTACTGGCCGGACCAGGCGGTGGCGGTGGAGCTGGACACCCGGGCGCCTCGGCAGGACGAGGACGCCCTGTGGTCCGAGTACACCCGCAAGCGGGAGCATCTGGAGCGGCTGGGCATCACGGTGGTCCATCTGACCCCGCGCAAGCTGCGGGAGTCGATGGAGCGGCAGGCCACCGTGGTCCGCACGGCGCTGATGGCCGCGTCGGACCGGCAGCCCGCCGCCTACGTCGTGGTGCTGCCCCGGTGAGCGCTACTTCTTCGCCGGGAGGGTGCCGCAGAACTCGGCGTCGATGATCGCCTGGGTGTCGCCGGTCCAGTCGGCGTTGATGTTGGCGGCGAGGGTGTGCCGGCCGTCGCGGGTGGTGTACGCCTCGGAGAGGGAGCCGTGGATGCCGCCGCCGTGGCCCCAGACCTCGGTGCCGCAGCTCAGCTTCTGCCAGGAGATGCCGAGGCCGTAGCGGTAGCCCGGGTGCTGGTCGGAGACCGGCACGGTGGCGGTGAGTTCGCGCATCTCGGCCTTCGGGAGGAGCCGGCCCCTGAGGAGGGCGCGGTAGAAGGTCTGGAGGTCGTTCGCGTCGGAGATCATCTCGCCGGCGGCGTGGGCGAGGGAGGGGTTGAGCTCGGTGACGTCGTGGACGGTGGAGCTCTTCGGGTCGAGGGTGGAGTACGCGGGGCTGCTGGGGTCCGGCACGGTCGCCCGGGTGCCGGGGACGCTGGTGGCGCGGAGCTTGAGCGGCTTGATGATCCGGTTCTCGACGGCCTTGCCGTAGGGGCGGCCGGTGACCTTCTCGATGACCAGGCCGGCCAGGACGAAGTTGGTGTTGGAGTAGGACCAGGACGTGCCGGGGGCGAACGCGGGGGCGTGGGCCATGGCGATGCCGACCAGGTCGCGCGGGTTCCAGGTGTCGTAGCGGTGCCGGAGGAAGCCGGGGCCGAAGACCTTCTGCTGGAAGCCGGGGTCCTCGGTGTAGCTGTAGACGCCGCTGGTGTGGTTGAGGAGCTGGCGGACGGTGATCTTCGCGCCGTCGTGGCCGTTGCCGCGGACCAGGCCGGGGAGCCACTTCTCGACCGGGTCGTCGAGGTCGATCCGGCCCTCGGCCTGGAGCTGGAGGAGGACGGTGGCGGTGAAGGTCTTGGTGATGGAGCCGACGCGGAAGCGGTCGTCGCCGCCGCGCTCGCCGGCGGTGCCGGTCCAGGAGCGGCCGTCCACCCGGGCCTGGGCGACGGCGCCGGGGACGCCGGCGTCGGCGTTGGCCCGGAGCGCGGCCTGGGTGGCGGCGTGGTCCGGCTTCGCGGGGGCGGCCGGCGCGGCGGCGAGGGCGGGGGCGGCGAGCGCGGTGACGGTGAGGCCGGCGGCGAGCGCCCCGGCGACGACGGTGCGGGCGGTGCGGGTGCGGGTGCTGGTCATGTGGTCCCGTTCTCCCTGGTCCGGTGCTGCGGTCGGCGGGAAGGACCCGGGGCGGGGCGGGAGGGTTGAGCGGGTTGCTCCGGTTGAGCGCGTTCCGGCCATTCTCGGCGGGCGGGTGAGCGGCGGGGGCGGCGGTCAGTTGCGGCGGGGGTCGGCGAGCGGGGAGCGGCCGAGGGGCGGGCGGTGGCGCCAGAGGTCGAGGCCGACGTCGACGAGGTGGACACGGGGCAGGCCGGGCACGGCGTCGAGGGGGTGCCAGGCGGCGAGGTCGGTGGAGCCGCCGGTCTCGGGGCGGAGGGTGCCGCCGGTGACGCGGGCCTCGTAGAGGAGCCGGAGGCCCTGCCAGGAGCCGGCCGCGCCGAGCCGGGACTGCCGGTCGCGGACGACCGAGTCGACGCCGAGGAGGGCGACCGGTGCGCAGACGTACCCGGTCTCCTCCCCGACCTCGCGGACGACGGTGGCGACGGGGTCCTCGCCGTGGTCCATGCCGCCGCCGGGCAGGGTCCAGCGTCGGGTGCCGTCCTTGGCGACCCAGCGGGCCAGGAGGACCTCGTCGTCCCGGACGCACACGGCGTAGGCCGCCACCCTCAACTCCTGCTTCATGGGGCGAGGTTAGGGGATGAGGGCGGCGGCGGGACCGGTCAGAGCCAGTAGACGGGGTAGCGGCGGCGGGTGACGCGGGCGGCGAGCAGGCCGACCGCGACGAGCAGGACGCAGGAGGCGAGCAGCAGGCCGGTGAAGGTCCAGAACGGCGGGGCGCCGAGGGCGACGATCACGGCGGTGGCGGCGGCCGGGGAGTGCGGGGCGCGGGCGAGCATCATCACGCCGAGGGCGAGGCCGCCGGCCACGGCCGCGCTCCACAGCCCCGGGCCGGCGACCGCGAGGACCGCGAAGCCGGCGAGCGCGGACAGGAGCTGGCCGCCGACGACCGAACGGGGCTGGGAGAGCGGCAGGTCCGGGGAGGCGGCGACCAGCGCCATGCTCGCGGCGAGCGGCGGTATGAGCAGCGGGTGGTGCAGGACGGTGCCGAGGGCGACGAGCAGGAGCAGCGCGGCGGTGCTGACGGCGGTGGCGAGCAGGACGACCGCGGGGCGCGGGCGGGGCGGCGGTCCGGGGCGTACGGGGGCGGCGGCGGGCGCCGGGGCAGTGGCGGGCGCGGACGGCGCGGGCACGGTGGCCTCGGGAGCCGGGGTGCTGGGGGTCACGGGTTCCTCGGGATCGTGGATCGGGAGTCCGCGTGCGGGCGGCAGGGGGTGCGGGCGTCAGGGGGTGGTCGGGTTCGCCGGGGAGTACTCGGGCGCGGACCAGCGCAGGGGGCTGGCGGCCGGGGTCTCGACGACGCTGTCGACCCGGAAGCGGACGAACCGCTCCCCGGAACGGTATACCGTTTCGGCCCGGCCGCTGACCTGGAGGGTCGTGCCGTTCTCCCAGTCCAGGAAGAGGAGACCGGCCCGGTCGTCGGTCTCCAGGTTGCCGAGTGTGAGGAACATCGCGTTGCCGGGGTAGTCCCGCCAGACCAGCGCGCGGGGGCCGTCGGCGCGGACGAAGCCGGGGTTGCCGCCGCGGTGGCTGGCGTCGGCGCCGTCCGGTCCGACGGTGGCGACGAAGAAGGTGTCGGCCGCCCGGACGGCGGCCAGCTGGGCCTCGGTGAGGGCGTCGCCGACGACGGCGGGCGGGGTGCCGGGGCCGGCCGGGCCGGAGCCGTACAGCTCTCGTTTCTGGAGGTACTTGGGGCAGTTGGCGAAGACCCGCTCGGCCTCGATCAGCAGGCCGCGGGCGCTGGGGCGGGCGGTGCCGTTGAGGCGCATCCGGCGGCGGGTGCGCGGGTCGAGGGCGAGGGTGCCGACGCGGGTCTCGCCGGCCAGGGCCGCCGCCAGCGGGTCGCCGGGGCGGGGCACGGCCGCGACGGAGACGGTGTGCGGACCGGTGGCGCGGGCGAAGCCGGGGTCGCCGGTGAGCAGGCTCGCCCAGACGCGCCCGTCGGGCGCCGCCGCGCCGAGGACCAGCAGGGGCTGGGCCTCCAGGAACGCGGCGGCGACCGGACGGATGCCGGGACGGATGCTCGGGGCGACGTGGGCGGCGGCCTGCTGGACGCCGACCTTCCGCTGCACGGCGAGCGAGCCGTGGTGGTACGCGGTCGACATGGCGGGCCTCCTGAGTAGGTGCGGGTCGCTGTGAGCGGGGTGGGTCAGAAGAAGCCGCAGGTCGGGGCGGTGGCGCTGGGGGCGGGCGCACCTTCGGCGCCCTTGGGGACGGAGATCTCCAGGCGGGTGCCGTCGGGGTCGTGGAAGAAGATGCCGCCGGAGGCCGCGCCCTCGCGGTGGGCGACGACGCCGTCGTAGGCGAAGGTGACGCCCCGCTCCTTGAGGGCCGCCTCGGCCTCGCGGACCTTCTCGATGGACTCGGCCTCGAAGGCCAGGTGGTGCAGGCCGGCCCGGGTCGCGTCGTACCCGTCCCCGGCCTGCTGCCAGAGGGCGACGGCGAGCCTGCCGCCCTGGCCGAGGAAGGCGTAGCGCCGTCCGTCGGCGTCGCCGGTGCCGATCACCTCGAAGCCCAGGACGTCGCCGTAGAAGCGGAGCGAGCGGTCCAGGTCGGTGACGTTGATGCCGATGTGCGCCGTGTTCAGCGTGCCGATCGCGGACATGACGGTCCCCTCGTCGTCGGTCGCCCCCTTCGGGCTAACCGGTTAACTCGACTTTAGAGGTTAGAACTCGGAAGCCGCAACCCGTCACGTACGCTTGAGGGGTTAGATCGCCCGGGGGATCGAGGAGGATGCCCGCCATGCCCGTCACCGATCCGCGGCCGCACACCGGCGAACCGGTCTCCCTGGACCTGCTCAACACCCGCTGGATGCAGGAGGGCGAGCCCCGGGACCTGCTCACCGGCACCGAGGGGCTGGCCGTGTGGCTCGCGGCCAACGGGCTCGACGGGCGCTTCACCGCCGACGAGGCCACGCTCCGCCACACCCGCACCGCCCGCGACGCGCTGAAGGCGCTGGTCGACCGGCCCGGCGACCCGGACGCGGTCGCGGGGCTCGACGCCGTCCTGGAACACGGCCGGATCCGCGCCCTGCTCACCGCCGACGGCCCCGGCGAGCGCCCCGAGTTCGCCGACCCGGCGTGGGGGCCGGCCTGGACCGCCGCCCGCGACTACCTGGACCTGCTGCGCACCGCCCCGGACCGGATCAGGGTCTGCGCGCACGAGGCGTGCGTCCTGCACTTCTTCGACACCTCACGGAACGGCACCCGGCGCTGGCACTCGATGGCCACCTGCGGCAACCGGGCGAAGGCGTCCCGGCACTACGCCCGCACGAAGGACCAGTGAGCCCGGGAGACCCCGAGAGCCCGAGAGTCCCGAACGGTCCGTCGAATCGCCCTCATTGAGGGCGATTCGTGCTTGATGGCGGAGGGTGCGCGGTGGCGGATGTACGCCATGGACACAACAGACCCTCCAGGAACTCTCCACAAATCCCTGTCACTTACGAAAGGCTGAGCGGTCATCCGGTACCGAAATCCGGACCCTCTCTTTCACCAACAGGGATGTAAATGACCACCCCCGAAACGCAGAGCTCCATACCCGGGCGCTCGGCCGGGACCGGGCGGGCGGCCAGGATCGCCGCCGCCGCCGGCCTGGTGACCGCGCTCGTCGCGGCCGGTGCCGCGCCGGTGCTCGCCGCCGACGCCCCCGCGACCAACCCGCCGGTCAAGACCGCGGAGCCCGCCGACAAGCTCGGCGCCCTCGACGCCCAGCGCCTCGCCGAGGCCGAGGCCGCCGGCGAGCCGCACGTCACCGTCCTCGTCGCGACCGCGCCCGGCGCCACCGAGCAGGTCGCCGGCCAGCTCGACGCCGTCCCCGGCGGCTCGGTCGGCAACCGCAACGACGAACTCGGCTACGTCCGCGCGACCCTGCCGACCGACAGGGCCGAGGCCGCGATCAAGGCCGCCGCCAAGCTCTCCACCGTCCAGTCGCTCGACCTCCAGGCCGAGATCAAGCTGGACGACCCGCGTCCCGACGCGGGCGTCACCGGCGCCGTCGAGGGCACCACGGTGACCCGGACCTACCCGGCCCCGTCGAAGAGCACCCCGGCGAAGAACCCGTACAACCCGTCCCACGAGACGGGCGCCGTCGAGTTCGTCGAGGACCACCCGCGCGCCGACGGCCGCGGCGTGACCATCGGCGTCCTCGACTCGGGCGTCGACCTGGCCCACCCGGCCCTGCAGAAGACCACCACCGGCGAGCGCAAGATCGTCGACTGGGTCACCGCCACCGACCCGATCACCGAGAGCGACGGCACCTGGCGCGCCCAGGTCACCCCGGTCGCGGGCCCGGTCTTCACCGCCGCGTCGCAGTCCTGGAAGGCGCCCGCGGGCTCCTACCAGTGGAGCCGCTTCAGCGAGTCCGTCACCGCGGGCGGCGACCCGGCCGGCGACATCAACCGCGACGGCGACACCACCGACACCTTCGGCATGCTGTACGACGCCGCCGCCGGCACCGTCCGGGTCGACACCGACCAGGACTTCGACTTCACGGACAACGAGCCGATGAAGCCGTACAAGGACGGCTACCAGATCGGCTACTTCGGCACCGACGACCCGGCCACCGAGGTCGCCGAGCGCACCCCGTTCGTCGTGGAGATCCGCAAGGACGTCCCGATGGACCCGTACGGCGGCTCCTGGGTCGGCCAGAAGCGCGACTTCGTCAACATCGGCCTCGTCGAGTCCTCGCACGGCACCCACGTCGCCGGCATCACCGCCGCCAAGGGCCTCTTCGGCGGGAAGATGAACGGCGCCGCGCCCGGCGCGAAGATCGTCTCCTCGCGCGCCTGCACCTGGACCGGCGGCTGCACCAACACCGCCCTCACCGAGGGCATGGTCGACCTCGTCGTCAACCGCGGCGTCGACATCGTCAACATGTCGATCGGCGGCCTGCCCGCGCTGAACGACGGCGACAACGTCCGCGCCCGCCTCTACACCCGTCTCATCGACGAGTACGGCGTGCAGCTGGTGATCTCGGCCGGCAACTCCGGCCCGGGCACCAACACGATCGGCGACCCCGGCCTGGCCGACAAGGTCCTCTCGGTCGGCGCGGCGGTCTCCCAGTCGACCTGGGCCGCCAACTACGGCTCGGCCGTCGAGAAGAAGTACGCCATGTTCCCGTTCTCCTCGCGCGGCCCGCGCGAGGACGGCGGCGCCGCCCCGCTGGTCACCGGCCCGGGCTCGGCCGTGAACACCATCCCGACCTGGCAGGCCGGCGCCGGCGTCGCCGAGGCCGGCTACGGCCTGCCCGCCGGCTACGGCATGCTCAACGGCACCTCGATGTCGTCCCCGCAGGTCGCCGGCGCGAGCGCGCTGCTGCTCTCCGCCGCCAAGCAGCGCGGCCTGGAGCTCTCCCCGCTGACCCTGCGCACCGCCCTCACCTCGACCGCGAAGCGGATCCCGGGTGTCGCGGCGCACGAGCAGGGCGCCGGTCTCGTCGACGTCGTCGAGGCGTGGGACTCGATCAAGGACGGGGCGACCGCCCACTCCTACAAGGTCGAGGCCCCGGTCGACACCGTGATCTTCCCGGCCCCGCACACCGGCACCGGCGTGTACGACCGCGAGGGCGGCCTCAAGGCCGGCCAGAAGAAGGTCTACGACGTCACCGTCACCCGCACCAGCGGCCCGGACCGCGCCATCGAGCACGAGCTGGACCTCAAGTACAACGACGGCACCTTCCGGATCCTCGGCGACGACGAGATCGACCTGCCGCTGAACAAGCCGGTCACCGTCAAGCTGGAGGCCCGCCCGAAGACCGCCGGCGTGCACAGCGTGCTCCTGGAGGCCGACGACGAGCGCACCGAGGGCGTCGACAAGCAGATCCTCGCCACCTCGGTCGTCGCGAGCGACCTGGCCGCCCCGGGCTACGGCTTCTCCGCCGCCGGCTCGGTCCAGCGCAACAGCACCAAGTCCTACTTCGTGACCGTGCCGAAGGGCGCGACCTCCCTGGAGGTGCGGATCGGCGGGCTGAAGGAGAAGAGCCAGACCCGGTTCATCGCCATCCACCCGTACGGCGTCCCGGTCGACCCGACCGCGACCACCGGCTGCTACCCGCACTACAACCCGGCGAACACCTGCCGCCCCGACCTGCGCTCCTACGCGAACCCGCAGGCCGGCGTCTGGGAGATCGAGGTCGAGGCGCGCCGCACCTCGCCGGACCTGGACAACCCGTACAAGCTCGACGTCTCCGTGCTCGGCGCCGCCTTCGACCCGGCCGTCCAGACGGTCGCCGAGGCGAAGGTCGGCACCCCGGCCGGCGTCGAGTGGACGGTCACCAACGGCTTCGCCGCGCTCGACGGCAAGCTGAAGGGCGGCCCGCTCGGCTCGCAGAAGTCCGAGACGCCGACCATCCAGCACCACGAGCAGCAGACGAAGACCGTCACCGTCGGTGAGGGTGTGGAGCGGCTCGACATCGCGATCGGCAACACCTCCGACAAGGCCGCCGACCTCGACCTGACCGTGCTGCTGAACGGCGTGCAGGTCGGCCAGTCGGCCGACGGCGACTCGGAGGAGGCCGTCTCCCTCGTCAAGCCGAAGGCCGGCACGTACACCGTCGTCGTCGACGGCTACGCGGTCCACGCCGAGGGCGGCACGACCTACGACTACAAGGACGTCTACTTCTCGCCGTCGCTCGGCACCGTGAAGGTCGACGAGACGAAGACGTTCCCGCTGGCCAACGGCGCCTCGACCAAGGTCCCGGCCGAGGTCGTCGTCGGCGGCCCGGCCCCCGAGGGACGCCAGTTCTTCGGCCAGGTCCAGCTGCTCAACGCCCGCGGCACCGTCGCCGGCACCGGCAGCGTCCTTATCGGCTGCGTCACCCCGAAACACCCCGGCGGTAGGAGGTGGGGGGGGCGTCCGCGCGGACGCCCGCCCCTTCCGCGTTCAGCCCCGGCCGGGGCAGTCGCCGACCCCCTCCCGCAGCCCCTTCGCCACCCACGCGCGGCCGTACTCCAGCTCGTCGCGGACCGGGCCGACGTCCTCGCCGAGCTCGCCGGGCGGCTCCATGTCCTGGCGGAAGGAGAGCACCCCCTCCTCGGGGAAGCGGGAGACGACCACGAGCATCCGGACGCCGGGCCGGTACGACGACGGCTCCGCCGCCCAGCTCCGGAAGACCAGCTCCCGGGCGCCGCCGCCGGCCGGCTTGTACGCGCGCTCCACCCGGAGCACCACCCGGTACTCGCCCTCCCCCTCCAGCGGCTCGACCCGCGCGACGGTGCCCTCGGCGACGTCCGTGGCGCAGGCGACGATCCCCCCGGGGGTGAGCTTCGCGTGGGCCGCGGCGCTGTCGGGGCCGCCGCCCGGCCGCGCGGCCAGCCACGCCCCGCCGGTGCCGAGCACGCCCAGGGCCGCGCAGGCGGCGAGCGCCCAGACCGCGATCCGGCCGCGGCGCCGGGGCCGTACCACCGGAGCCGCGACCGGAGCCGTCGGCACGGGCTCCGCCGTCAGGGCGCCCGCGAGGACACCCAGCCGCGCGCGGATCAGGGCCACGTCCGCCAGGGCGCGGGCGACCTCCGGGTCGTCCCCGGCACCCGGGGGCAGCGGCTCGCCGTCGTCCAGGGACAGCGCCAGCGCCAGCGGGTCCCGCTCCGTGTCGTCCACCTCACACCACCTCGTCCGTGTGGAGCCGCTGCCGCATCGCGCGGACGGCGGCGTGCAGCCTGCTCTTGACGGTCCCCTCCGGGACGCCCAACTCCTCGGCGATCCGGGCCACCGGCAGGTCCGCGTAGAAGCGCAGCACCAGCACCTGCCGCTGCTTCTCCGGCAGCGCCTCCAGGCCGTCCGCGACGGTCAGCGCGAGGAGCCGGGCCTCCTCGCCGCCGGCGCCGCCGGGGGCCGGCAGCGCGGTGAGCCGTGCGCCCAGCCGCTCGTCCCGGCGCCGGGCCCGGTGCCAGTCGGCGGCCACCCGGGTGGCGACGACCGCGCACCAGGCGGCCGGGGAACGCGGCGGCTCCCCCTTCGCGCGCGCCTCCAGGAGCCGCAGCCCCACCTGCTGCACCCCGTCCTGGAGCTCCGCGTACGGCACCCCGCCCAGCGCGAGGACCGCCCGCACCCGGTCCACGAGCGCCGCGTCCATCTGCTCCACCCCGCCTCCTCCCTGCCGGTGACCCCCCTTCGACGCGCGACCGTCCCGGAACGTTCACCCGTCGGACCGCGTCCCGCCCCTCGGACAATGGATTGGACAAGAAACGGCAGGCGGCCCGCATGATGGGGAGCGGCAGCACCTGCACACACGTACGGAGGAGTCCCCGTGAAGGTCGGAATCGTCGGAGCCACCGGTCAGGTCGGCACAGTCATGCGCAAGATCCTGGCCGAGCGGAACTTCCCGGTCGACGAGCTGCGGCTCTTCGCCTCCGCCCGGTCGGCCGGCAAGGTCGTCGACGGCGTCACGATCGAGGACGCGGCCACCGCCGACTACACCGGCCTGGACATCGTGCTCTTCTCCGCCGGCGGCGCCACCTCGAAGGCCCTCGCCGAGAAGGTCGCCTCCCAGGGTGCCGTCGTGATCGACAACTCCTCCGCCTGGCGCCGCGACCCCGAGGTCCCGCTCGTCGTGTCCGAGGTCAACCCGCACGCGGTCAAGGACCGCCCCAAGGGGATCATCGCCAACCCGAACTGCACCACGATGGCCGCCATGCCGGTCCTCAAGCCGCTCCACCAGGAGGCCGGCCTCACCGCGCTGGTCGCCACCACCTACCAGGCCGTCTCCGGCTCGGGCGTGGCCGGTGTCGCCGAGCTGGACGGCCAGGTCAAGGCCGTCGCCGAGCGCGCCGCCGAGCTGGCCCACGACGGCGAGGCCGTGGTGTTCCCCGAGCCCGGCGTCTACAAGCGCCCGATCGCCTTCAACGTGCTGCCGCTGGCCGGCAGCATCGTCGACGACGGCTCGCACGAGACCGACGAGGAGCAGAAGCTCCGCCACGAGTCCCGGAAGATCCTGGAGATCCCCGGGCTGAAGGTCTCCGGCACCTGTGTCCGCGTGCCGGTCTTCTCCGGGCACTCGCTCCAGGTCAACGCCCGCTTCGAGCGTCCGGTCAGCGTCGAGCGCGCCTACGAGCTGCTGAAGGACGCCGAGGGCGTCGAGCTGTCCGAGATCCCGACCCCGCTCCAGGCGGCCGGCAAGGACGCCTCGTACGTGGGCCGCATCCGCGTCGACGAGACCGTCGAGAACGGCCTGGCGCTCTTCGTCTCCAACGACAACCTCCGCAAGGGCGCCGCGCTGAACGCGGTGCAGATCGCGGAGCTGGTGGCGGCCGAGCTCCAGGGCTGAACCCCGTCCCCGCGAAGAACGGCGGTCACCCTTCCGGGTGGCCGCCGTTCTTCCGTGTTCGCCCTGGGAAATGCGCGATGCGCTCGCCGACGGCCCCGTGGAAGGATGGGCCAAACGTCACGAAACCGAGGAGTTGACCGGGTGCCTGGGACCAACCTGACCCGTGAAGAGGCCCAGCAGCGGGCGAAGCTGCTGACCGTGGACGCGTACGAGGTCGAACTGGACCTCACCGGTGCGCAGGAGGGCGGCACCTACCGGTCCGTCACCACCGTCCGCTTCGATTCCGCCGAGGCGAACGCCGAGACCTTCATCGACCTCGTCGCCCCCGCCGTCCACGAGGCCGTGCTCAACGGCCGCTCGCTGGACGTCGCAGCCGTCTTCCGCGACGCGCGGATCGCGCTGCCGCACCTGAAGCAGGGGCGCAACGAGCTGCGGGTGGTCGCCGACTGCGCGTACACCAACACCGGCGAGGGCCTGCACCGCTTCGTCGACCCGGTCGACGGCCAGGCGTACCTGTACACCCAGTTCGAGGTGCCGGACGCGCGCCGGGTCTTCGCCTCCTTCGAGCAGCCGGACCTGAAGGCCACCTTCCAGTTCACCGTGAAGGCGCCGGAGGGCTGGAGCGTCATCTCCAACTCGCCGACCCCGGAGCCGAAGGACGGCGTGTGGGCCTTCGAGCCGACGCCGCGGATCTCCACGTACATCACGGCCCTGATCGCCGGCCCGTACCACTCGGTGCACTCGACGTACAAGGGCCCGGACGGGCAGGTCGTGCCGCTGGGCATCTACTGCCGTCCGTCGCTCGCGGAGTTCCTGGACGCGGACCACATCTTCGACGTGACCCGGCAGGGCTTCGGCTGGTTCCAGGAGAAGTTCGCCTACGCCTACCCGTTCGCCAAGTACGACCAGCTGTTCGTGCCGGAGTTCAACGCGGGCGCGATGGAGAACGCGGGCGCGGTCACCATCCGCGACCAGTACGTCTTCCGCTCGAAGGTGACGGACGCGGCCTACGAGCGGCGCGCCGAGACCATCCTGCACGAGCTGGCCCACATGTGGTTCGGCGACCTCGTGACCATGGAGTGGTGGAACGACCTGTGGCTGAACGAGTCGTTCGCCACCTACACCTCCGTCGCCTGCCAGGCCGCCGTCGAGGGCACCCGCTGGCCGAACGCCTGGACCACCTTCGCCAACGCGGAGAAGACCTGGGCCTACCGCCAGGACCAGCTGCCGTCGACGCACCCGATCATGGCCGACATCAACGACCTGGAGGACGTGCTCGTCAACTTCGACGGGATCACGTACGCCAAGGGCGCCTCGGTCCTCAAGCAGCTCGTCGCCTACGTCGGCCAGGACGAGTTCTTCAAGGGCGTGCAGGCGTACTTCCAGCGCCACGCCTTCGGCAACACCCGCCTGAGCGACCTGCTCGGCGCCCTGGAGGAGACCTCCGGGCGCGACCTGAAGACCTGGTCGAAGGCGTGGCTGGAGACGGCCGGCATCAACATCCTGCGCCCGGAGATCGAGACCGACGAGAACGGCTCGATCACCTCGTTCGCGGTCCGGCAGGAGGCCCCGGCGCTGCCCGCCGGCGCCAAGGGCGAGGCCGTGCTGCGCCCGCACCGGATCGCGATCGGCTTCTACGACCTCGACGCGACCGGCCGGCTGGTCCGCACCGAGCGCCTGGAGCTGGACATCGAGGCGGCGGAGCGCACCGAGGTCCCGGCGCTGGCCGGCAAGGCCCGTCCGGCGGTCGTCCTGCTGAACGACGACGACCTGTCGTACGCGAAGGTCCGCCTGGACGAGGTGTCGCTGCGGAACGTGACCGCGCACCTCGGCGACTTCGCCGAGTCGCTGCCGCGCGCGCTGTGCTGGGCCTCGGCCTGGGACATGACCCGGGACGGCGAGCTGGCCACCCGCGACTACCTGGAGCTGGTGCTGTCCGGCATCGCCAAGGAGTCCGACATCGGCGTGGTGCAGTCGCTCCAGGGCCAGGTGAAGGCGGCCCTCGACCTGTACGCGGCGCCGGACTGGCGCGACGCGGGCCTGGCCCGCTGGACCGAGGCGGCGCTCACCCACCTCAAGGCGGCCGAGCCGGCCAGCGACCACCAGCTGGCGTGGGCGCGGGCCTTCGCGGCGACCGCGCGGACGCCGCAGCAGCTCGACCTGCTCGCCGCGCTGCTGGACGGCCGGGAGACGATCGAGGGCCTGGCCGTCGACACCGAGCTGCGCTGGGCCTTCGTGCAGCGGCTCGCGGCGACCGGCGTCTTCGACGAGCCGGAGATCGCGGCGGAGCTGGAGCGGGACCGCACGGCGGCCGGCGAGCGGCACGCGGCGACGGCCCGGGCGGCGCGGCCGACCGAGGCGGCCAAGGCCGAGGCGTGGGCGGCCGTCGTCGAGGACGACAAGCTGGCGAACGCGGTGCAGGAGGCGGTGATCGGCGGCTTCGTCCAGACCGACCAGCGCGAGCTGCTCGCCCCGTACACGGAGAAGTACTTCGCGTCGATCAAGCGCGTGTCGGAGACCCGCAGCCACGAGATGATCCAGCAGATCGTGGTCGGTCTCTACCCGACGCTCCAGGTCTCCCAGGAGACGCTGGACGCGACGGACGCGTGGATCGCGGCCAACGACCCGGTGCCGGCGCTGCGGCGTCTGGTGACGGAGTCCCGCGCCGGTGTCGAGCGGGCGCTGAAGGCCCGCGCGGCGGACGCGGCGGCGGCGCGGTAACCACCGCCGGCGGGCACGGAGAAGGGGCGCCCTCCCCCATGGGGGCGCCCCTTCGCCGGTTCCTGGGCGCCTACCGGCTCGCGCGGTCGAAGCGGGCGCGCAGGTCGGCGGCGCCCTCCTCGGTCAGGGAGCCGTGCAGGCGCATGCGGGCGACGCCGCCGTCGGGGAAGGCGTCGAGGCGGACGTGGGTCACGACCGCCTGGGCGGGGAGCCTGAAGCGGTGCAGGGTGTCGGGCTGGAGGCGGGTGCGGGGCACGATCTCGAACCACTCGCCGGACTCGCCGTTGCGGCCGTGCAGGGCGATCCAGCCGGCCGAGTTGCCCTTGAGGTAGGCGGTGTCGATCTCGACGGCGCGGACGGCGCCCTGGGCGGGGAGGCGGAAGCGGACCCAGTCGTGGGTGCCGCGGACGCGGCGGCGGCGGTTCTCCCAGCCGTCGTCCATCTTGCGGGAGGTGCCGGGCAGGATGATCTGGGTCGGCGAGGAGTAGAACTTGTCGGAGGCGTCCTCGTACGACCCGCCGTTGAGGACGGAGAGCAGGTCGACCGTGCCGAGCAGGTCCAGCCACTCGGGGTCGGGCAGCACCTCGCCGTGGACGCGGAAGCGGGCGATGCCGCCGTCCGGGTGCTGGCAGAGGCGGACGTGGGTCCAGCGGCGGTCGCTGTCGATCGCGAAGCCGTTGGCGGCGTGGCCGCGGACGGGGGTGGGCGGGACGAGCTCCTCCCACTTGGCGTCGAGGAGTTCCTGCGGGCTGGGGCTGCCCTCGACGGCGGTGGCCTGGACGCTGACCCGCTGCGGGTAGTTGCCGCGGAAGTGGGCGGTGTCGACGATCAGGCCGCGGATGACGCCGGGGGCGCCGAGGCGGACGATCGCCCAGTCGTGGTCCTCGGGGGCCGGGAAGGGGTGCTCGCCGTCGGCGCCGCGGCGGCGGCGGGTCTCCCAGCCGTCCATGATCTTGCCCTTGTGGCCGAAGTGCTCCGGGTCGAAGACGGCCCGCTCGCGGACGAGGAGGTTCTCCCGCTCGGCGAAGAACTCGTCGTTGGCGGCGACGACGCCGCCGCCGAGGCGCCGGTCGGCGAGGTCGACCAGCTCGGTGAAGGGGAAGTCGCCGGTGCGGTAGTCGGCGTACGGGTCGCCTCCGGCGTAGGGGGCGGCGTCGTTGGCGTGCGGGTCCTGGGTGTCCTCGATGGCGGTCATGGTCCGACTGTCCCGCGCCGGAAGCCCGGGGTCCATCGAATGTTTTCGACAGGTCTTTTCAGCTCCGCTGAACGTTCTCGCGCTGGACGGCCGCCTGGCGGAGCGCGGCGAGGACCCGGGCGACCGCCGTGCCCTCCTCGGCGCCGCGCCGCACGGCGGCGACGACGTGGCGGCGCGGCTGGTCGGCGGAGAGGACCCGCATGACGACGCCGGTGCCGCTCCGGCGGTCCGCGGCGGCCATCCGGGGGACGAGCGCGATGCCGAGACCGGCCTCGACCATGGCGAGGATCGCGGTCCAGCCGGAGGCGCTGTGGGCCTGCTCGGGCTGGAAGCCGGCGGCTTCGCAGGCGGCGGTGGTGATCTCGGACCAGGGGCCGGAGCCGCCGAAGATCCAGGGTTCGGCGGCGAGGTCGGCGAGGCGGAGGCCGGGCGCGTCGGCGAGCGGGTGGCCGGCGGGGAGGGCCACGTCGAGGGGGTCGGCGAGCAGCGGCACCCGGCTGAACTGGGGGTCGCGGGCGGTGGGCGCGTGGGCGGCGAGCGAGAGCGCGAGGTCGGCCTCGCCGGCCGTGAGCAGTTCGTACGCCTCCCCCGCCTCGGCCTCGCGGACGCGCACGTCGAGCCCGGGGTGGGCGGTGCGGAGGCGGCGTACGGCGGGGACGAGGAGCGCGGGGACGGAGGTGGAGAAGGCGGCGACGCGGACCTGTCCGGCCTCGCCGCGCAGATAGGCGTCGAGTTCGGCGTCGGCCCGTTCCAGCTGGGCGAAGACGGCCTCGGCGTGGCGCAGGACGAGGTGGGCGGCGTCGGTGAGCCGGACGCGCCGCCCGTGGGCCTCCAGGAGCGGGACGCCGAGCTGCCGGGAGAGGTTGGTGAGCTGCTGGGAGACGGCCGAGGGGGTCATCAGCAGGGTCTCGGCGGTGGCGGTGACGGTGCCCCGGTCGCGCAGGGTGCGCAGGATGTGCAGCTTCTTGATGTCCCACTCGGTCATGGGGCGCAACCTACCGGGCGGAGCTGAGCGCCACTCCGCCGAGGATGAGGACCATGCAGGCGCCGCCGGCCAGGCCGAGCTGTTCGCCGAGGAGGGCGTACGCGAGGAGGGCGGCGCAGACCGGCTGGAGGTAGTAGACGACGCCGGCGCGGGCCGCTCCGATCAGGGAGATCGCCTTGTTCCAGGCGAAGAAGGCGACGGCGGAGGAGCAGACCCCGATGTAGAGCAGCGGGCCGACGGTGCCGGGGGTGGCGGGGAAGCCGCCCTGGACGGCGAGGGAGACGGCGTAGGCGGGGGCGAGCATGAGCGCGCCGAGCACGAAGGTGCCGAAGAGGAAGGCGAGTCCGTCGATCTCGGGCGGCCGGCGCTTGAGCAGGGCGCTGTACGTGGCGAAGGAGAGGGCGGCGGCGAACATCCAGAGGTCGCCGGGGCCGAGGTCGATGGTGAGGGAGCCCTTGCCGACGAGGAGGAGGACGCCGAGGACGGCGACGGCCGTGCCCAGGAGACGGCGGGCGCCGAGCCGTTCGCCGCCGAGCCGGGCGTAGCCGGCCATGATCACCGGGGAGGCGGCCATGATCATGCCCATGTTGGTGGCGGAGGTGGTCAGGCCGGCCTGGTGGACGAGGGTGTTGTAGAGGGTGACGCCGAACAGGGCGGCGAGGGTGGTGTACCCGAGGTGGCGGCGGAGGACGGCGCGCTGCCGCCAGAAGGGGCGGGCGGCGAACGGGGCGACGGCGAGGAGGGCGATGACCCAGCGCCAGAAGACGGCCTGCACGGGCGGGACGGTGTCGGCGAGGTCGCGGGTGGCGACGAAGCTGCCGGACCAGATGACGGTGGCGAGCAGGGCGAGCAGCAGACCGAGACCGGCCCCCTGGGCGAGGGCCGGTCTCGGGGCGGGGGCTTCGGAGGCGGGGGTCTCGGGGGCGGGGGTTCCGGGGGCGGGTTCGGTGGTCGGGCGGCGGGGTGTGGTGAGGGGCATGGGGTCTACCGTCGCACCGCTCGAACCTCCAGGTCCATCGAAACCTTCTGACCGTTCTTTTCAGGAGAACTGAACAGTTCCGGCTCCTCCTCCGGGGCAGGGCCCGGGACTTCCGGGCGGGCGGCGCGCTTCGCGGGGGTCAGCTGGCCGGCGAGGGTGGCGGCGAAGGCGATCGCCATGCCGAGGACCTGCACCGGGCCGAGGGCCTGGCCCAGCGCCGCCCAGCCGATGACGGCCGCGGTGATCGGGGAGAGCGGGCCGAGCAGGGTGGCGGAGGTGGCGCTCAGCCGCTCGATCCCGCGGAACCAGAGGACGTACGAGATCGCGGTGTTGCCGAGGGCGAGGTAGGCGTAGCCCGCGAGGTTCGTGCCGGTGAGGGCCGGCGGGGCGCCCTCGACGAGGAAGGCGACCGGCAGGATGACCAGGCCGCCGGCGGTGAGCTGCCAGCCGGTGAGGGCGAGGGCGCCGACGCCCTCGGGGCGGCCCCAGCGCTTGGTGAAGACGATGCCCGCGGACATCGACAGCGAGGAGAGCAGTCCGGCGCCGACGCCGATCAGGTCGAAGGCGGCTCCGGCCTTGAGGACCACGAGGCTGACGCCGAAGGCGGCGGCGACGGCGGCGAGCAGGGTCCGGGCGGTGGGCTTCTCGCCGAGGAAGAGGGCGGCGAGGCCGACGACGAAGAGCGGGCCGACGGAGCCGACGACGGCGGCGACGCCGCCGGGCAGGCGGTACGCGGCGAGGAAGAGCAGCGGGAAGAAGGCGCCGATGTTGAGCGCGCCGAGGACCGCGGCCTTCCCCCACCAGGCGCCGCGCGGGAGGGTGCGGGTCAGCGCGAGGAGCAGCAGGCCGGCCGGGAGGGCCCGCATGAGGCCGGTGAAGAGAGGCCGGTCGGGCGGCAGGAACTCGGTGGTGACGAAGTAGGTGGAGCCCCAGGAGATCGGGGCGAGGGCGGTGAGCGCGACGACGGCGGCCTTGCGGGACATGGCGGACTCCCCCTGACGCGGTGCGCCCCGGCGGTCCGGAGCACGACTGGCTTGGCGGTAATTAACTTAGCACTAAGCTACTTGCTTGCAAGTGGCTTTCTTGCCATCGAGTGCGCCGGGACGGGAGACTGGGGCCATGAAGAACAGTGGGGCCATGAAGGAGGCCGGGGCCGCGCACGCGCAGCCCCCGGCGCCCGACGCCGTCGACGCCATCACCGACCAGTGGGCCGTGGTCCGCCCCGACCTGGAGACCCTTCCCATGGCGATCTACGGGCGGATCCACCGCCTCTCCGCCGCCGTGCGGAACCAGGTGGACCAGGCGTACAAGCCCTACGGCATGGGGCTCGGGGAGTTCGACGTGCTGGCGACGCTGCGCCGCTCGGGCGAGCCGTACACGCTCTCGCCGCGCGAGCTGACCGCCACCCTGATGATCACCACCGGCGGCATGACCGGCCGGCTGGACAAGCTGGAGAAGGCCGGGCTGCTCACCCGCAGCCCCGACCCGCACGACCGGCGCGGCCTGCGCGTCACGCTCACCGAGCGCGGCCGGGAGCTGGTGGACCAGGCGGTCGGCGCCGGCCTGGAGCGGCAGCGGGAGGCCGTGGAGGCGGCCCTGACCGAGGAGGAGGCGGAGCAGCTGGCCGGACTGCTGCGGAAGCTGCTCGCGGCCACCGCCTGAGGCGCCCCGCCGCCTTCTCCCGGACGGCTGCGGAAGCTGCTCGCGGCCACCGCCTGAGGCGCCCCGTCGCGCGCGCGGGAACGCGCGAGGGCGCCGCGCGGCCGGTGGCCGTGCGGCGCCCTCGGAGACGGGCGGAGGAGGCGGTTACGCCTTCTTGCGGGACTTGTCGAGGACCATCACCAGACCGGCGATGACCAGGAACAGCACCACCGGAAGCGCCACGAAGAGGCCGAGGGTCTCGACGACCTCCAGCTTGGGGGCCGGGTCGTCACCGTCGTCGCGGGTCAGCGCGAGCGCGGGGGACGACATGAGCAGCATCATCAGCGTCGTACCGGCCGCGACGGCGCCGGCGCGCAGGGCGTTCTTCTTGTCCACGGTGCAAAAGTAGCGAACACCTAAACGGCCCGCGCGCCCGGGGGTGCCGTACGGGCCCCGACCCCCTCCGCGACGGTCCGCAGCAGGGCGTGCGCGCGGGGCGAGGCGGCGATCCGCTCCAGGGTCAGCGGCTGCCCGTCGGGGTCCGCCACCGGCAGCCGCCAGTTCGGGTACTCGTCCCAGGTGCCCGGCAGGTTCTGCGGCCGGCGGTCCCCCACCAGGTCCGGCAGCCACACGCCGACCATCCGGGCCGGGGTGCGGGTCAGGAAGCGGTGGACGGCCAGCACCTCGGCCTCCTCGCCGCCCGGGCCCTCCGGGAGCAGCCCGAGCCGCTGGAGGACCCCGAGCCATTCGGCGGTCTCCGCCGCGTCGGCGGCCCGCTCGCGTCCCAGGTCGCCGGGGAGCAGCCCGAGCCGGTGCCGCAGCAGCACGTGGTCGCCGGAGAGCCGGGCGGCGGTGGACGGCAGGTCGTGGGTGGTGGCGGTGGCCACGCAGCCGGGCCGCCACGCCTCCGGCGGCAGCGGCGCGCCGCCGCCCTCCCAGTCCCGCTCGAACCAGAGCACCGACGTGCCGGAGACCCCGCGCGCGGCCAGCGCCTCCCGGACGCCCGGCTCGACCGTGCCCAGGTCCTCGCCGATGACGTGGGCGCCGGCCCGGTGCGCCTCCAGGACGAGGACGGCGAGCATCGCGTCGGCGTCGTACCGGACGTAGGTGCCCTCGGTGGGCTCCCGGCCCTCCGGCACCCACCAGAGCCGGAACAGGCCCATCACGTGGTCGATGCGGAGCGCGCCCGCGTGGCGTAGGAGTTCCCGCAGCAGCCCGCGGTACGGGGCGTACCCGGCGGCGGCGAGGGCGTCGGGCCGCCACGGCGGCAGGCCCCAGTCCTGGCCGCGGGAGTTGAAGGCGTCGGGCGGGGCGCCGACGGACATGCCGGCCGCGTAGTCGCCCTGCCGGGCCCAGACGTCGGAGCCCTCCGGGTGCACCCCGACGGCCAGGTCGTGGACGATGCCGACGGCCATGCCGGCCTCCCGGGCCGCGTCGGCGGCCTCGCCGAGCTGCCGGTCCGTCAGCCAGGCGAGCCGGCAGTGGAAGTCGACCCGGGCGGCCAGCCCCCCGTCCGCGCGGACCGCCGCCCGGGCGCCGTCCGGGGTGCGCAGCGCCTCGGGCCAGGAGCGCCAGTGCGGGCCGTGCCGCTCGGCGAGGGCCTGGTAGGTGGCGTGGTCCTCCAGGGCGCGCCCGCGCTCGGCGAGGAAGTCGTGGAAGTCGGCGCGGCGGCCGGGGCCCAGCTCGACGGCGGCGACGCGCTCCAGGGCGCGGAGCTTGAGCGCCCAGACGGCGTCCCGGTCGACGGCGGCGCCCTTGTCGAGGACGCTCGCGCGCAGTTCGGCGGCGTCGGCGAGGATCCGGTCCAGCTCCTCGCGCGGGCCGGGGGCCAGGTGGGCGTACTCGGGGATCCGCTCGATCCGCAGGTGGACGGGGTCCGGGAAGCGGCGGGAGGAGGGGCGGTACGGCGACGGGTCGGACGGCGCGCCGGGCACGCCCGCGTGCAGCGGGTTGACCTGGACGAAGCCGGCGCCGTGCGCGCGGCCCGCCCAGGACACGAGTTCGCGCAGGTCGCCGAGGTCGCCCATGCCCCAGGAGCGCTCGGAGAGCAGCGAGTAGAGCTGGACGAGCAGGCCGTACGCGCGCGTGGCGGGGGCCGGGACCCGCGCGGGGGCGACGATCAGGGTGGCGCGGCCGGTGCGCCCGTCGGGCGCCTCGGCGTCCACGGTGTGCACGCCCAGCGGCAGCCGCGCCCAGTCGGCGCCGGTGTGCACGGCGCCGCACTCGGTGGTGACCCGGAGCAGGGTCCCGTCCGGCAGCCCGGTCGGCGGGGCGGGCGGCCCGTCGCCGGTGTGCCGGACGAGGGTGGGCGGGAGCAGCCGCTCCCGGTCGGCCCGCTCCGCCGCGCCGAGGGAGGCGGCGACCGCCTCCGGGGTGGCGGCGTCGACCCCGAGGGCGCCGAGCACCGCGATCACGGTGGCCTCGGGCACGGGCCGGACGACGCCCTCGGACGGGCTGAACTCGGTGGCGACGCCGTGTCGGGCGGCGAGGCGGGCCAGGGTCACTTCACGCTCCGGGGGGCTCCGTGCCGCACCGCGCTCCGGGCGCGGCGGGCTCGCTGATGAGGGGGGCGGCGCCGGTGAGGGGCGGCTCGCTGGTGAGGGGGGCGACGCCGGCCAGGGGCGGCTCGCTGGTGAGCGGCGCGGCGGCCGCCCAGGAGGGCTCGCTGGTCAGCGGCGCGGCGGCCGGGGCGGGCGCCGCGCCGGCGGGCGGGGCGTCGGCGGAGGCGGCCTGGCGCGGGATCCGTATCCGTCCGGAGAGGGGGCGGGCGGTCGTGGTCACGGGGGTCTCCCGGTTCGTCTCGACGGGTGGCGGCCGGACGGCGGGTGGCCGCGGCCGGGGTGCGACGAGTGGGAGTCCTACCCACCGCGCCTCGCTTTGCCCCTTTTACCGGGGGAACACGGCGAAAGGACGACAGCTCGCCGGAGGTTCACCGGGCAAAGGCGACACTTCGCCCCGTCGCATTGACACCTCCGTGCGACGGGTGGTGGGCTCGTAACCCGCTCGTGACCAACCAGCCGGGCGGGGCCCGCTCCTGACGCCCCGGCGGGTCCCGGGCCCGGTGAAGGGAGACCCCGTGACCCCCGTGCGTCCGGGCCGCGGACCGCGTACGGCGACCGCGGTCGCCGCCGCCGTGATCGGCGGGTTCCTCGCCGGTGCCGTGCCCGGTTCGGCCGCCGCCTCCCCGGCGCCCGCCGCCGCGCCCGACCTGGCCGCCCTCCCGGCGGTCCCCGCGGCGCCCGCCTCCCCGGCGGCCTTCGCGGCCCGTCCCGCCGCCCCGGGCGTCCCCGCGCCCCGCGACCGGGCCGCCCGCGCGGCGGCGGAGCCCTCGGTGTGGCCCCGGCCGCAGTCGCTGACGGCCGCGGGTCCTGCCGTGCGGCTCGGCGAGCGGGTGACCCTGGTGGCGGACGAGGACGCCGATCCGGCCGCGCTCGCCGCCCTGCGGCGGCTGCTCGCGGACGCCGGGGTGCGGACCGTGCACGAGGGGCTGCCGGGCGCGGGCCCGGTGCTGCGGCTCTCCGGGCCGTCCGGCGCGGCGGCCCAGGAGGCGCTGGCGGCCTTCGGGGTGGCCGAGCGGGGCGACCTCCCGCCGGGCGGCTACCGGCTGGCCACCGGGCGGTTCGGCGGGCGGGACACGGTGGTGCTGGACGGCACCGGCGAGGACGGCCTGTTCCACGCGGTGCAGACGCTCCGCGGGCTCCTCGGCGAGGGCCCGGGCGGGGCCGGCGGGGAGGTGCCCGGCGTCGTCGTCCGGGACTGGCCGGGCACCGCCGAGCGCGGCGTCGCGGAGGGCTTCTACGGCACGCCGTGGACGACGGAGCAGCGCCTGTCGATGCTCGACTTCCTGGGCCGCACCAAGCAGAACCGCTACCTCTACGCGCCCGGTGACGACCCGTACCGGACGGCCCAGTGGCGCGAGCCCTACCCGGCGGCGCAGCGGGCCGGGTTCCTGGCGCTGTCCGAGCGGGCCCTCGCCAACAAGGTGACGCTGGGCTGGGCGGTGGCCCCGGCCCAGTCGATGTGCCTCTCCTCGGACGCGGACGTGGCGGCGCTGACGCGGAAGCTGGACGCCATGCGGGAGCTCGGCTTCCGGTCCTTCCAGCTCCAGTTCCCGGACGCCGGGTTCGGCGAGTGGACCTGCGACGAGGACGCCGACGCCTTCGGGCGGGACGCGGCGGGCGCGGCCCGCGCCCACGCGCGCGTGGCGAACGCGGTGGCCCGCCACCTGGCGGAGCACCATCCGGACGCCGATCCGCTGACGGTGCTGCCGACGGAGTACTACCAGGAGGGCACCAGCGAGTACCGGTCGGCGCTCGCGCGGGCGCTGGACGCGCGCGTGCGGGTGGCGTGGACGGGCGTCGGGGTGGTGCCGCGCACCATCACCGGCACCGAACTCGCCGGGGTGCGGGCGGCGCTGGGCCAGCGCCCGCTCGTCACCATGGACAACTACCCGGTGAACGACTACGCGCAGGACCGGCTCTTCCTGGGGCCGGCGACGGGCCGGGAGCCCGCGGTCGCGGCGGGTTCCGCCGCCTATCTGGCGCACGCCATGGAGCAGCCCGCCGCCTCCCGGATCCCGCTCTTCACCACCGGCGACTTCGCGTGGAACCCGCGCGGTTACCGGGCCGGCGAGTCCTGGCGGGCGGCCGTCGCCGACCTCGCGGGCCCGGATCCGGCGGCCCGGGCGGCGCTCGGCGCGCTGGCCGGCAACGCGGCCTCGTCGCTCCTCGCCCCGGACGCCGAGTCGGCGGGCCTGAAGCCGCTGATGAGCGCCTTCTGGTCGGCCCGGGCGGCGGGTCCGGCGGCGGCCCGGGAGAAGGCGGGCCGGGAGCTGCGGGCCGCGTTCACGGTGATGCGGGAGGCGCCGGAGCGGCTGGCCGGGACGGCGGACGGCGCGCTGCGCGCCGAGTCCGGGCCGTGGCTGGAGCAGCTGGCCCGGTACGGCGCGGCGGGCGAGGCGGCCGTCGACATGCTCCTCGCGCAGGCGCGCGGCGACGGCCCGGCGGCCTGGCAGGCGCAGCTGCGGCTGGAGCCGCTGCGCCCGCGGATCGCGGCGAGCGGGGCGACGGTCGGCGACGGGGTGCTCGACCCGTTCCTGGACCGGGCGGCGAAGGAGGCGGCGGCCTGGACGGGCACCGACCGCGACCCGGAGCGCCGGGTGGACCGGGCGACCGGTTCGTACACGGTGAAGCTGGACCGGGCGCGGCCGGTGGAGGCGGTGACGGTGCTGGCCGGGAAGGCCGCGCCGGGGTCCGCGGGCGGTGCGCCGCACGCGCGCGTGGAGGCGTTCGTGGCGGGCGAGGGCTGGCGGGCGGTCGGGCCGCTGGACGCGTCGGGCTGGACGCAGACCGAGCTGAAGGGGCTGCGCGCGGAGGCGCTGCGGATCGTCTGGGACGGTGACGGGCCCGCCCCCGACGTGCGGTCGGTGGTGCCGTGGTTCGCGGACGGGCCGCGGGCCGGCGTGGAGCTGGACCGGGCGGCGACGGACCTGGAGGCGGGCGGCGCGGCGGGCCGGGTGGAGCTGAGGCTGACGGGGAACCGGGCGGCCGGGGTGCGGGGCCCGCTGACCGCGAAGGCGCCGGAGGGCGTCACCGTACGGCTGCCGAAGGAGGCCGCGGTGGAGCGCGGCGGCACGACGACGGTGCCGCTGGAGGTGTCGGTGGCGCCGGGCACGCCGTCCGGGGAGTACCGGGTGCCGGTGGCGTTCGCGGGCGAGGAGCGGGTGCTGACGGTGCGGGCCCATCCGCGCACCGGCGGCCCGGATCTGGCCCGTACGGCCACGGCGTCCTCGTCCGGCGACGAGACGCCCGACTTCCCGGCCGCGCTCGCGGTGGACGGCGATCCGGCGACCCGCTGGTCCTCGCCGGCGGAGGACGGCGCCTGGTTCCAGCTGGAGCTGGCGGAGCCGGCCCGGATAGGCCAGGTGGTCCTGCACTGGCAGGACGCGTACGCCTCCCGCTACCGGGTGCAGGTCTCCGCCGACGGGCGGAACTGGCGTACGGCGGCGACCGTCACGGACGGCCGGGGCGGCCGGGAGGCGGTGCGGATGGACGCGGACGGCACCCGCTTCCTGCGGGTGCAGGGCGAGAAGCGGGCGACCCCGTACGGCTACTCGCTCTGGTCGGTGGAGACGTACGCGGTGCGGGAGGAGCGGGCCCGGCAGGAGCCGCCGAAGCGGGTGCCCGACGCGGACCCGGCCGACGCGGACCCGGCCGGGACGCACGCGCCTGGGACGGACTCGCCCGGTGCGGACGCGCCCGGCGGCGACGCCCGGGACGCGCGGGAGGGCGCGCCGGAGGAAGGCGCGCCGGAGGAGGGCGCCGCCCGCTGAGCGGCGCCCCCGCCTCCGTACCCCTGCCCGCCCCGGCCCGGGGACGCGGAAGG
This sequence comes from Streptomyces sp. NPDC057854, assembly GCF_042797055.1. NCBI lineage: Bacteria > Bacillati > Actinomycetota > Actinomycetes > Kitasatosporales > Streptomycetaceae > Streptomyces > Streptomyces sp. NPDC057854. The sequence continues at coordinate 81,044 of NZ_JBHVMF010000008.1, forward strand.
CCCGGATCTCAGCCGGTCGTCAACACCCCCGCGGGGGTGTCGGCAACGGAGTCGATCCGGGCCATCGCGTCCTCGGCGCCGTACGGCGTGAGGTAGGGCAGCCACCGTGGGTCCCGGTGGCCGGTGCCGATGATCCGCCAGGCCAGGCCGGTCGGCGGCGCGGGCTGGTGGCGCAGGCGCCAGCCGATCTCCCGCAGGTGCCGGTCCGCCTTGAGGTGGTTGCAGCGGCGGCAGGCCGCCACCACGTTCTCCCAGGCGTGCGTCCCGCCCCGGCTGCGCGGGATGACGTGGTCGACGCTGGTCGCCACTCCCCCGCAGTACATGCAGCGTCCGCCGTCGCGTGCGAAGAGGGCTCTGCGGGTCAGGGGAACGGGCCCCCGGTAGGGGACCCGCACGAAGCGCTTCAGCCGTACCACGCTGGGCGCGGGGACGACCTGATGCTCGCTGTGCAGGAAGGCGCCGGACTCCTCGATGCAGAGGGCCTTGTTCTCCAGTACGAGGACGAGTGCGCGGCGGAGCGGTACGACGCCCAGGGGCTCGTACGACGCGTTGAGGACCAGGACATGCGGCACGGATGCCTCCTATGACGCCGGCGGCGCGTGGCTCGCGCCGGGACGAACTGCTCTCAGTCTCTCCTCATGCCTGGCCGGTGCGCCACCACGTTCCCGCGATCGCCGGGGACGTGGTGGCCGTGTTCTCGGCCACATCGGCATGTCTGCCGGGTATGTGCCCGGGTGAGGTCGGTCTCTCCCTCGAACACGGCGACCGTTCCGCCCGGGGTGCCCCGTTAGGGTGGATGGCCTGCGTACGCGATGCCTGGAGGTTGTCCCGTGTCCTGGTCCGTCCTGGCGGCCGCCACCGACCCCGAGTCCCTCCCCGTGACTCTGGACGAGGCGGCGGAGAAGGCCACCAACGCGGCGAGCTGGGTGGAGGAGAACTGGTCCACCTGGCTGAACACCGGGCTGCGGATCCTGCTCATCCTGGTCGTCGCCCTGCTGCTGCGGTGGGCCGTCCGCCGCGCCCTGACGAAGCTGATCGAGCGGATGAACCGCTCCGCCCAGGCGGTGGAGGGGACGGCGCTCGGCGGGCTGCTGGTCAACGCGGAGCGCCGCAGGCAGCGGTCGGAGGCGATCGGCTCGGTGCTGCGCTCGGTGGCGTCGTTCCTGATCCTCGGCACCGCCGGGCTGATGGTCCTCGGCGCCTTCGAGATCGACCTGGCGCCGCTGCTCGCCTCGGCCGGTGTGGCAGGTGTGGCGATCGGCTTCGGCGCGCGGAACCTGGTGACGGACTTCCTCTCCGGCGTCTTCATGATCCTGGAGGACCAGTACGGCGTCGGCGACTCGGTCGACGCGGGCGTGGCCAGCGGCGAGGTCGTCGAGGTGGGGCTGCGGGTGACGAAGCTGCGCGGGATCGACGGCGAGATCTGGTACGTCCGCAACGGCGAGATCAAGCGGATAGGGAACCTCAGCCAGGGCTGGGCGACGGCCTCCGTGGACGTGACGGTCCGTCCGACGGAGGACCTGGACACGGTCCGGTCGGTCATCTCCGAGGCGGGCGAGGCCATGGCGAAGGACGAGCCGTGGAACGAGCGGCTGTGGGGCCCGGTGGAGGTCCTGGGCCTGACCGAGGTGCTGCTGGACTCGATGACCGTGCGGGTCTCCGCGAAGACGATGCCGGGCAAGAAGCTGGGCGTCGAGCGCGAGCTGCGCTGGCGGATCAAGCGGGGGCTGGACGAGGCCGGCATCCGGATCGTCGGCGGGCTGCCGCCGCAGGCGGAGGAGCCGGCGCCGGCCGACCCGACGGCGGGCATGGCGGCCCCGTCGGCGTTCTCCAGCGCGACCTCGCCGCAGTCGGCGGCGGCGACGCCGCTGCCGCGGCCGGACCTGAACAAGCCCTGACCCCGGGCGTACCGCCCGCTCGTCGACACCCCCGCCGGTAACGCTTCGGTTGCCGTCGGGGGTGTCGTGCGTGTGCGGGTATTGACGCCCCGGCGACGCCCGTCCTACCGTCCTCCCAACCCGATAGGAAACTTTCCTAACAGTGTGGGCGGCATGTGGAAGGCAGGTGCGACCGGCATGGCAGGCACCCAGGGCACCCCTGGCACCCCGCGCGTGCTGCGGGCCATGAACGACCGCGCCGCCCTCGACCTCCTCCTGGAGCACGGCACCCTCTCCCGGACCCGGATCGGCAAGCTCACCGGCCTCTCCAAGCCGACCGCCTCGCAGCTCCTCGCCCGCCTCGAAGCGGCGGGCCTGGTCCGCGTCACCGGCACCACCGAGGGCCGCCCCGGCCCGAACGCCCAGCTGTACGCGCTCGAACCGACCGCCGGGTACGCCGCCGGGCTCGACGTGAACCAGCACCGCATCCGCGCCGCCGTCGCCGACATCACCGGCGCCGTCGCCGGCGAGTACGAGCTCCGCACCGGAGGCCGTACCGGCGACGGCGTGGTCCGCCAGGTCACCGACGCCCTCGACGGGGCCGTCAAGGCCGCCGGGCTCACCCGCGCCGACGTCCGCCGGCTGGTCATCGGCACCCCCGGCGCCTTCGACCCGGCCACCGGCCGGCTCCGCTACGCCTCCCACCTGCCCGGCTGGCACTCCCCCACGCTGCTGGAGGAGCTGGCCGCGGTGCTGCCCATGCCCTTCGAGTACGAGAACGACGTCAACCTGGTGGCCGTCGCCGAACGGGCCCTGGGCGCCGCCCGCGGCCACGACGACTTCGTGCTGCTGTGGAACGAGGAGGGCCTCGGCGCCGCCCTCGTGCTCGGCGGCCGGCTGCACCGCGGCTTCACCGGCGGCGCCGGCGAGGTCGGCTTCCTGCCGGTCCCCGGCACCCCGCTGGTCCGCCAGGTCACCCAGGCGAACTCCGGCGGCTTCCAGGAGCTCGCCGGCGTCCAGTCGGTGCCCCGCCTCGCCCGCGCGGCCGGCCTCGACACCCCCGAGCAGCCCTACGTGCCCGTGGCGACCGGGCTGCTCGCCCGGGCCGCCGAGACACCGGACGAAGGCCCGTACGCGGAACTGCTCGACCGGTACGCCGAACGGCTCGCCACCGGTCTCGCCTCGCTCGTCGCCGTCCTCGACCCCGAACTCGTCGTGCTGTCCGGAGACGTCCTCGTCGCCGGCGGCGAACCGCTGCGGGCCCGCGTCCAGGCCGAGCTCGCCGACCTCGCGGCCTCCCGGCCGCGCCTCGTCCTCACCGCCGTCCCGCACGAGCCCGTGCTGCGCGGGGCGCTGGAGAGCGCCCTCGCCACCACCCGCGACGAGGTCTTCGACACCTCGCGCTGACCCCCGTCCCCGCCCCGTCCGTCCGCTCCCCTTCCTTCCCCTCAGAGCCCGCCAAGGGAGACACCGCCATGCCCGTACGCGCCCGCAGAGCCGCCGCCGCGCTCGCCGCCACCGCCTCGCTCGCCCTGTTCGCCACCGCCTGTACCGGCTCCGCGGGCGACGCGGCCTCCGACGACCCGAAGGCCGAGACCACCCTCACCTTCTGGCACGGCTGGTCGGCCCCGTCCGAGGTGAAGGCGATCGAGGAGAACGTCGCCCGCTTCACCAAGGCCCACCCGAACATCAAGGTGAAGGTCGTCGGCAACATCAACGACGACAAGCTCGGCCAGGCGCTGCGCGCCGGCGGCTCCAACGGCCCCGACGTCGTCGCCTCCTTCACCACGGCCAACGTCGGCAAGTTCTGCCACACGGGCGCCCTCGCCGACCTGAAGCCGTTCATCGAGAAGGACAAGCTGGACCTCGACAAGGTCTTCCCGAAGGTCCTCCAGGACTACACGCAGTTCGAGGGCAAGCGCTGCACGCTGCCGCTGCTCTCCGACGCGTACGGGCTCTACTACAACAAGGACGCCTTCAAGGCCGCCGGCCTCGACCCGGAGGCCCCGCCGAAGACCTGGTCCGAGTTCACCCAGGTCGCGAAGAAGCTGACGAAGGCCAAGGGCGACTCGTACGAACGGCTCGGCTTCATGCCGAACTACCTCGGCTACGAGACGGTCGTCTCCCACTACATGTCGCAGTGGAGCCACGGCGGCTACTTCGACGCGAGCGGCAAGTCGGCGGTCGGCACCGACCCCGCGTTCGCCGAGATGATGACGTACCAGAAGTCGCTGGTGGACGCGCTCGGCGGCTTCCAGAAGCTCGACAAGTACCGCACCACCTTCGGCGACGAGTGGGGCGCCAAGCACCCCTTCCACACCGGCCAGGTCGCCATGCAGCTGGACGGCGAGTGGCGGCTGAACTTCCTCAAGGACGCCAAGGTCCCGTTCGAGGTCGGCGTCGCGCCGCTGCCGGTCGCGGACGACGAGGTCGCCGAGTACGGCAAGGGCTACCTCTCCGGCACGATCATGGGCATCGCTCCGCAGTCGAAGAAGCAGAACGCCGCCTGGGAGCTGGTCAAGTACATGACCACGGACACCGAGGCCGTGGTGGGCTTCGCCAACGCCATCGGCAACGTCCCCTCCACCCTGGAGGCCCTGAAGTCGCCGGACCTCAAGGTCGACGAGCGCTTCACGACCTTCCTGAAGATCGCCCAGCACCCGAAGTCCACCACCTCGGACGGCGCGGTGAACGGCTCCGCGTACCAGGACACCCTCCAGAAGTTCGCCCAGCGGTACGAGAAGGGCGAGGTCACCGACCTGAAGAAGGGCCTCGCCGAGACCGCCGCCCAGATCGACCGCGACATCGCCGCGGCGAAGTGACGGCCGGACACCGCTCATGAGCACGGACACTCTCCCCGCGACGGAGGCGGCCGCCCCGGCCGCCTCCGCCCCCGGGGCCCGCAACACGCTGCGGGCCAAACGGCGCCGCAACGCGCTGCGCACCCTGGCCTTCATGTCGCCGTGGCTGATCGGCTTCGGCTTCTTCTTCGCCTACCCGCTCGTCTCGACCGTCTACTTCTCGCTGATGAAGTACGACGGGCTCAACCCGCCCGAGTGGCGGGGCCTGGACAACTGGACGTACGTCCTCACGTCCTTCCCGCAGTTCTGGCCGGCGCTCCAGAACACCCTCTGGCTGTGCGTCGTCATGGTGAGCTGCCGGGTGGTCTTCGGCCTCGGCATCGGCCTGCTGATCACGAAGATCAAGACGGGCGCGGGGGTCTTCCGTACCCTCTTCTACCTGCCGTACCTGGCTCCGCCGGTGGCGGCGACGCTCGCCTTCGTCTTCCTGCTGAACCCCGGCACCGGGCCGGTCAACTCGCTCCTGGAGTCGGTCGGCCTGCCCGCCCCCGCCTGGTTCAACGACGCGGACTGGGCCAAGCCGGCCCTCACCGTCCTCGCCGTGTGGGGCATCGGCGACCTCATGGTCATCTTCATGGCCGCCCTGCTCGACGTGCCCAAGGAGCAGTACGAGGCCGCGGAGCTGGACGGCGCGGGACCCTGGCAGCGGTTCCGGCACATCACCCTGCCGAACATCTCGCCGATCATCCTCTTCGCCCTGGTCACCGGGGTCATCGGCGCGATGCAGTACTACACCCAGCCGATCGTGGCCTCCAAGGTCGCCTCGGGCGTGATGGGCGGCTCCGGCGTCACCTTCGTCCCCGGCTACCCCGACGACTCCACGCTCACCCTGCCGCAGCTCGTCTACAGCCTCGGCTTCAGCCAGTTCAACTACGGCGCGGCCTGTGTCATCGCGCTCGTGCTCTTCGCCTTCTCCATGGCCTTCACCGCCCTGCTCATGCGGCGGCGCGGCGGCCTGATCGGCTCGGGGGACTGAACCATGACCGTGTCCCTGACCGCGCCCGCCGCCCGGACGGCCCGCCGCAAGGCCCTGCTGCACTGGATCGCCGTGCACTCCCTCGGGATCGCCGCGGCCCTCTTCTTCGTCCTGCCGTTCGTCTTCGTCGTCCTCACCTCGCTGATGAGCGACCAGCAGGCGCTCACCCGCGACCTCACCCCGAACACCTGGCACTTCGAGAACTACGCCAAGGTCTTCGAGACGCCCGGCTTCCTCACGTGGTGGAAGAACTCGCTGCTGTACGCCGGACTCGGCACCGTCCTCGTCGTGGTGTCGTCGGTCCCCGTCGCGTACGCCCTCGCCAAGTTCCGCTTCCGCGGCCGGCACCTGTCGCTGCTGCTCGTCATCTCGATGATGATGCTGCCGCCGCAGGTCGTGATCATCCCCATGTACCTGTTCTGGGCCAAGCAGATGGACCTCTCCGGTTCGCTGTGGCCGCTGATCATCCCGCTGGCCTTCGGGGACGCCTTCGCCGTCTTCCTGCTGCGCCAGTTCCTCCTCACCATCCCCGACGAGTACGTCGAGGCGGCCCGCATCGACGGCTGCGGCGAACTGCGCACCCTGCTGCGGATCGTGCTGCCGATGGCGAAGCCCGGCATCGCCGCCGTCGCCCTCTTCCAGTTCTTCTACTGCTGGAACGACTACTTCGGGCCGCAGATCTACGCCTCCGAGAACCCGGCCGCCTGGACGCTCAGTTACGGCCTGGAGTCCTTCAAGGGCGCGCACCACACCGACTGGAACCTGACCATGGCCGCGACCGTCCTGGTCATGGCCCCCGTGATCCTCGTGTTCTTCTTCGCGCAGAAGGCGTTCGTCGAGGGAGTCACCCTGACCGGAGTGAAGGGCTGATACGAGAATGAAGCTCGCTGTCGTGGGGGGCGGTTCGACCTACACCCCCGAACTGATCGACGGATTCGCGCGGCTGCGCGACACCCTGCCCCTCACGGAACTCGTCCTCGTCGACCCCGCCGCCGACCGGCTGGACCTCGTCGGCGGGCTCGCCCGGCGGATCTTCGCCAAGCAGCAGCACGAGGGGCGGATCACCACCACCACCGACCTCGACGCCGCCGTCCAGGGCGCCGACGCCGTCCTCCTCCAGCTCCGCGTCGGCGGCCAGGCCGCCCGGAACCAGGACGAGACGTGGCCGCTGGAGTGCGGCTGCGTCGGCCAGGAGACCACCGGCGCCGGCGGCCTCGCCAAGGCGCTGCGCACGGTCCCCGTCGTCCTCGACATCGCGGAGCGGGTCCGGCGCGCCAACCCGGACGCCTGGATCATCGACTTCACCAACCCCGTCGGCATCGTCACCCGCGCCCTGCTGAAGGCCGGGCACAAGGCCGTCGGGCTGTGCAACGTCGCCATCGGCTTCCAGCGGAAGTTCGCGAAGCTCCTCGACGTGGCCCCGTCCGAGGTCCACCTCGACCACGTCGGCCTCAACCACCTCACCTGGGAGACCGGCGTCCGGCTCGGCGGCCCCGGCGGCGAGGACGTGCTGCCCCGGCTGCTCGCCGAGCACGGCGACGCGATCGCCGCCGACCTGCGCCTGCCGCGCCCGGTCGTGGACCGGCTCGGCGTCGTCCCCTCGTACTACCTGCGCTACTTCTACGCGCACGACGAGGTCGTCGAGGAGCTGCGCACCAAGCCGTCGCGGGCCGCCGAGGTCGCCGCGATGGAGAAGGAACTCCTGGAGATGTACGGGGACCCGGCGCTCGACGAGAAGCCGGCGCTGCTCGGCAAGCGCGGCGGCGCCTTCTACTCGGAGGCGGCCGTGGACCTGGCGGCCTCGCTGCTGGGCGGGGCGGGCTCGCCGTACCAGGTGGTGAACACCTTCAACGCCGGCACGCTGCCGTTCCTGCCGGACGACGCCGTCATCGAGACGCAGGCGGCGGTCGGCCCCGGCGGGGCGGTGCCGCTGCCGGTCGCGCCGGTGGACCCGCTGTACGCCGGGCTCATCGCGCACGTCACGGCCTACGAGGACCTGGCGCTCGACGCGGCCCTGCGGGGCGGCCGGGAGCGGGTCTTCAAGGCGCTGCTCGCGCACCCGCTGGTCGGGCAGTACGCGTACGCCGAGGGCCTGACCGACCGGCTGATCGCGCACAACCGGGAGCACCTCGCGTGGGCGTGAACGGGGGGCTGCTCGCGGTCGACGCGGGCAACAGCAAGACCGACGTGGCGGTCCTCGCGCCGGACGGGACGGTGCGGGGGACGGCTCGCGGCGGGGGGTTCCAGCCGCCGGTGGTGGGGGTGGCGGCCGCGGTCGACGGGCTCGCGGAGATCGTGGGGCGGGCGGCGGCGGACGCCGGCGTCCCGCTGTCCTTCGCCCACGTGACCGCCTGCCTCGCCAACGCGGACCTGCCGGTCGAGGAGGCCGCGCTGGCGGAGGAGCTGACGGGGCGGGGGTGGAGCGCGTCGGTACGGGTCCACAACGACACGTTCGCGATCCTGCGGGCCGGGCTCGACGAGCCGCGCGGGGTGGCGGTGGTCTGCGGCGCCGGGGTGAACTGCGTGGGCATGACCCCGGACGGGCGGACGGCCCGCTTCCCGGCGATCGGGAAGATCTCCGGCGACTGGGGCGGGGGCGGCGGCCTCGCCGACGAGGCCATGTGGTTCGCGGCCCGCGCCGAGGACGGCCGGGGCGAGCCGACGGAGCTGGCCCGGGCGCTGCCCGCGCACTTCGACCTGGAGACGATGTACGCGCTGATCGAGGCCGTGCACCTGGGGCGGATCCCGCACGAGCGGCGGCACGAGCTGACGCCGGTGCTGTTCCGGGTGGCGGCGGAGGGCGACCCGGTGGCGCTGGCGCTGGTGCACCGGATGGCCGAGGAGGTCGTGGCGCTGTCGGCGGTGGCGCTGGGACGGCTCCGGCTGCTGGACGAGGAGGCGCCGGTGGTGCTCGGCGGCAGCGTGCTGGCCGCGCGGCACCCGCAGCTGGAGTCCCGGATCCTCGGGCTCCTCGCGGAGCGGGCGCCGAAGGCGGTCGTGCGGTTCGTGACGGCGCCGCCGGTGCTGGGCGCGGGGCTGCTCGCCCTGGACGAGACCGGCGCGGGACCGGAGGCGGCGGCGCGGCTGCGGGCGCACTACGCGGGCTGAAGCCGCCGGCCGCAGCGGCATGTTCACCTGTTCGAGGGACCCCCGGAGGCGGAACCGATCCGGGGGTTCCGGCGTATTCAGAGTGAGTGGTGTTCGAGGGGATTTCGAGCAGGATCGGGGAGGGGATCCGGGGGTTCCGGGGAGGGCGGGCGGAGGGTGCGAGAGGGGCCTCGTCCGGCCAAGTCCCCGGGACGTGCGGCACGATAGGCACAAGATCGTGTCATTCCCGGTGTGCGGGCGGGCCGGCTGCGGCCATACTGCTCGCCGGGGTCGATCGACGTCGAGACCGAGGGGGAGGTCACGTGACACAACCGCCGAGCGCGCCCGCCGCGGCGCCGCACCCGGCATCCGCCGCGTCCGCGCCCGCGCGGCCGTCGGTGCCGGGACAGGTCTCGCGCGCCGCCGCCGCCGGCGCCGCCCCGCCGCCCGCGCGGGGGGCGTGGGCGACCGGACGCGAGGTGCTGCGGGAGGCCGCGACGACCGAGCCGGGCCGGCTGCGGATCCTCGGGGCCGTCCTCGCGCTGCTGGTGCTCGCGCTCGGCACGGTCGCCGGTCTGGAGGCGGCCGACCGGGCCGGCTCCGCCGAGGACGTCGTCGGGCGCAGCCAGCCGCTGAGCGCCGACGCCGCCGCGATCTACCGCTCGCTCGCCGACGCGGACTCGACGGCCGCGGCCGGCTTCCTCGCCGGCACGCTCGAACCGGCCGAGTCCCGCGCCCGCTACGACCGGGACATCGCGACGGCGTCCCGGCTCCTGGTGAAGGCGGCGGCGAACACGGACGGTTCGGGCGAGTCGGCCCGCGAGATCACCGCCCTCAGCGAACTGCTGCCCCGCTACACCGGGTTGGTCGAGCGGGCCCGCGCCGCCAACCGGCAGGGCCTGCCGCTCGGCGGCGCCTATCTGCGGTACGCCAACCAGGAGATGGCCACCCGGCTGCTGCCGGCCGCCGAGCGGCTGTACGCGGCGGAGACCGCCCGGCTGCACCAGGACGACGACGACGCCCGCGCCTGGCCCTACCTGGCCCTCGGTGCCGGAGTGCTCGCGCTCGGCGCGCTGGGGTGGGCGCAGCGGCGGGAGTTCCGGCGCACCAACCGGGTGTTCAGCCGGGGACTGCTGGCCGCGACGGCCGCCTCCGTGGTGGTGCTGCTGTGGCTGGCGGGGGCGCACACCGTCGCCCGGTCCGGTCTGGGCGCCGCGCAGGCGGAGGGACAGCAGTCGCTCCAGCTGCTCAACGAGGCGCGGATCAGCTCCCTGAGAGCCCGCGCCAACGAGAACCTGACGCAGGTCGCCCGGGGCGCGGTGCTCACCGAGGACGGCAAGGACGACAAGTACGAGGCGGAGTACGCGGCCGAGATGGGCGCGCTGACCGACGCGCTCGCCCGGGCGACGCGGCTCGCCGACGACGAGGCCGGGCGGGCCCCGCTGGCCGAGGCGACGGCCCGGGTCGCGGAGTGGCGGGCGCGGCACACCGAGGCGCGGAAGCGCGGCGAGGACGGCGACTACCGCGGCGCCCTGGACCTGATCGTGGGGCCGAAGGGCGAGGCGGAGCCGAAGGAGTCGGCCGGCTGGGCCTTCGACCAGGTGGACGCGGCCCTGGAGCGGGCCCTCGCCCACGAGCAGGACGAGTTCACCGGCGCCGCGCGCGGGGCGGTGGACGCGCTGGGCGGGCTGCCGCCGGGCGCGGCGGCGCTCGGGGCGCTGGGCGCGCTGGCCGCGGTGCTCGGCATCAACCGAAGACTGGCGGAGTACCGGTGAGAGGGGGCGTGATGGCACGCGACGGCGAGCCCGCGGCGCGTCGGGCGGCCCGGCGGCTGCGGGGCTGGGGCGGGGTGGCCGCGATGGGCGCGGCCTGCGCGCTGACCGCCTCGCTCACCCTGCTGCCGCTGACCCGGGACGCGGGCGGCGCGGAGCCGCCCGCCGGCCCCTTCGGCCCGGGCGTGGGCACGGGCGTCCAGGTGAAGGCGGACACCTGCGAGAACCCGCAGGCGTCGCTGCGGCCCTCGACCGTGGACGGGCCCGCGGTCGCCGAGATCAAGCGGCGGGGCAAGCTGCTCGTGGGCGTCGACCAGTCCAGTTACCGCTGGGGCTTCCGCGATCCGGAGACCGGCACCCTGGAGGGCTTCGACATCGCGCTGGCCCGGGCCATCGCCAAGGACATCCTGGGCGACGAGGACGCGGCGGTCCTGCGGGCCGTGCCGACCAACCAGCGGGTCGCGGCCCTGGACAGCGGCAAGGTGGACCTGGTGGTCCGCACGATGACGATCAACTGCAAGCGGCTCCAGCAGGTGGCGTTCTCCACCGCCTACTTCCGCGCCGGGCAGCAGGTGCTGGCGCCGAAGGACTCCCCGATCACCGGTTACGACGCCTCGCTGAAGGGCAAGCGGGTCTGCACCGCGGAGGGCTCCACCGCCTACGAGGCGCTGGAGGAGCGGTCGTACGGCGCGGTCTTCAAGGACGAGGGCGACGGCACCCCCGCCGACCGGAACCTGCTGACCGTCCCCAACCAGCTGGACTGCCTGGCCCGGCTCCAGATGGGCGAGGTCGACGCGATCGTCACGGACAACGCGCTCGCGGCCGGGCAGGCCGCGCAGGACCCGGGGGTGGAGCTGAAGGGCGAGCCGTTCACCGAGGAGTACTACGGGGTGGCGGCCGAGCTGGGCGACGACGACCTGGTCCGCCGGGTCAACAAGGTGCTGGAGGACTACCGGAAGGGGCCCTGGCAGGAGGCGTACCGGACCTGGCTGGAGGCGGGTCTCGGGAAGGCCGAACCGCCCCTCCCGCTGTACAGGTAGAAGGAGATGAGGAGAGCGATGGGCGTCACGGGACCCCCTGGGCCGGTGATGGACCGGGACGAGGTGGACCGTGCGCTGGCGCGCCTCGGCGCGGAGCACAAGGCGGTCGAGGACTCGCTCCTCGCGCTCCAGGACCACGCCGGCCGGCGGCTCCTCGAAGGCGCGGAGCTGACCGGCGTCACCCGGGAGCGGTGGGAGGCGACCGAGCGGACCATCACCGTGCTGTGGACGTGCTTCGACGCGTACACGGCGGCGCTGCGGGAGGCCCGGGAGCTGCGGTCGCGGCACGCGTGGCCGACGCCGCAGGAGCTGGCGGAGCTGACCGAGCGGCTGCGCGGCGACGCGGTGCACGTGCCGGGCGGCGCGGGCGAACGGGCACTGCTCGCCGAGCGGTTCAGCCTCGACGGGCTGATACGGCGGATGAACGAGCTGTACGCGGCCTCCCTGGACGTGGTGGTGACGGCGGACGCGGTGTGGTCGGCGCTGCCCGCGCGGATAGACCTGCTCGCCGCCGAGCTGGGCCGGACGCGGTCGCTGGCGCACTCGGTCGGGGTGCGGCCCGGGGAGCATCCGGCCGGGGACGAGCTGGAGGCCATCACCGCCGAGCTGACCGAGCTGCGGGCCCGGGTGGTGACCGACCCGCTGGCGTTCTGGCGGCCGGCGGCGGGCAGTTCGGCGCCGGGCGGCGGCCGGCCCGACACCGCGCGGTACGACCGGGCGGCGCTCGCCCTGGAGGACGTGCGGCGGGAGATCGAGGCGGTCCTCGCGGTCCGGCAGGACTCCGAGGAGCGGCTGCTGCGGCTGCGGGACGTGCTGTCCCGCGCGGACCGGACCCTCGCGGAGGCGCGGGTGGCGCGCGGCGAGGTGCTGGCGAAGATCGCCGCCTCCGAGGTGCCGGCCGTGAGCGGGCCGCCGACGGCGCTCCAGGAGCGGCTGCAGGCCGCCGCCGAGCACCGCCGGCACGCCCGCTGGCACCGGCTGTCGCCGCTGCTCGACGCGCTGGAGCGGGAGGCGGAGGAGGAGCTGCTGCGGGCCCGGGACTCGCTGACGGCGGTGACGGCGCCGCTGGCGGTGCGGGCGGAACTGCGCGGCCGGCTCGACGCGTACCGGGCGAAGGCGGCCCGGCTGGGCGGGGCGGACGACCCGCTCCTGACCGAGCGGTACGACACGGCGCGCCGGATGCTGTGGAGCGCGCCCTGCGACCTGCGGGCGGCGGAGCAGGCGGTGCTGCGCTACCAGCGGGCGGTGGCGGAGCTGCTGTCCGGTCCGCGGGAGACGGAAGGACGACAGTGGTGAGCGGTCTGAGAGCGCCGGGGAGCTGCCAGCGGCCCACGTGCGACGGCGCGTACGAGGACGTCGGCGGCGGCGAGCTGTACTGCGACACCTGCGGGCTCGCGCCGGTGGTGGCGCCCAGCGGGCACCTCCGGGCCAATCCGACCGGGGTCGCGGTGCCGGGGAGGCGCGGCGGCGCGGACGCGGGCTTCGGCGCGCCGTCGGAGGCGACCGGCTGGGGTCCCGACCCGTCGTCGGCGCGCAGCGGTTCGCGGGCGTCGTCGCGGGCCTCGTCGCGCTCGTCGTCGTCCCGCCGTTCGGTGTCGGGGCGGCTGTCGCGGTCGCTGTCCGGGCGGGCCACGGGCCGTTCGGTGTCGGTGCGCAGCTCGGGGACGGGCGCGGACCGGTCGGCGCGGAAGCGGCTGGGCGCCGGGCTGGTCGCGATCCCGGAGGTGCCGCGGCCCGATCCGCGCGCCGCGGTGATGGCGCGCCCCGAGGTGCCGGAGCGGAAGCGATTCTGCTCCCGTTCGGACTGCGGGGCGCCGGTGGGCCGTTCGCGCGGCGACCGGCCGGGCCGCACCGAGGGCTTCTGCACCTCGTGCGGGCACCCGTACTCCTTCGTGCCGAAGCTGCGGGCCGGGGACGTGGTGCACGGGCAGTACGAGGTGGCGGGGTGCCTCGCGCACGGCGGCCTCGGCTGGATCTACCTCGCCGTCGACCGGGCGGTCGCCGACCGGTGGGTGGTGCTCAAGGGCCTCCTCGACACCGGTGACCAGGACGCGATGGCGGCGGCGATCTCGGAGCGCCGCTTCCTCGCCGAGATCGAGCACGCCAACATCGTCCGGATCTACAACTTCGTCGAGCACCTCGACGCGCGCACGGGCTCCCTCGACGGCTACATCGTCATGGAGTACGTCGGCGGCAAGTCCCTCAAGGAGATCGCCAACGACCGGCGGACCCCGGAGGGCCGGCGCGACCCGCTGCCGGTCGAGCAGGCGTGCGCGTACGGCATCGAGGCGCTGGAGGCGCTGGGCCACCTGCACAGCCGCAACCTGCTGTACTGCGACTTCAAGGTGGACAACGCGCTGCAGACCGAGGACCAGCTGAAGCTCATCGACATGGGCGCGGTCCGGCGGATGGACGACACCGAGTCCGCGATCTACGGCACGGTCGGCTACCAGGCGCCCGAGGTCGCCGAGGCCGGGCCGTCCGTCGCCAGCGACCTGTACACGGTGGCCCGCACGCTCGCCGTGCTGACCTTCGACTTCCAGGGCTACACCACCGTCTTCGCGGACTCGCTGCCGGAGCCGCAGCACATCGAGGTGTTCCAGCGGTACGAGTCGTTCTACCGGTTCCTGGTGCGGGCCACCGACCCGGACCCGGCGCGCCGCTTCGCCTCCGCCGAGGAGATGGCGGAGCAGCTGACCGGCGTGCTGCGGGAGGTCGTCGCCCTCCAGTCGGGGCGGCCCCGGCCGGCGCTGTCGACGCTCTTCACCGCGGAGACCCGGGTCACCGACACCGTGCTGTTCGCCGAGCAGACCGGTGACGTGTCGCTGCTGGGGGCCCGCCGCACCGGCCGGGCCCGGCGCTCCGCTGCCCCGGCCGCCGCGGGCATCCCCGCCGGGCAGACGCTCGCCGAGCTGCTCGCCCCGCTCGACACGGCGGCCACCGCGCTGGCGCTGCCGGTGCCGCGGGTGGACCCGGCGGACGCCAACGCCGGTTTCCTCGCGGGCCTGCTCGCCGCCGCGCCCGCCGAACTCCTCACGGCGCTGCGGGCCGCGCCCGCCGACACCCCGGAGCTGCGGCTGCGGGCGCTGCGGGCCCAGCTCGACCTGCGGGACCTGGTGTCGGCCGGGCAGACGCTGGACGCGCTGGAGCAGTGGGACGCGGACGACTGGCGGGTGGTGTGGCACCGGGGCGTGGCCTCGCTGGTGGGCGGCGACCTGACGCACGCGGCGCTCGCCTTCGACGCGGTGTACGACGCCTTCCCCGGCGAGCCGGCGCCCAAGCTGGCGCTGGGCGTCTGCGCGGAGGTGCTGGGCCAGCTCGACAACGCGGCCGAGTACTACCACCTGGTGTGGACGACCGACCCCGGTTTCGTCAGCGCCGCGTTCGGGCTGGCCCGGGTGCGGCTCGCCGCCGGGGACCGCGCGGGGGCGGTCGCCGCTCTCGAATCCGTACCGGAGGCGTCCATCCACTACACGGCGGCCCGGGTCGCGGCGGTCCGCGCCCGGCTGCGGCGGCGCCCGCCGGGCGAACCGCTCGGCGCGGACCTGACGGCCGCCGCCGCGCAGGTGTCGGCGCTGGGCGGCTTCGGCCTCGACCCGGTGCGCCGGGAGCGGTTGTCGGCGGAGGTGCTCGGTACGGCCCTGGACTGGGTACTCTCCGGGAGTCCCGGTGCCGCGCCGGGCGGCGGGGAGCCGCTGCTCGGCAGCGCGCTGGACGAGAACGGGCTCCGCTTCGGCCTGGAGCGCGCCTACCGGGTGCTGGCCCGGCTCGCCCAGCGGGGCGAGGAGAGGATCGAACTGGTGGAGCGGGCCAACCGCTACCGCCCCAGGACGTGGGTGTGAGGATGTCCCAGAAGCCCCAGCCGCCGGCGCACGGACTCGACGCCTGCCCGAACCCGGAGTGCGCCGAGCCCGTCGACCCGAGGGACCGCTACTGCGGGGCCTGCGGGTACGACCTGACCGCCGTCGTGACGCCCCCGGCCGGCGAGGACCGGCCGACGATGCCGATCGCCGCGCCGGTCTGGCCCGAGGCGCCGCCCCGGGAGCCCGGCTCGCTCTCGACGATGACCCAGCACCCCGGCGACCTGCCGGGCACCGACTCGGGCGGCCGCGACCTCCCGACGGTCCCGGTCCGCACGGACGGCCTGCCGGACCCGGGCGGGGCGACGGCGGCGCCGGGCGGCGGGCCGGTGGAGCCGGGCGGGGCGGCAGCGCCGGGCGACGCGCAGGTGCCGGCGAGCGGGGCGGTGCCGAGCGGGCCGAGCGGGCCGACCGTGCGCGGCGGCGGCGACTTCGAGCTGGCCGCGCCCGATCCGCGCGCCGCCGTCCGGGTCGACCCGGCGACGGGACCGTCCGGGCAGCCGGCCGGGGCGGAAGGGTCCGCCGGGGCCGGCGGGGACGTGCCCGACGGGGTCTGCGTGGCCTGCCGGGCCGGGCGGGTCGACGGGGACGGGTACTGCGAGAACTGCGGGCACGCGCAACCGCGCGCGCGGGACCACATGGAGCGGGAGCTCGGCTCGGTCGCGGCGGTCAGCGACCGGGGGCTGCGCCACCACCGCAACGAGGACTCGTTCGCGATCACCGAGACGACGCTGCCCGGCGGCCGGCCCGCCGCCGTCGCCATCGTCTGCGACGGGGTGTCCTCCGCGCACCGCCCCGACGAGGCGTCCGCCGCCGCGGCCCGCGCCGCCGGCGACGTGCTCGGCGAGGCGCTGCCCCGCGGCACCCACCCGCAGCAGGCCATGCACGACGCGATCGTCGCCGCCGCCGAGGCCGTCACCGCCCTGGCCCGCACCGCGGGCGCGGACGACGGCAGCGCCGCCTCCCTCCACGGCGGCAACTCGCCGGCCTGCACCATCGTCGGCTCCGTCGTCACCGACGACCTGCTCGTCGTCGGCTGGGTCGGCGACAGCCGCGCCTACTGGGTGCCCGACGACCGGTCCGCGCCCGCCGCGCGGCTCACCGAGGACGACTCGTGGGCCGCGCAGATGGTCAAGGCGGGCCTGATGAACGAGGAGCAGGCGTACGCGGACGAGCGCGCCCACGCCATCACCGGCTGGCTCGGCGCCGACGCGTACGAACTGGAGCCGCACACCGCCGCGTTCAAGCCGGACCGGGCCGGGGTCGTGGTGGTGTGCACGGACGGCCTGTGGAACTACGCGGAGGCCGCCGAGTCGATGGCCGGCGCCGTCCCCGCCGACGCGGCGGCCCGCCCGCTGCACGCGGCGCGGGTCCTCGTCGGCCACGCCCTCGACGGCGGCGGACACGACAACATCACGGTCGCGCTGACGCCGTTCGCCCCGCCGCCGGCGGGGGCAGCCTCCATCTGACCCGCCGTCACCTCCCGTACCGCCCTTCGTCGCCGAGGAGCCGAAACCAGATGGCGAACTTCGCCAAGCCGTCCGTGCCGCAGTTCTCGGTGGACGTCTACCAGAACGCGTACCTGCCGGACGGCGGGCGGGACGTCGACGCCATCGTCACCGTCACCGCGACCGGCGGCGGCACCAGCGGCGCGCGGGGCGTCACGGCCGGCGGCCCCGCCGGAGTGGTGATCATGGTCGACTGCTCGGGTTCGATGGACTACCCGCCGGCCAAGATGGAGGGCGCCCGGGCCGCGACCGCCGCCGCGATCGACACCCTCCGGGACGGCACCTCGTTCGCCGTCGTCGCCGGCAACCACCGGGCCGTCCCGCTCTACCCGGAGCACGGGCGGCTCGCCGTCGCCGGCGCCCGGACCCGCGCCGAGGCCAAGGAGGCGCTGGCCGGGCTCACCGCCGACGGCGGCACCGCGATCGGCACCTGGCTGCGGCTCGCCGACGCGCTCCTCGGCGACGAGGACCTGGTCATCCGGCACGCCGTCCTGCTCACCGACGGGCGCAACGAGCACGAGTCCCCCGAGGCGCTGCGGGCCGCGCTCGACGCCTGCGCGGGCCGCTTCACGTGCGACGCGCGGGGCGTCGGCACGGACTGGGAGGTCAAGGAGGTCACCGGGATCGCCTCGGCGCTGCTCGGGTCCGCCGACATCGTCGCCGACCCCGCCGGGCTCGCCGCCGACTTCACCGCCATGATGGAGAACGTCATGGGCAAGGGCGTCGCCGACGTGGCGCTGCGGCTGTGGACGCCGGTCGGCGCGGAGCTCGTCTTCGTCAAGCAGGTCGCCCCGGCCGTGGTGGACCTCACGGCCCGCCGCACGGACACGGGCCCGCGCTCCGGGGACTACCCCACCGGGTCCTGGGGCGACGAGTCCCGCGACTACCACGTGCGCGTGCGGGTGCCGGCGAACACGGTCGGGCAGGAGATGCTCGCCGCCCGGGTCTCCCTGATCGTCCCCGACCCGGCCGGCGGCGACGCCCGGCAGGCGTCCCAAGGACTGATACGGGCCGTGTGGACGCACGACGTGGCGATGACCACGGCGATCCACCCCCAGGTCGCGCACTACACGGGCCAGGCGGAGCTCGCGGACGCCATCCAGGCCGGTCTGGACGCCCGCAAATCGGGCGATCAGGACGGAGCGACCGCGAAACTGGGCCGCGCGGTGCAGCTCGCGGTGGCCTCCGGGAACGCCGATACCGCGAAACTCCTTTCGAAGGTGGTGGACGTGGTCGACGCGGCGGCGGGTACTGTGCGGTTGAAGGCGAAGGTCGCGGAGGCGGACGAGATGACACTCGAGACGCGCTCCACCAAGACCGTTCGCGTCAAGAGGTAGCCCGGTCCGCCGGGCCGGACGACGAGAGGGGGAAGCACCGACATGCCGACCTGCCCGAACGGACACCAGTCGGTCTCCGACGACTGGTGCGAGGTCTGCGGCCATCGCATGGCCGGGGCGGGCGCGCCTGCGGCCCCCACCCCGCCCCCTCCCCCGGGCCCCCCGGCTCCCCCCGGCCCCCCGCCGGCCTACGGCCACCCCCACCCGAACTCCCCGAACGGCCCCGGTGCGCCTGCCGGCGGCCCTGGCGCTCCCGGCAACCCGGGCGGCCCCCGTACGCCGGGCGGCCCCGACTTCTCCGGTGGCCCGGGCGCGCCCGGCGGCCCAGGTGCGCCGGGAAACCCGAACTTCTCCGGCGGCCCCGGCCCCGACCGTCCCGGCTTCCCGCCGAACGCCCCTGGCGGCCCCGGCCGCCCGGGCTTCCCCGACGGCCCCGGCGCACAGGGCGGCGGTCCTGGTACGCCGGGCGGCCCCGGCTTCTCCAACGGCCCGGGCGCTCCCGGTGGTCCCGGCTTCCCCGGCCCCCCGCCGAGCCCGAACGCTCCCGGCCGCCCCCCGTACGGCGACGGCCCGGCCGGCCCCGGTGCGCCGGGAGGCCCCGGCTTCTCCGGCGGCCCCGGTGCGCCCGGTGGCGCCGACCGTCCCGGCTTCCCGCCGAACGCCCCCGGCGGCCCCGGCCGCCCGGGCTTCCCCGACGGACCGGGCGCGCCCGGCCACCCCGGTGCCCCGACCGGCTCCGACCGCCCCGGTGCGCCCGACGGCCCCGGCTTCCCGGGCGGTCCCGGCAGGCCCGGCGCCCCGGAGGGGCCCGGTCGCCCCGGCTCCCCTGACGGTCCCCCCTTCCCCGGCGGCCCCGGCGGCCCGGGCGGTTCCGGCTTCGCCAACGGCCCCGGCTCCGACCGCCCCGGCTTCCCCCCGGCGCCCCCCGGCGGCCCCGGCGCCCCGACCGGCGCCGACCGCCCCGGCTCCCCTGACGGCTCCGGCTTCCCGGGCGGTCCCGGCAGGCCCGGCGCCCCGGAGGGGCCCGGTCGTCCCGGCTCCCCCGACGGTCCCGGCTTCCCGGGCGGTCCCTCGGGCTCCGGCGGTCCCGGCTTCCCGGGTGGCGGTCCGGCCGGTGCTCCCGGCTTCCCGCCCGCCCCGGGCGGTCCCGGCGGGCCCGGCTTCCCCGGCGGGCCCGGCCCCGGGCACGGCGGCCCCGGTGCGCCGCCCGCCGCATCCGCGGGGTTCTCCGCGGGCGGCGATCCGAACGCCACCGCTCAGGCGGAGCTGTGTCCGCAGTGCCGGACGCCGCGCGAGCACATGGCGCCGTACTGCGAGGAGTGCCGGTGGAACTTCCTGACCGGCACCGCGACCTCGTACACGCCGATCGCCCCGGCCAACCGGCCGCCCGCACCGCCGCAGGGCTTCCGGCCGGCGCCACCCGCCCCGCCGGCGCCGCCCGCGCCCGCCGCGCCGCAGGACCCGTTCGGGTACCACGACTCGCGGCCGTCGCAGGTGAACCGGCCGGCCGAGCCGCTCGGCGGTGAGCCGACGCACCACCAGGCGCCGCCGCCGCGTGCCGCCGCCGACGACGACTGGGTGCTGTCCCCGCCGTCCCAGGCCCAGCCCCCGGCACCGGCACCGGCCCCGCAGCCGCCGCGGGCTCCCCAGCCGCCGCGGCCGCAGCAGTGGGTCGCGCACATCGGGCCGGACCGGGACTACTTCATGGCGATGATGCGCCGCAGCGGCCCGGAGGCGTCGGGGCTCAACCTGCCCGCGTACGCGCCGCCGCAGCAGCTGCCGCTGCAGGGCAACCAGGTGTCCATCGGGCGCCGCCGGCACTCCACCGGCGAGTCCCCCGACATCGACCTGGCGGTGCCGCCGGAGGACCCGGGCGTGTCGCACCAGCACGCGGTGCTGGTGCAGCAGCCGGACGGCTCGTGGGCGGTGGTGGACCAGAACTCCACCAACGGCACCACGGTCAACGGCGGCGACGAGCCGATCCAGCCGTACGTCCCCGTCCAGCTCCAGGACGGCGACCGGGTGCACGTCGGCGCCTGGACGACGATCACCGTCCGGCGCGGCTGAGCGGGACGGCCGGAAGACCGGAGGGCCGGAGGGCCGGGGGTCCTAGACCTCCGGTCCTCCGCCGCCCCGTCTGAGACGATGGAACGGTGAACGAGATTCCCGGGGACGGCACGGTGCAGGAGCAGACCTTCTACGAGCAGGTCGGCGGCGAGGAGACGTTCCGCCGCCTCGTCCGGCGCTTCTACGAAGGCGTCGCCGGGGACCCGCTGCTCCGCCCGATGTACCCCGAGGAGGACCTCGGTCCCGCCGAGGAGCGGTTCGCGCTCTTCCTCATGCAGTACTGGGGCGGCCCCGGCACGTACAGCGAGCGCCGCGGCCACCCCCGGCTGCGCATGCGGCACGCGCCGTTCACCGTCGACCGGGCCGCGCACGACGCGTGGCTCCGGCACATGCGCGACGCGCTCGACAGCCTGGAGCTGGCGCCGGAGCACGACGCGCAGTTGTGGCGGTACATGACGTACGCCGCCGCGTCGATGATCAACACCCCCGGCTGAACCAGCCCCCCCCCCGCCTACCCCACACACGACCGCTCGAAGAGGTCGAGACCACTCCGCGCCACCGGATGAACACATTCCGGGGACGTCTGACCGGATAACGGTCACGATCCCATCAAGGTCGGCGCGCAAGCGGTTTCCAGCGACCGGTGGCCGATGAAAGCATTCCCAGAACGTTTTCGAGGGTTCGACAGGCGTTCGGGGCACGCGGACGCGCGCGGAGCGGCCAGGGGGATGGGTGACGGGGTTCGTATTTCTGCGCGTGAGGGCGCACCGCCTGCTCCTCGGCGCGGCGCTGCTCGCCGTCGTCCTGACCACCGCGGTCCTCGCGACGCTCGCCGGCTTCTCCGGCTCCATCGGGAACGCCGCGCTCCAGGCCGGGCTGCGCGACCGTTCCGCCGCCGCCGCGACCCTGCGGGTCTCCGGGCAGATCCCGGCCGACCGGCGGGACGACGCCGACCGGGCCGTCGCCGACGGCGCCCGGCGCGCCTTCGCCGGACTGCCCGTCACCGTCCGGCGTCTGGAGGCCTCGGGGGCGTACGCGCTGCCCCGCTCCCTCCAGCCGCCCGCGGCTCGCGCCGGCGACCCCGACCTCACCCACTTCGCGGCGCTCGACCGCTCCCGGCTCACCCTCGTCGGCGGCGCCTGGCCGAAGGCGGGCCGCCCCGGCGGCGTCCTGGAGGCGGCGCTGCCGCAGGAGGCGGCGAAGCGGCTGCGGACCGGACCCGGCACGGTCCTCGTCCTCACCGACCGGCTCGCCGAGAAGGACCTGCGGGTCCGGATCACCGGCGTGTACGCGCCGGCCGACGTCACCGACCCGTACTGGCTGCTCGACCCGGCCGGCGGGCGCGGCGTGCGGACCGTCTCCTTCACCACGTACGGGCCGCTGCTCGCCGACCCGTCGGTGCTCGCCTCCGGCGCCGTCACCGCCGGCGAGACCGCGTGGCTGGGCTCCGCCGACTTCTCCGGCCTCGACACCGGCGGGATCGCGCCGCTGCGCGAGGCGGCGGAGCGGGAGGTGCGGCGGCTGGCCGAGGACACCACCGCCTTCGGCACCACGATCGACGCGGTCACCGGCCTGCCGACCGTCCTCGCGCAGACCGAACGCGCCCTCGCGGTCTCCCGGTCGACCCTCCTGATCGTCGCCGTCCAGCTGGTGCTGCTCGCCGCCTACGCGCTGCTGCTCGTCGCCCGGCTGCTCAGCACCGAACGCTCCGGCGAGACCGCGCTGCTGCGCGCCCGCGGCGGCTCCCGGCGCCGGATCGCCGGTCTCGCCGCCGCCGAGGCGCTGCTGCTCGCGCTGCCCGCCGCGGTCGCCGCCCCGCTGCTGTCCGGCCCGCTGACCCGGCTCTTCGCCGAGCGGTCCGCGCTCTCCTCGCTCGGCGTCCGGCTCGACACCTCGCCGTCGGCGACGGTGTGGCTGGTCGCCGTCGCCGTCGCCCTCGTCTGCGCGGCGGCGGTCGTCGCCCCCGCGCTCGGCGCCCGGGACGGCGACGCCGTGTCGCTGCGCAAGGCCCGCGGCGGCACCCTGCCCTGGCCGGTGCGGGCCGGCGCGGACGTCGCGCTGCTGCTCGTCGCGGGCATCGCGCTGTGGCAGCTCCAGCGGACCCCGGAGGCCGCCGCCGACGGCTCCGGGATCGACCCGGTGCTGGTGGCCGCGCCCGCGCTCGCGCTGCTCGCCGGCACCGTGCTGACGCTCCGTCTGCTGCCGCCCGCCGCCCGGCTGGCCGAGCGGCGCGCCGCCGCCGGCCGGGGGCTCTCCGCGGCGCTGGCCGGCTGGCAGTTCAGCCGCCGCCCGCTGCGCGGCGCCGGGCCGGTGCTGCTGCTGGTCCTCGCCGTCGCGATGGGCATGCTGGCGATCGGCCAGAGCAACTCGTGGGAGCGGTCGCAGCACGACCAGGCGGACTTCCGGGCCGGCGCCGAGGTGCGGGTGCTGGGCACCGGCCCCGGCGACCCGGGCCGGGCGGCGCGGCTCGCCGCCGTGCCCGGGGTCCGGGAGGTCACCCCGGTCCACCGGACCGCCATGGACCTGGCCGGCCGCACCGCGAGCGTGCTGGCCGTCGACTCCGGACGGCTGGCCGGCGCCATGCTGCTGCGCGAGGACCTGGCCGGCGGCACGGTCGGCGGGCTCCTCGGCCCGCTCACCGCCGGGGAGGAGCGGACGGACGGATCGCTGCCGGCCGTCGCGTCGGAGGCGTTCATGGCCGCCGCCGAGGCGAAGCCCGGCGAGCGGCTGGAGGTCATGGTCGACGGCCGGCGGGTCTTCGTCGTCGTCGGCCGGGTCGTGCCGGACCTGCCGACGACCGGCACCGGCGGCCGGGCCGGCACCGCGGCGGCCGGCGTCCGCGTCCCGGAGGACGGCGGCGGCGTCCTCGTCGACCTGGCGGCCGTCAACCGCTCCCTCGACGGCCCCGGGCGGGTCCTGCCGGTCGCGCCCACCGAGTGGTGGCTGGCCCCCGAGCCCGGCCGGGCCGACGACGTCGTCCGGGCGCTGCGCGCGGACGCCACCGGCGAGGCCGGCGAACTCGTCGTCCGCGACGAACTCGCGGACGACCTGCTCGGCGACCCGCTCGGCGCCGGCCCCCACACCGCCCTCATGGCCGTCGCCACCGCCGCGGCGGCGCTGGCCGCGGTCGGCTTCGCGGTCAGCTCGGCCGGTTCGGTACGGGAGCGGTCCGCCGAGTTCGCGATCCTGCGGGCCCTCGGCGCGCCGCGCCGCCGGCTCGCCCGGCTGCTCGCCGCCGAACAGGGCGTCCTGATCGGCGTCGGGCTCCTGGTGGGCGTCGCCCTCGGCGCCCTGCTGGCCCGCGTGGTGGTGCCGCTGGTGGTGCTCACCGGGCAGGCCGCCCGGCCCGTGCCGCCCGTCCTGGTCGAACTGCCCCTCGGCGAGGTGGCGCTGCTCCTCGCCGGAGTCGCCGCCCTGCCGCTCGCGGTCGTCGCGGCGATCGCCCTGCGCCGCAACGACCCGGCGGTGACCCTGCGCCACCAGGGAGACAACTGATGTCCGACGACCCGCGCGAGGAGTCCCGCCCGATGCAGCCCGCAGGCGAGTCCGAGAAGGCCCCGGCCCCGGCGGCGGCCGAGCCCGGGCGGCCCCGCGCCCGGGCCGTCGCGCCCTGGGTGCGGACCCGGCTGCGGGCCGCGCCCGGCGCCGCCGCCGGCCTGGCGCTGCTGGTGTTCGTCACCGCGCTGCTCGCCGCCGCGCTGCCGCGGGTGGTGGACGCGTACGAGACGGAGGGGCTGCGGCACGGCATCCGTACCGCCCCCGCCCACCAGTCCGAACTGGTCGTCACCTACCCCCTGGAACGCGGCTCCCGGGTGACGCCCGACACCCTGCGGAAGGACCAGGAGGCGCTGCGCCGGCTGCTGCCCGCGCCGCTGCGCACCGACCCGGAGGAGTCCGTCCACGGGATCCGGACCATGGAGCCGGTCCCCGGACTGGACGCGTGGCTGCCGCAACCCGACCACGTGCAGGTCAGGTTCACGCTCGCCTCGCCGTCGGGCCTCGCCTCCCACGCGGTGCTGAAGCAGGGCCGCGCGGCCGGCGGTGACGCGGAGCGCCCCGAGGCCGTGGCGACGACCGCGACGGCGAAGACCCTCGGGCTCAAGCCCGGTTCCGTGGTGCACGTGCCGGGCGCGAACGCCGAGCCGCTCGCCGTCACCGTGACCGGCATCGTGGAGCCCCGCGACCCCCGGCGGCCGTACTGGGCGGTGGAACCGCTGCTGTCCGCGCCGGTGCTCGCGCTGACCGACGACCCGACGGACCCCAAGCGCTACTGGCGCGCCGGGCTCCTCCTCGCCCCGGAGTCGGGCTCCGCCCTCGCCTCCACCACCGAGACCCCCGAGGTCTACTGGCGGCTGCCCGTCGTCGCCGACCACCTGACCGCGCGGGACGCCGGCCCGCTCGCCGCCGCCGTCGACTCGGCGCGCACCGGCCCCGTCTCGGCGAAGATCCGCGAGGTCACCGGCGAGACCGGGCTGGTCAGCACCGGCCTCGACGAGATCTCCGCCTCCTACGCGGCGACGAAGGCCGCCATCTCGCCCGTCGTCGCCGTCGCCGTCTTCGGCATCGGCGCCGTCGCGGCCGTGGTCGTCGCCATGACCGGCGGCCTCTTCCTCAGCCGCCGGGACGGCGAGCTCACCCTGCTCCGCGGCCGGGGCGCCTCCCTGCCCGGCATCGGCCTCCGGCTGCTCGGCGAGACCTCCGCCGTCGCCCTGCCGGCCGCCGCGCTCGGCCTGGTGGCGGCGGTGGCCCTGGTGCGCGGCCCGGACACGCCCGGTGCCCCCGCCCTCACCGGCTCCGCGCCGCTGCTCCCGTCGGTCCTCGGCGCCGCCCTCGTCGCGCTGATCGCCGCCCTGGTGCTGCCCGTCCGGGCGGTGCTGCGGCACCGGACGCCCCGGCTGCACGGCGCCCGCGAGGACCTGGTGGACGCCCGGCCCTCCCGGCGCCGCACCGTCGCCGAACTGACCCTGCTGGTCCTCGCGGCGGCCGCGATCGGCTCGCTGCGGCTGCGCGGCACCGACGACGCCGGCGACCACCTGGTCAGCGCCGCCCCGGTGCTCGTCGGCGTGATCGCCGCCCTCGTGCTCGTACGGATCCAGCCGCTGCCGCTGCGCCGGCTGGCCCGGCCCGCGCAGCGGATGCGCGGGGTCGTCGGGCCGCTCGCCCTGGCCCGCGCCGCCCGTTCCTCCGCCACCGGCGTGCTGCCGCTGCTCGCCCTCGTCCTGGCGCTCACCACGGCCGCGTTCGGCGGCTCCGTCCTCGCCGGGGTGGCCGAGGCCCGCGACCGGGCCGCGCTGCTCGCCACCGGGTCCGACGCCCGGGTCGAGGGCCGCACCGAGGGCGTGCTCCTGCCGGCCGGGCTCGCCGACGCCGTGCGCTCCGTCCAGGGCGTCCGCGAGGCGCAGCCCGTACAGATCGAGTACGGCGTGTCGCTGCCGTCGCCGGTCTCCACCGACCGGCCGATGAGCGCGCCGCTCGTCGCCGTCGACCCCGTCGCCTACGCGCGGCTCGCCCAGCGGACCGGCAACGGCGCCTTCCCCGCCGCGCTGCTCGCCTCCACCGGCAAGGGCGGCCGGGAGGCCGTCGGTGACACCGACCGGATCCTGCCGGCGCTCGCCTCCCCCGAGGTCGCCGCCCGCCTCGGCGACCAGCCGATGCGGCTGAACGCGGCGGCCGGCGCCTTCCGGGTGAAGGTCGTCGCGGTACGGGAGTCCACGCCGGCCGTCCGCGGCGAGGACTTCCTGGTGGTCAACACCGCCGACATCACCAACGTGCGGCACACCGCCCTGCTGGTCGGCGGCACCGTGGACGGCACCGCGTTGCGCGCGGCCGTCGCCGCGAAGAGCCCGGACCTCTCGGTGGCGCTCCGCGCCGAGGCGCGCGGCGCCTTCGTGGACTCGCCGCTCCAGACCGGCGCCGAGGGCCTCTACGCGGCGGCGATCGGAGCCGGTGCCGCGTACGCGGTCGTCGCGGTGCTGCTGTCGCTGACGCGCAGCGGCCCCGAGCGGGCGACGCTCCTCGCCCGGCTGCGGACGATGGGCCTGACCCGCGGGCAGGGGCGGCGGCTGCTCGCCCTGGAGGCGGTGCCGCCGGCGGTGTTCGCCGCGCTCGGCGGGGCGCTCGCCGGCTGGGCGACGGTGCCGCTGCTGGCGCCCGGCGTCGACCTGCACCGGCTGGCGCTGGCCGCGGCGGCGGACGGGGTGGGGGCCGGCGGGATCGCCCTGCGGGCCGACCCGTGGTCGCTGGTGGTGCCGGCGCTGGCCGTGGTCCTCCTGACGGGGGCCGCCGCGGGCGTCCAGGCGTGGTGGACGGGGCGGAGGAGCTCGGTGAAGGAACTCAGGGCAGGAGACGCACGATGACGACGACCGCGAACGCGACGCTGGAGGAGCTGGAGCGGCGGGCCCACGCGCACCGCGACCGGCCGTCGTACGGCCACGACGCGCTGATCGCCTGCGACCGCCTGGTACGGATCTTCACCACCGACGGGGTGGAGGTGCAGGCGCTCCAGGGGCTCGACCTGCTCGTCAAGGAGGGCGAGCTGATGGCCCTGGTCGGGGCGTCCGGGTCCGGCAAGTCGACGCTGATGAACATCCTGGCCGGCCTGGACGTGCCCACCGCCGGGGCGGCCCGGGTCGGCGGCTGCGACCTGCTGGCGATGACCGGCAAGGACCGGCTGCGCTACCGGCGCGAGGTGGTCGGCTTCGTCTGGCAGCAGACCGCCCGCAACCTCCTCCCGTACCTGACGGCCGCCCAGAACGTCGCCCTGCCCATGCAGTTGGCGGGAAGCAAGCGGAAGAAGGCCGAACGGGCCGAGGAACTGCTCGCGATGATGGACATCGCCCACTGCCGGGACCGGCGGCCCCACCAGCTCTCCGGCGGCCAGCAGCAGCGGGTCGCGATCGCCGTCGCCCTCGCCAACGACCCGGCGGTCCTCCTCGCCGACGAACCGACCGGCGAACTGGACTCGGCCACCGGCGAGCAGGTCTTCGCGGCCTTCCGCCGCGCCAACGAGGAGCTGGGCACCACCATCGTCATCGTCACCCACGACCAGGCCGTCGCCTCCGAGGTGCGCCGCACGGTCGCGATCCGCGACGGCCGCACCTCGTCCGAGGTGCTGCGCCGCACCGAGGTCGACGAGGCGGGCCGGGAGTCGCTGGTGGCCCGGGAGTACGCGATGCTCGACCGCGCGGGCCGGCTCCAGCTCCCGGCCGACTACACCAAGGCGCTGGGCATGGAGCACCGCGTGGCGCTGGAACTGGAGCAGGACCACATCGGGGTGTGGCCGGACGACGCGAACGGCTGAGGGCCGGCCCGGCCGGGCGTCAGCCGGCCGGGGTGACCGTGAGCGCGGTGGGGACCGTACGGAGGGCGACGGAGCCGTACGGGGTGCGGAGCCGCAGCCACGGACCGGCGGCCATCAGCGCGACCGGGACGTCCTGCGGGGGCAGGAAGCCGAGCGACTGGGCGGCGTGCACGGCCCGCAGCGGCAGACCGGTGGCGCCGAGGACGCGGGACCAGATCTCGCGGCCGAGGCGGTCGCGTTCGGCGCGGGTGCGCCGCTCCTCGGGGAGTTCCGCGTCGCGGCGGCGGAACTCGGCGACGGCCGCGGCGACCGCCCCGCGCAGCTCGGCGGCGCCGGGCAGGCCCTCTACGGGCCGCCAGCCGGTCCGCGGCGGCAGGACGCCGGTCCACGGCGGTCCGGTGACGGCGGCGGGGACGACGGCCTTGCCGGCCGCCTCCTCGACGCCGTCGAGGAGTTCTCCGGCGGAGACGGTGACGTCGAGGTCGACGGCGTCCTCCAGCCGGGCGGTGCGGATCGCGAGGACCTCGAAGGACGGCGGGCGTCCGAACACGGCGAGCGCGCCGCCTCCGCCCTGGAGGCGGACGGCGGCGGCGCGGTCGTAGTGCACGAGCCGGGTCAGGAAGGCGGCGAGGGCCGCCGCCTCCCTGGGGTCGGCGAAGTGCAGCGGGGCGAGCACGGTCATGCGGCGGACGTCATCCCGTCGTCGACGTACTCCTGGAGGAAGCGGCGCTCCTCCTCGGTGATGCGGCGGGGGCGCTGCGCCTCCAGGTCGAACGGCACGACGACCGTGGACGCCCGGACGTAGGTCACGTCCGGGTCCTTGATCTCGTACGCGATCGTCAGCGAGGCCGCGCCGATCTTCGTGACCCACGACTCGATGGTCACCGGCTCGTGCCGGTGGACCAGCGGGCGCAGGTAGTCGATCTCGTGGCGGGCCACGACGGACCCGCCGGAGAAGGACGGGCTGCCGTCCCCGGGCGCCAGCCGGAACATGAAGTCGATCCGGGCCTCCTCCAGGTAGCGGAGGAAGACCACGTTGTTGACGTGCCCGAAGGCGTCCATGTCCGACCAGCGGAGGGGACAGCTGTAGAGGTGCCTCGCCACGTCGGCCTCAGCCCCGGGTGAGCTTCTTGTGGGTGGCGCGGTGCGGACGGGTGGCGTCCGGGCCGAGCCGCTCGACCTTGTTCTTCTCGTACGACTCGAAGTTGCCCTCGAACCAGAACCACTTGGAGTCGCCCTCGTACGCCAGGATGTGCGTGGCGACCCGGTCGAGGAACCAGCGGTCGTGGGAGACGACCACGGCGCAGCCGGGGAAGTCGAGGAGCGCGTTCTCCAGCGAGGAGAGGGTCTCGACGTCGAGGTCGTTGGTGGGCTCGTCGAGGAGCAGCAGGTTGCCGCCCTGCTTGAGGGTGAGCGCGAGGTTGAGGCGGTTGCGCTCACCGCCGGAGAGCACGCCGGCCGGCTTCTGCTGGTCCGGGCCCTTGAAGCCGAACGCGGAGACGTAGGCGCGGGACGGCATCTCGACCTGGCCGACGTTGATGTAGTCCAGCTCGTCCGAGACGACGGCCCAGAGGGTCTTCTTCGGGTCGATGTTGGCGCGGCCCTGGTCGACGTACGAGATCTTGACCGTCTCGCCGATCTTGATCTCGCCGGAGTCCGGCTTCTCCAGGCCCTGGATCATCTTGAACAGCGTGGTCTTGCCGGCGCCGTTCGGGCCGATGATGCCGACGATGCCGTTGCGGGGCAGGGTGAAGGAGAGGTCGTCGATGAGGACCTTCTCGCCGAACGCCTTCGAGAGGTTGTTGACCTCGACGACGACGGAGCCCAGGCGCGGGCCCGGCGGGATCTGGATCTCCTCGAAGTCCAGCTTCCGCATCTTCTCGGCCTCGGCGGCCATCTCCTCGTAGCGCGCGAGACGCGCCTTGGACTTGGCCTGACGCCCCTTGGCGTTGGACCGCACCCACTCCAGCTCTTCCTTGAGGCGCTTCTGGCGCTTCTCGTCCTTCTTGCCCTCGACCTTGAGGCGCTCGGCCTTCTTCTGGAGGTAGGTCGAGTAGTTGCCCTCGTACGGGTGGGCCCGGCCGCGGTCGAGCTCCAGGATCCACTCGGCCACGTTGTCGAGGAAGTACCGGTCGTGGGTGATGGCCACGACGGTGCCCTTGTACTTGGCGAGGTGCTGCTCCAGCCAGTTCACCGACTCGGCGTCGAGGTGGTTGGTGGGCTCGTCGAGGAGCAGCAGGTCGGGGGCCTCCAGGAGCAGCTTGCAGAGCGCCACGCGGCGCTTCTCGCCACCGGAGAGGTTGTTGACCGGCCAGTCGCCGGGCGGGCAGCCGAGGGCGTCCATGGCCTGCTCCAGCTGGGCGTCCAGGTCCCACGCCTCGGCGTGGTCCAGGTCCTCCTGGAGCTTGCCCATCTCCTCCATGAGCGCGTCCGTGTAGTTCGTGGCCATCTCCTCGGCGATGGCGTTGAACCGGTCGAGCTTGCCCTTGATCTCCGCGACGCCGTCCTCGACGTTCTGCAGGACGGTCTTGTTCTCGTCGAGCTTCGGCTCCTGCATGAGGATGCCGACCGAGTAGCCGGGGGCGAGGAAGGCGTCGCCGTTGGACGGCTGCTCGAGGCCGGCCATGATCTTGAGAACGGTGGACTTACCGGCACCGTTCGGGCCGACCACACCGATCTTCGCACCGGGCAGGAAGCTCAGCGTCACGTCATCGAGGATGACCTTGTCGCCGTGCGCCTTGCGCGTCTTGCGCATCGTGTAGATGTACTCAGCCAAAGGAAACCGTCCGGCAAAGAGTGAGTGGGCAGATACACCCATCTTGCCGCACGGCCGCCCCCAGGCGGAAACCCGTCGGGGTCCGCCCGCCCCGGAGGGCCGCCGCGGACGCGCGACGGCCCCGGGCGCAGGCGCGTCCGGGGCCGTCCGTCACCGGGCGGGCGCGCCCGGTGACGTGGTGCGTGCGGCTGCCTTACGAGCGGGCGGCCTTCTTCTTGCGGAGGAAGAACACCGCGCCGCCGCCGGCCAGGACGAGCGCGACGGCGATGCCGGCGATCATCGGGGTGGCGTTGGAGCTGCCGGTCGCGGCCAGGTCACCGCCGGTGGTGCCGGTCGAACCGGTGGTGCCGGTGGAGCCGGCGGTGCCGGTGGCCGCGTCGGTGGTGGTGCCGGGCGCCGGGGTGGACGGGCTCGCCGAGGGGGTCTCGGACGGGGTGCCGGCCGACGGGGTGCCGGACGGGGTCTCCGACGGGGTGCCGGTGGACGGCTCCGGGCTCGGGGCGGTCTTGCAGTCGAGGACGCCCTCGAAGGTCTCCGAGAAGCCGTTCGGGCCGGTGATCGTGAAGTTGTACGCCTCGTCCTCGCCGATCGGGAGGGCGATGGTCTTGGTCTCGCCCGCGCCGACCGTGTGCGAGGTGCCCTTCAGGTCGAAGGTCCACGGCTCGTCGCCGCTGTTGGAGGCGACGATCTCCAGGCCGCCCGCGGCGCAGTCCTTGGCGACCGTGACGGCCGGGACGGGACCGGTCTTGGCCCAGCTCGCGCCGGCCTTGGCGGTGACGGTGGAGGCGCTGGAGCCGGCCAGGATCAGGGTCTGGGACGGGCCGTCGATGGAGACGAAGGCGCGGCCCAGGGGGACCTCGGTGGTGAGGGAGGCGGTCAGCTCGGCGCCGCCGTCGGGGGTGCCGGCGGGGACGTCGAAGAAGAGCTTGCTGCCGTCGCCGGCGGTGGTGACCGGCTTGCCGGCCTCGTCGACGACCTTGACGCCCTCGGGGGCGCCGGGGGCGAGGGCGACCGAGGTGCCCTCCTTCTTGCTGCTGGTGACGGTGATCGGGCCGAGCTTCTCACCGGGCTTGCCGTTCACCGAGGCGGGCGCCAGGGAGAGCGACGCGGTCGGCTCGTCGAGCTGGACCGCCTCCTTCAGGAGGTACTCGGTCAGCTTCTTGGCGTCCTCGTCGAGCGGGGTCGCCTGGACGCCGTCGGAGAGGGTCCAGATCGCGGCCTGCGTGCCGGCGGCGGCGTCGCCCTTGGTGAGCGTGGCGCCGATCTTGGCGTTGAGGTCCTCCAGCTTCTGCTCCGGGTAGCCGTGGGTCAGGATCCAGAGGATCTTGCCGGCGTCCGGGTTGTTGTGCAGCGACGACTCGTCCCAGCCGACTTCCTTGTAGTCGTACTCGGTCTTCGCCAGCGTGTAGAGGTCGATGCAGTAGGTGAAGAGGTTTCCGCCGCCCTCGACCTGCATCGTGAAGAGACCGCCGGTCTCGGTGAACTCGTCACCGTCCTTCTCGGTGATCTTGATCTTGCCGACCTCGTCGGTGAGGCCGCCCAGCTTCGCCGTGGCACCCCCGTCGGCGAAGGCCGGACCGGCGGTGGCTATCGAGGCGGACGCGACGAGACCGGCGACCAGCGTCGCCGTGGCGAGGCGTGCAGCGCCGGGCCGACGAACTGAAAACATGGATTTCCCCTCCGGGCGAGCGGCTCCGCGAACGTGGTCGATTCGCGTGGGGGGAGCGCTCGCCAGCGCACTCACTGACTCGATGGGCTCACGTGCCTCACGAGTATTCGGGAATCCTAGGGAGGCGGAAGACCCCGGTCCCCGGTCCTACGACGAGATAACCATTCCGTCTCGGAATCGTTATACCGCCGGCGAGTTGGTCGACAAATCCCCACGACACATGGTCAGGGGGCGGTTACCAACCGGTGTGCGGCGGTCGTCCAGGGGTCGGTTCCGTCGGCCGGGACGAGCCCCTGCGGCACCTCGCGATCCGTCAAGTCGCCCTCCCCCGCGCCCGGAGGAGCCTGTGCCGCGGCCCCCGGTTCGGGTCGCGTCGTCCGCCGGAAGGCGGAGGTGCCGCGGGTCAGGTCGTGGCCGACGGCGACGGCGTCGACGTCCACGAACGTCTTCCGCTGCCCGTCCCGCTCGTCCTCACGCACCCTCAGCCGGCCGTGCACCACCAGCGGTTCGCCCACGGAGACGGAGGCGGCCAGGTTGGCGCCGAGCGACCGCCAGGCCGAGACCGTGTAGAAGCTGGTGGCCCCGTCGGTCCAGGCCGCCCGCTCGCGGTCCCACCGTCGCGCGGTCACCGCGAACCGGAAGCGGGCCACCGACCCGGCCACCGTGTCCCGGTACTCCACCGCCGTCGCCACGTTCCCCACCAGCGTCACCGTCGTGTCGTTCATCTCGGGCCCCTCCCCGTTCCTGCGTCCGTCCTGGTGAGCACCATGCTGACGGCGACGCGAACAGTCCGCCGGCGCCTGTGGACGACCGACGGACTGTGGACAAACCGGCCACCCGGAAGGGTGAACGCCTGGAGGGGGCCGGGGGGCTGAGGGAGGCGCCTCGCATCCGGCACCGGGGGCCGGAGCGGGTGACGGGCGCCCGGCCCTACCGGAGCCGCGCGCCGGAGCGGGTGGCGCCGAGGCGGGCGCCGGAGCCGCGGGGGCCCGTGCCGACGATCCGCGGTGACGGCCGGGGCCCGGCCACCTTCGCGTACTGCTCGCGCACCTCGCGGTACCGCAGCAGTTCGGCCGAGACGGGGTCCAGGACCCGGGCCCGGCCGCAGGCCGCCGCCGCCTCCGCGAGCTTGCGTTCGGCCTCCTGCCCGTACCGCCGCGCCGGCCCCTGCACCGCGCTCGCGCAGGCCCATTCGATCAGCGGCCCGCCGACGATCCCGCCCAGCATGATGAGGACCGGCGGCAGCAACCCGGGCTCCACCACCCCCACGATCTGCCCGACCAGCCAGAGCGCGCCGAACAGCTGAAGGAGCGTCATCAGCGCCTGGGCGAGCACCGCGGCCGGCCACCAGGCGGGGCGCGGCGGCCGGGCGGCCGGGTCGCCGAGGCCGGCCGCCAGCTCGTCCAGCGCCTCCGGCAGCCCCTCCGCGCCGCGCGTCGCCGCCTCCCGTACGGCCAGGGCCCAGGGCGCGGGCAGCCCCCGCGACGCCTCGTCGGCCACGATCCGCACCGCCTGCTCGACGCGCTGCCGTGCGGTCAGCTCGTCCTCGGCGGGCACGGCGAGGTGCGGATCGGTGGAGCCGTGCCGGCGCTTGCGCCCGTACCAGCGGTGCAGCCGCAGCCAGGGCGAGCCGCAGGCGCGGATGGCGCCGCGCCGCCAGACCCGCTCGGCGGCCTCGCCCGCCGCCTGCGCGCCGACCGCGACGGCGAGCCGCCCCGCGAACTCCTCCCGGCTCCGCTCCCCGAGCCCCGGCCGCCCGTCGGCGACGTACGCGGGCCGCAGCCGGGCCGCGGCGGCGTCGATGTCGGCGGCGATGCGGCGCTCCGGCGCGGTGCGTTCCTGGACGAACCGGGCGAGGAGTTCGCGGAGTTCGGGCACGCCCTCGCCGGTGAGCGCGGAGACGGGCAGCACGGTGGCGCCGGGCTCGCCGTGCTCGCCGAGGGCCATGCCGTCCTCGTCGAGGAGCCGGCGCAGGTCGTCGAGGACGAGTTCGGCGGCCTCGGCACCGAGCCGGTCGACCTGGTTCAGCACCACGAAGGTGACCTCGGCGTGCCCGGCGAGCGGGCGCAGGTAGCGCTCGTGGAGGGCGGCGTCGGCGTACTTCTCGGGATCGACCACCCAGATGACCGCGTCGACGAGGCCGAGCGCCCGGTCCACCTGGTCGCGGTGAGCGGTGACGGCGGAGTCGTGGTCGGGCAGGTCGATGAGGACGAGCGGGGCGAGGTCGGCGTCGGCGGCCCCGCCCGCGAGGGGGCGCCGGCGCAGCCGCCCGGGCACCCCGAGCCGGTCGAGGAGCCCGGCGGCCCCCTCCGACCAGGTGAGGGCGAGCGGCGCGGAGGTGGTCGGGCGGCGCAGTCCGGTCTCGGAGACGGCGACGCCGGCGAGGGCGTTGAAGAGGGTGGACTTGCCGCTGCCGGTGGCGCCGGCGAGGGCGACGACGGTGTGCCGGGAGGAGAGCCGCTGCCGGGCGGCGGCCTCGTCCAGCACCCGTCCGGCCTCGGCGAGGGCGTCGCTCTCGACCCGCGTACGGGAGAGCCCGACGAGCTCGTGCAGCGCGTCGAGCCGGCTCCGCAGCCCGCCGCCGTAACTCCCGCCGAATCCCCGGGCGTCCTCGGAGGCGGATGCGGCGTCCTCGGCGTCGCCGGCGGCCGGCTCCTCGGGGGTGGTCCGCGCGGCGGCCCGCCGGGCGATCAGCCCGTCGTCCCACCGCTCCCGCTCGCGCTCGTCCGTCCCGACCGTCCCGCCCGTCCTGCTGGTCACATCACTCTCATCCGTCCCGACGGTCCCGACCGTCCCGACCGACTTCTCGGCCACGTCACTTCTCCTTCTGCAGTACGGAGAGCGCGGCGATCAGCTCCGCCTGCGGCTCAGGGGTGACGTCGAGGGCGTCGAGGGGCGCGAGGCGGCGGTCGCGCTCGGCGTGCAGGACGCGGTCGACGTGGGTGAGGACCAGGTCGCCGCCCTTGTCGCGCAGGCGCAGGGCGGCCTGGGCGCCGAGGAGTTCGGCGAGCCGTTCGCCCGCCGGGCGGCCGCGGCGTCCGCCGAGGAGGGAGGTGGCGAGCAGGGCGGCGACGGTCTCGGCGTCGGGCACGGCGGTGCGGGCGGCGCCGCGCCCGGAGGGCTTCTCCACGGACCGCACCTCGTCGTCGGCCAGCTCCTCCAGGACCCGCCGCCAGCGCCGCACCTCCATCCCGATCCGCTCGGCGACCTCCCGGTCGGCGCCGGCGACGGCCCGGAGGGCGGCGGCGGCGGGCTCGCGCCGGTGGGCGTCCCGGATCGCCTCCTCGGCGGCCGAGACGGCGCAGTGGAGGAGGGCGGCGAGGGACTCGGTGAGGGCGTCGAGGAGTTCGTCGGCGGTGCTGTCGCGGGGGTAGGCGCGCCAGCGGGCCCGGGCGTCCCCCGCGAGCACGGCGCCCTTGCCGAGCTCCTTGCGCACCCGCGCGCCCTGGCGGGCGTAGGCGGTCTCGACGGCGCCCCCGAGGCGTACGGCGGCGGCGTACTGGGCGGCGACGGCGCCGGCCAGCTCGGGGAGGCGGGTGTCGAGGGAGTCGATGACCCCGGAGGCGGTACGGGAGACGGCCTGCTGGCGCGCGGCGGGGTCCTCGGCCCGGTGGGTGAGCCACCCGCGCAGCGGGGCGACGGCGCTGTCCGGCAGCAGTCCGCTGCCGCCGCCGGTGGACTCGGGCAGCTCGGGGATGGTGAAGCGGGGGACGTCCCCGAGCCCGGCCTTGTCGAGCAGCGCCGAGAACTGCCGGGACACCTCGCCGATGACCTGGTGGGGCACCCGGTCGAGGACGGTGACGAGGGTGGCGTCGTACTCCTTGGCGGTACGGAGCAGATGCCAGGGCACCGCGTCGGCGTAGCGGGACGCGGTGGTGACCATCACCCAGATGTCGGCGGCGCAGATCAACTCGGCGGCCAGCAGACGGTTCTCGACGACGAGCGAGTCGATGTCGGGGGCGTCGAGGAGCGCGAGGCCGCGCGGCAGGGTGGCGGCGGTCTCGACGCGCAGCGCGTTGTCCCCGTCGTCGGCCGGCTCCGCGGGGTGCTCCTCGTCGGCCTGCGGCAGCCAGACCCGGGTGAGCTGCGGCAGCACCCGGAGGCCGGCGAACCAGTGGTGGTCCTCCGGGTGGCAGACGAGCACCGGCGTCCGGGTGGTCGGCCGCAGCACCCCGGCCTCGCTCACCCGCCGCCCGACGAGCGAGTTCACCAGCGTGGACTTCCCGGCACCGGTCGACCCGCCGACGACGGCGAGCAGCGGCGCGTCGGGGTCCTTCAGCCGGGGCACCAGGTAGTCGTCGAGCTGCGCGAGCAGTTCGGCCCGGGTCTGCCGGGCGCGCGGCACGTCCGGCAGGGGCAGGGGAAGACGCACGGCCGCGACTCGGTCGCGGAGGGCCGAGAGTGCGTCGATCAGCTGAGGCCGTTCGTCCAAGGTCACCACATGCGAAGAATGCCCAATTTATGAGCGTTTTTGAAGCGTATGGCGGCCCTGCGCGCCGAAGAAGGGAAGCCCGACCGGAAGCCCGGGCATAACGACTGCACAACACCCGCCCCGAGCGACGCGAAAAGCGCTGCGCGAATCGCACCTGCCTGCGATTATCGGTTCGCTTCACCGAACCTCCACATCGTGCCACGCAGGTGAAGCACGGGGCCCGAGCCGCCAGGACCCCTATCCTTGTCCCGGCAGCCCCACCCCACCCACCAGGGCCACCAGGCCCACGGCCACCACCGGCCCCCGTAGCTCAGCGGATAGAGCAGGTGCCTTCTAAGCACTTGGCCGCAGGTTCGAGTCCTGCCGGGGGCGCACAGCGAGGCCCCTCCTTCGGGAGGGGCCTTTTCGCTGGTCAGGGGCGGTTTTCGGTCGGGGGTGAGGGGGTCGGGGAAGGCTCCCCCAGTGACTGGATCTGTCCGGCTGAATCCGGTCAGAGGCGGACCCTGGCGGCTGGATTTCCCGAAAACTTCCCGAAGTTTTGACGTCGCCCGCTGTCCTGCCTCAATCGGATCCGCGTGCTCTCCTCCGCCGCCGGGTGCCTGGGTGGATGACGTCGAGCTGCCCCTCGACGCCGGCGGGCAGGCAAGAGCGCGGCACGGGATGGGGGGAGGCGAGCGAGGCGGCGAAGATCGCGACCAGATCGTGAGGCGTGCTGCCACTGAAGGTCGCGCACCAGAGATACGAGGTGCCGACAGAAGGTTCCGCCCACGCCTGCCAGCCGAAGCGACCAGGCCGCGGATCGGCATCGCGAACGAGCGGGGGCACTTCCTCCAGCGAGATGCTGGCGGAGAGCCCGGGGGCGAGAGCGGCGATGAGCGGGCGGTCGATGTCGCGTACCCATCCTTGGGCACAGGCCGCCGAGAGGACGATCTCTGGGCCATCGAAGGAGAAGGCGGGGTCCGTGCGGGCCTCGAGGGCGAGAAGGAAGTCAGTCAGCGCCTCGTGGGGGACGCCGGCGGTGAAGTACGCGTTCCACTCAGGCAGGCCGCTATCGGGATGGGACCGGGCGAAGATCTGCCAGGCAACCGGAAGGTCTCCCAGTTCGAACGAACAGGCGGCGCGTGTCCACTCGGCACCACACAGCCCGTTGGGGCTCGTGTAGAGAAGGGTGTCGCGGGCAGTCGGCCACATCCGCCAGCCGGCATACGAGAGGGTCGCGGCCACCTGGTCGGCGAGAGACTCGTCGTCGCCCGCCAGGTGGCGAGGGGTGACCCAGTAGGTCGGGTTGGAGTGGGAATGCTCGTCGCGATGGTGCAGGTACAGAGCACCTCCATGTGCTTGGGATTCCGGACGGTCGTCCACGTTGACATGGGTGCGGAGCCGTATCCAGTCCTGTCGGCTCCTTCCTCGTCTGCCTCCGGCGAACTGATGCCCTTCGTCATCCAATCGAGGCGTTTGACAACGAACCCGGTCCTTGATGCCTTCCTCCGCAGGATCGTCACCCCAGCGGGGAAGTTACGTTGCCGATCCGGTGTGAGCACCTGCGCCCGCTGTCAGTGCGCCATGCAACCCTCGACTTCGTTTAGGCGCCCGTACACCCGACGCGCCCGTTGAGATGAGGGACGAGATGAGTGACGAAACAGGGACCGCCTCACCTTCGCCGGAGGAAGCGCTGCGCTCTGCCCGGCTGCTTGCCCGTGCTGAGGCGGCCGTCGTGGCGCTCTTCACCGCGCGGGCCTACGAACTGGGCTGGACGGTACGGACCAAACCGAACGGCATCTTGGACCACGTCACGCTGTCCTGCGACGCGGGGCATACGACTCAGGTAACCCCCGTGACCGCATTGCACCCAACACTAGGCAGCACAATCGTCCGAGCACCCGAGGGGAGCGTGTTCCTCCTGGATGCAGGGATGAAACACATGGCGGTGCCAGGAACGACAGATCGGGCTGCCTTCCCCATGGCGCTGGAGGAGTGCGAGCCCTGCGCGCAAAAGCAATGGAAAGAAGCCGCCCATGAGTCGTTCGCTGCCTACGCGATCGAGACCAATCTCCGCATCGTGGCCGACGCCCCACCGCGCAGCGGGTTGCCAGCAAAGGAGGTTCGCTGTCTGCACGGGCATGAGTTCACCATCACTGCAATAGATCCACGTACCCCTAAGCGCTCGCCAGGCTTCGGTCGCAACTACGGACACGAACTCACCTGGCGTGACTACACGATCTCGTTTGATCCGCTTCCCCCTGGGCGCTTACCGGAGGGCAACCACGGATTCACAGCAGGTCCTGGCAGCGCGGACAACCCCTGCGCTACCTGCCATCGTATCTCGCAGACACCCAAACTCGTTGAATTCCGGCGCCGCGCCCGCGAGCAGAACGTAATGATCCTGGACGCCATGTCGGATCGAATCCTCCAAACGATGCGCCTGTGCTGCGTTGCCGGTCACCTGACCTCGGTGAGCATCAACACCGGGTTGAAGCGCGAGCTGCTGTGCACCCGATGCAGCGGAGGGGGCATTCGCCCTGAACCAACCGTGTATTACGTGGTGACCGATGGGGCCATAGTGAAGCCCGGCATCTCCTCAGGTGACGGGC
The DNA here is from genome assembly GCF_042797055.1 of Streptomyces sp. NPDC057854. Taxonomy (NCBI): domain Bacteria; kingdom Bacillati; phylum Actinomycetota; class Actinomycetes; order Kitasatosporales; family Streptomycetaceae; genus Streptomyces; species Streptomyces sp. NPDC057854. Next base: position 120,197 of record NZ_JBHVMF010000008.1, read on the forward strand.
GAGGACGACTTGATACCCACCGCATCGAGCACGGTCTGGGGCGAGTCCGCAGGCTCATAACCGACCTGCCCGCTGGAGCAGCTCGCGATGTCGAGCGGCATGTCCTGGACTGCTTGGCCAGCCAGGGTATCCGTCCGGTGATGGGCTTCGAGTATTTCGATGCTGCGCATACTGACCGAGTGCTGGAATTGGCCGACGGGTGGTTCGCGGCGAACCTGCCGAACTGCGCGTGGACGGTGACTACCTAGGCGCGGCCTCCAGCTCGGGATCTCTCAGGGGGTCAGTCGTGGGATCTTCCTGCCAGCCAAGTTAGTCCGCCCAGGTCACAGACCGGAAGCGGACTAACTGCGCTGTCAACGGACAACTGACACAGCAGAGGGGCTCGGCCGCGGCAGCCAAGCCCCTCCGGTCCGGTGGCACAGCCGTTCTCCATGCCTGTCGGACGCGGGTGTGATGATCCTTCGCATGGCTACATGGCTCGATGGCACCGATTTCGCCCGCTACGCGCTCATCCCCGAGGAACTGCTTCCGGCATGGGAAGGGACCGAGGCTGACGACGTGATCGACGAATACGTCTCGGTCTTCCGGCTGACCGGGCGGGACGTCCTGACGCTCGGAGTCGAGCCACTCTCCGTCACCTGGCTCGCCGAGCACCTCACATTCGCACGCTGGTGCTACGCCGACGACGACACGGGCCTGCCCTCCGCCGTCCGGACCGCCACGGAATCCAACGACTGGAAGGACGTACTCTCCCTCGAACTCGGAGGACGGTACGTCTTGGCCGACGTCGCCTACGAGGCCGACAGGATCCTCTGCTCACTACGGGACGCACAGCAGCGACCGGCGGAGGCGTTCCGCGTCGAACTGCCGTCGGGCCGCTGTCGGGTCCAGTCGCTGACCATCGATCCCGACCCGAACACTCAGTTCATGCTGGACCGGCTGCTGCCCGAATAACCGGTCCGCCGACGGATCCTCCCTCTGGTGGGATGCGGTCATGTACTACGACGACCTCAGCCCCTACGCCTACTCCCCCGCAGAGGAAGGCGACGTGTTCACTGAGGTCAGCACCGGCACACTGTTCGTCACCGTGCGGGGCGCTTACCGGCGGCTCAACGTCGGCTGGCTGGAGACCGGACGGCCCTGGACCGCTGGGCCGACACCTGCGGAGTTCGCGTCCAAGCTGCTGGCAGTGCTGGAGACGCAGGCCGTGAACGAAGCCCTCGGCCTGCACGAATGTGGCCTGTGTCCCGAACCGCTCGACGACGCCCACCCCTGGTACGAACCCCGGCCGGGACAGCGCCGCGCGAGCGCCGGCACGGGCGAGATCCGCGTGCCCGGGGCTCCGGGGACTGTCTATGCGGCACCCTCCCTCATCGGGCACTACGTACTCGACCACGGATACCTGCCACCCCGGGAGTTCGTCGACGCCGTCCTCGCCTTCGACCTCCAGGACCGCTCGACAGCCTTTCCCTCGATCGCCTTCCCCTGGATCCCCGACGACGCCGAGCTGTACGACGCCTTGGTCGGGTGAGATCGGGCGGCGACAGCACAAGCGGAGGGCCCGGATCTCGGAGGAAGCCGGATCGGCCTCGAGAAAGCGGCCGCCCACTTCAGCGAGCGCGCCCCGGCGTTTTGGGAGTCCGAGGAGAAGGCACCGTGGCAGTCGGCGCCACGAGCCCGGGGAGCTTCTGGGGACCTTCGATGCGTTGCTGGAGTTCGGCGATCTGCCCGGTGATGCAGCGGGCGTAGGTGGAGAGCAGGACGGGGACGCTGTTGCCGGCCCATTCGGCGACCTGGGCGGGCGGGATGCCGTTGTTGAGCCAGGTCGTGAGACAGGTGTGCCGGAGGTCGTACACGCGCTTCCCGACAGGCGACTTGAACTCGTGCTCGGGCAGGACGGCCTTGCGGGCCTTGGCCCAGATCCGCCGGTAGACGGAGCCGGCCAGGAGACCACCCTTCTCTCCGGGGAAGAGCAGGTCGCCGGGCTTGAGCTGCTCGCGTGCGATCAGGTCCCGGAGGCTCGCGACCAAGTCGGGGTGAACGGGGACGGTGCGGGTGTCTCCGGATGCGCGGCCCTTGAGGTTACGGGTCTCGTGGACCTCGCCGTCGTCGGTCCAGTGGCTGCCGACCTCGGGCTCGGCCGTGTGGACACGGAGCTCGCCCCAGCCGGTCACGGGCAGGACGGCGTCCTCGACCCGCAGGGCGACCGCTTCCTCGGGGCGTAGGCCGGCGTAGTACAGGGTCGCGAAGAACACGGTGAGCCGGTGGCCGGTGCGAGGGCGGGCGGCGATCCAAAGGAGCAGGGCGGCCACCTGGTGGGGGTTGAGGAGGGATCGCTTGTCGACGGCGCCGGAGGTTTTCGGGGCAGCGTTCTCCTCCTTTCCCTTGGGCATGGGGTTGGCCCGAAGGACGTTCTGGCGGACGGCGTGGCGCAGGGCCACGTTGAGGATGCGGCGGTAGCGCTTGGCTGAGCTGGCGGCAGCCGGCGTGCCGTCGAGGACGGTATCGAGTGCATGGAGGACGGCATCGACGTGCTTGGTGTCCTCCCAGGCGCTCATCGGGAGCGAGGGGCGCCGGATCCAGGCCAGGATCGCCCGGTACTCGGGCGGGGCCTCGTCCCGGCGGTTCTTGTTGAAGGCGTACTCGCGCAGCGCCTTGCGGACGTCGACGCCCTCGTACTGGACCGGCTCGACGCGGAGGAGCGCGAGCGTGGCCTTGGTCAGGGCTTTGGCAGTGCTGATGCGGTTGTTCGCCGAGATGCGGGACCACTTCATGTCGACGTACTGGAGGGCGAACTCGTACCAGGTGATCTCGGTGGACGGCGCGGCGTGGGAGGCCGGACGGCCGGTGTCCCGGTCGAAGGGCTCGCCGTTGTTGGCGGCGACGAGCAGGGTGGCGCGGAAGGACTCGGCGAGCGCGCTCTTCTTGAACGTCTCGCCGTGCCGTCGACCGTCGACGGACCACCGGACGGTGCAGGTGGTGCCGCGCTTCCCCTCGTAGACCTCCGTCTTGTAGAAGCGGACCTTGTAGGACCGGTTGGTCACGCAGCGGCCTCACAGTCGATGAGCCAGTTCTCCAGGTCGCTGCGGCGGACGCGCAGGCTGCCGTTCGGGAGTTTCACGCACTGGGGCGCGCGTCCCTTCTGGCGCCAGTCGTAGAAGGTAGACCGGGAAATCCGCAGCTCTTCGCAGAGCTCGTCGACGGTGAGCTTTTCTTCGGAGCGGCGGGCGGCGGTTATCGGGGATCGGCGCAAGGTTTCCCTTTCGATAAATGGGCATGACTCTGGCAGGGATCGGATCGACGGGCGTTCCGGGACCCACAATGATCCGGAGAATCCCCGGTTAGGGAAACCGGGGATCGTCGGCTATGTTTCGCCCAGCCCGGCCGCCCCTGAGCACGCGAGGGCGTCGACGAGAAGCATCTGTGGGGAGATTCCGAGGGCTGTGGCGATGGCGACGAGATCGTCGATGTCGCAGCGGCGGACGGTGCGTTCGATGCGGGAGAGTGCGGTGAAGGTCATGGGCCGGCCCAGTGCGGTGACCCGGGCGGCGAGCTGGCGCTGGGAGTAGCCGCGGGCGGTGCGGGTGCGTTCGATGGCGTGGGCGGCGGCGTGTCCGGCGGGTCCGATGGCGAGGGGGCGTGGCGGCATGGGTGGTGTTGTAGCTTGCGCGCCGACCGGTTCGGAAGGGCATTCCTGTCTGCCGTGAGCGATGCGGACCGCGTAGTGATTTCCGGTGGTGATTTCGCCAACCGGGAATCCGGCCCTAAAGTAACCGGACCTGCCGGCACGGCGCGTCGACGAGTTGCTCAGAATTCCTAGAAAAGTCTGGACTTCTGCGCACCAGGTGTGGCTGTGTTGGCCATGCACCCCGGCGAAGCCGGATTCCCCCACCCCCTCCCGAAAGGCGGTCGATCGCCATCGCCCGTATCCGCACCATCAAGCCCGAGGCGTTCTCGTCCGAGTCCCTCGCGGCGGTGTCCCTGTCCGCCGAGCGGACCGTCTTCGGACTGCTCACCCAGGCGGACGACCAGGGCCGGTTCCGCGACCAGGCAGCGGTCATCGCCGGCCAGCTGTGGTCGCTGCGCCGCGAGCACGGGCCGGAGGCGGTCGAGGACGACCTCATCCAGCTCGACCATGCCGGGCTGATCTGCCGTTACGAGGGGGCCGACGGCAAGCGGTACCTGCACATCGCCACCTTCGCCAAGCACCAGAAGATCAACCGGCCCAGCGGCGTCCGCACTCCCCCGTGCCCGCACCACGATCTCGGGATTCCACGCGAGCCCTCATCGCAGACGCAGGGAGCCCTCGCGGAGTCCTCCGCGAGTCGTCCAGGAGGACTCACGGAGCCCTCCGCGAACGACAAATCCGCAGGTCAGAGCCGATTCCCTGAGCATTCACCGCAGCCGCAGGGAGGGCTCACCGAGCTCTCCGTGAGCCCTCACCGTCCGGATCTAGGACCTAGGAACAGGGATCTAGGATCTACCCCGTTGGGGGGCACATGCGCCCCCGCACCCGACTCGGGCTCGGTCTCGGCGAAGGACCTGATCGGCGAGTACGCCGCCGCGTGCCCCCACCGCCCGCCGCAGGACGTGCTCGGTCACCTCGGCCGCGAGGTGAGGAAGCTCCTCGCCGAGGGCATCGCCCCGGACCACATCCGCGCCGGCCTCGACCGCCACCGCGCCAAGGGCCTGCACCCGAGCACCCTGCCCAGCCTCGTGCACGAGGCCATGAACGCCACCCCCGCCGCCGCTGCCCACCAGCCGTGGACCAACCCCGCCGACACAGCCGCTGCCTACGGAGGCGACCTCTGACCGCCACCGCCCTCACCCGCGCTCCCCAGCAGCCCGCCCGGATCACCGGCCGACTCGGCGACATCCTGGCCCGGCGCGGCATCGCCCCCGACGCCGCCGCCCAGGAGCCGGCACCTGAGCCGGTCACCGCACTGGAACTGGCCGAAGGCCGTATCTCCGCCCGCTACCGCCACGCCCTCGCCGACCACCCCCAGGTCACCGCCTGGGCGGACGAGATCGCCCGCTCCGGACGCCCCGGCCCCGCCGGCGCACTGGGCATCGCGGAGGGACCCTCGCTGCGGATCGTCGGCCCGACCGGCACCGGCAAGACCCACCAGGCATACGGCGCCATCCGCACCCTGCTGGCTGCCGGGGTCCGCCTGCGCTGGGAAGCCGTCACCGCCGCCGACCTGTATGCCCGCCTGCGCCCACGCCCCGGCTTCGACAGCGAGCGCGACCTGCAGGGCCTGATGCGCTGCCCGCTGCTGCTCCTGGACGACCTCGGCGCGGCGAAGACCAGCGAGTGGACCGAGGAACTCACCTACCGGCTGATCAACCACCGGTACGAGCACCTGCGCCCCACCCTGATCACCAGCAACCTCGCCACCGACGCGCTGCGTGCGGCCCTCGGCGACCGCGTCGCCTCCCGCCTGGCCCAGATGACCGAGCGCGTCACTCTCGACGGCCCCGACCGCCGCCGCACCAGACCCGCCGCCTGACGCCCGCCGCTATGCCACGGTTTCTCCCCCAGCCGTCCGGCCCCTCACCACGGACGTCTCACCACCCTGCCCTGCCCTTGGAGCGTCTCCGCTTGCCCACGCCTTCCCCTGCCCCGCACCGCGCCGACTGGTACGTCCTCCTCGCCGCCGGTGCCGTGATCATCGCCCTCACCGCCGTCTCTTTCTGGCTCTCCTACGCCCACCTCGCCGAGGTCGCCGGAGAACACGGCCTCGGCAACTCCCCCGCCCGCATGTGGGCCTGGCCCGCCACCCTCGACGCCTTCGTCGTCGCCGGTGAACTCCTCATGCTCCGGGCCGGTCTGCACCACAGGCCCGACTGGTGGGCCATCGCCCTCACCGCCACCGGATCCCTCGGCTCCATCGCCCTCAACGTCGCCGGCGTCACCGGCACCCGTGATCCCGCCGACGTCCCCGTCCTCGACTACGTCGTCGCCGCCATACCCCCGACCGCAGCGCTCCTCGCCTTCGGCGTCCTCATGCGCCAGATCCACCAGCACCTCGCCTACCCGAACCGTAAGGCGCACCTTGGCCATCTTCGGGTAGCCGGACCTGCGGTGACCGAGCACCCGCGGGAAGGGGACCGTCCCCGCCCACATCCCCTCCCCGCCCCGTCCGCTGCCGAAGGCCCAAACCGCGCCACCGAGGCAGCCACTGCCGTCGAGCCCCCGGTACGTCCGCGCAAGGTCGGCCGCCCTCCGACCGGAGACCTCGACGAGTTCGTGCGAATCGTCGAGCAGATGGAGGGCGAGCAGACCCGAAAGGCCATCCGGGCAACCCTCCGCGCCGCCGGCCACACCATCAGCAACGGACGGCTCACGGAGCTTGTAAACCGCCTCGACGGAACGGTCCCCAAGGGGCCGTCCGAAACACCGAGCACCACTGACCGGAAATAACCGCAGGTCAACCCCATTCCGGTCGGTCCGGGTTGCCCCAACCCGGACCGACCGGCTCGTCCCCTCCGCCTTGCCGGACAGTCTCCAGCCCCGTCGAGACGTCCACGAAGCACGGACTTTTCCTCCCGCCGCCCCACCGAAGGATCCCCACATGGCACCCGCCCCGCAGCACCCCACCCCTGCCTCGACGATCCCGCCCCAGCCGAACGACTGGCCCGCACCGCCGCAGGTGCCCACCGGCCCTGCCCCGGGCGGAGCAAGTTGGAGGTTCGGACACTCCCCCGTCGGGGGTGCGTCCGAACCCGTCCCCGCCCCGGGGGTGGCGGGCTCCCTCCCACACCAGGGGGCGCGGGAGGACGGGTCTGCGGCCGAGGGCGGACCGCAGCCGGTGCGACGTCGCCGGGGCAAATCCCGTGTACGCGCTCGTACGCAGCGTCGCGCGCACAGCGTCCGTCTCAGCGACGCCGAGCACGCGACCGTCGCCGCCGGAGCTGAAGCGGTCGGCATGAGCATCGCCGGCTTCCTCTCCCACAGCGGACTCGCCGCCGCCCGCGACCTCGACCGCACCGCAGCCGCCATCGCCACCCGCCAGGACACCCTGACCACCCTCTTCACGCTCCGGCGCCAGCTCGGGCACGCGAACAACAACCTCAACCAGGCCGCCCACGCGCTCAACAGCGGCACCTACCCCGACGGCCTGGAGGACACCATCGCCGCCGTCCGCCACGCCGTCGACGCCGTCCGCCACGTCACCGCCCGCCTCACCGACCCGAACTCCGAAGGCACCGCCGCTTGATACCCCGCATCCACAAGCAGGGCCGCAACACCGTCCGCCTGCTCGCCTACCTCTACGGCCCCGGCCGCCGCGAGGAACACACCGACCCCCACCTCGTCGCTTCCTTCGACGGCCTCGCCCCCGACCCCGGCCGCGACCGGAGCACCACCATCGTCGACCTCGCCCAGCTCCTGGACGAGCCTCTGCACCTCCTCGACGGAGACGCCCGCCCCACCACCCACGTGTGGCACACCTCCGTCCGCTCCGCCCCCGGCGACCGCACTCTCACCGACGCCGAATGGGCGGACATCGCCCGCCGCGTCATCGCCGCCACCGGCATCGACCCCGGCGACGGCGCGGGCTGCCGCTGGGCAGCCGTCCGCCACGCCGACGACCACATCCACCTCATCGCCACCCTGGTCCGCGAAGACGGCCGCCGCCCGAGCCACCACCGCTCCGCCAAGCGCGCCCAGACCGAATGCCGGCAGATCGAAGTCGACTACGATCTCCACCGCGTGGCAGCCGGGGACGGCACCGCCGCCAAGCGGCCCACCAGCCCCGAACGCCACAAAGCCGACCGCCTCGGCCGACAGCGCACGCCACGCGAGGAACTGCGCGAGGCGGTCCGCCGATCGGCGGCCGGCGCAGCCGGTGAGGAGGAATTCTTCGACCGCCTCACCTCGGCCGGTCTGCTCGTCCGGCGCCGCATCGCGCCCTCTGGCGACACCCTCGGCTACACCGTTGCCCTCCCCGGCGACCGCAACGGCAAGGGCGATCCGGTCTTCTACTCGGGCTCCAAGCTCGCCCCGGACCTCTCGCTGCCCCGGATCCGTGAACGCTGGACCACGTCCGCGGAAGCCCCCTCCCCGGAGCCGTCCCAGCCGTGGGTGACCGGGCCCGCGTCCGCACGCCGACGCGCCACCACGGCCGCCTGGCAAGCCCTGCTCGTCATCGACCAGAGCGACGACATTGTGATCGCCGCGCAGATCGCCGCCGCAGGGGAAGTCCTCGATGCCCTTGCCAAAACCTCCGCCGCCCACACCCGCCACGAACTCCAGGCCGCAGCATCCTCCTTCGAACGCGCCTCCCGCTCCCACATCCGCGCCGCGCGCGGCCACGATCACGCCCTGCGCCGAGCCGCCCACGACCTCGTCCACAGCGGTCCGGCCCTCGGCCGGGGCGAGGACGGCGCCACGACAGCCATGGTCATCGACATGCTGTTCTTCCTGGTCACCGCCGCCGCCCACTGGCACGCCAGGAAGCAGCACTTCCAGCAGGCCGAAGCCGCCCACCGGGCCGCCGCGCACCTCCGCGCCGCCTATCCCGCCGCAGCCGACCACCCCATGGCCTTCCTCCACCAGCGGGGCAGCCGCCTGACCCCTGCCTGGCAACGCCATCACGTCGCCACCCTGCGCCAAGCCCTGCCCGAGCTGGCCGACCAGGTCCTCGCCGAACGCGGATGGCCCGCCCTCGCAGCCACCCTCGACGAAGTCCGGACCACCGGCCACGACCCCACCGCTCTGCTGGTGCAGGCAGCCGCCCGGAGGGAGTTGGACACGGCGGCGCGCATGAGTGACGTGCTCGTGTGGCGGCTACGACGGATGGCCGACCTTCCCGCCGATCCCCAGAACTCCCGCAGCACGCATGGACGAGGCAGCGCTGCCGCCTCCTCGCAGCAACGTGTGGCGCACCTCGACGCCAGGCCCTCGAACGACACCCGAAGGCAGCGCTGACCCGCGAAACGAGGCGGAAAGATAGCCCAGAATCGCCGGTTAGCCTAACCGGCGATTCTCCCAACAATTGACCTTCCGACCAACCCCCGGAAGGAATCCCGCATGCCCCCGTCCGAAGCCCGCCCCGAGATCGTCGCCCTGCTCTGCGACGCGAACTTCCAGCACTTCCGCGAAACCGGCGCCTGGTCCCACCGAGACGGCCGCCCCTTCACCCCGGAGGAACGAGAAGCGGTCTTCAAGGCCACCCGTGCCGACCTCGAAGAGCTGAAGTCCCAGCACTCGCGCTACCTGAAGTACCTCCAGAAGTACGAGGAAGCACCCGAAGCCATCCAGCGTTTCCTCGCCCCGTTCATGGAACAGCTCGACGAGAAGAACCTCGGCAACGCCCACGCCCTCATGACGGAGGGCGAGCGAGCCGAGTTCGACCGCCTGCTCAGGCCCATGGTCGAACCCGCTCGCCCCTTCACCCCGTACACCTTCTGACCAGGTACAAGGAGTTCCTCATGCCCACCCCCGCATCCACGCCTCGCCCCCACATCATGGCCCTGCTGTTCGACACGGACTTCGACCGGCCGTGGGGCATCCGCACCTTCCGTCATCTCGACGGCCGCCCCTTCACCGACGAAGAGCAGGCAATCGCCGATGACGCGACTCTCGAAGAATTCCAGGCCGCCGGCGTTCGTATCCACGACCCCGAAGCAGGAACCGAAGCCGAAGCAGCCGTCACCGAACTCGCCAAGTTGATCTATTCCTACGCCCTGGACCATCACATGGCCCTCGTCCAGTTCATGACCCACGAGGACAGGCTCGAATACGACCGGCTGTGCGGCATCATCACCGCAGACGCCGGTTTTTAACCCAAGAGAAACAGCAGAAACGGACCAGATCCCCTGCGGAAGAACCGGCCGGTGGCGGCGCCCTCCCCGCCACCGGCCGCGCTCTGTCCGGGGGGCCGGGACTCCACCCGGCCCATCCCCGGAAGCGGCCTGCCGAATCAGCCGGAGCTACCCCCGAGGTCACGAGCCCTGAGTAGAGCCGGCCGGCGCCGTCTTCCGGACCGATGAACCAGTGGCAATGACGGCGGCTCCCCCGGCCAGGGCCGCCAGGACCAGGAAGAGCGCGGGGTAACCGCCGAGCGGGGCCGCGAAGAAGGCCGCGGCGAAGGGTGCCAGGGCGGAGGCCGCCATCGCGGGTGCACCGAGCAGGCCGGAGAGGTGGCCGTAGTGCCGGGCGCCCCAGCGGTCGGTGACGGCGGTGGCCTGGAGGAGGGTGAGGTTGCCGCGGACCGTGCCGGCGACGACGGAGGCTGCGACCAGGAGGCCGTACGGGCCGGGGATGAGGGCGAGGGCAGCGGTGGTCAGGCTGCCGAGGGCGACGAAGATCACCGTGCGCGGAGTGGTGCCGGTGCGGCGGGCCAGCGGGGCGTAGAGGAGGCGTCCGAGGGTCTGCCCGGCGCCGCCGAGACCGAGGGCCCAGGCGGCCTGGGTGGTGGTGTAGCCCCGTTCGACGAGGAGGGGGACGAGCGTGATGACGGCGGCGTGCATCGTGAACGCGGAGAGGGTGAAGGCCACGCCGAGGAGGACGAAGGGACGGCTGCGGACGATCGCGGCCGGTGGGTCGTCGGACGTGGTGGCCAGGGCGGCCGGTGCCGGTGGCCAGGGGGCCCGGAGAGCGAGGGCGTGGGCGGGAATCGTGAGGGCCGCGAGGATCGCGGCGAGCACGAGGTAGGTGTCGCGCCAGGTCAGGTGAGTTGCGAGGGTCGCGGTGAGCGGGGCGAAGACCGTGGAGGCCAGACCGCCCGCGAGGGTGACGACCGTGAGGGCGCGGACGTGATCGGGCGCCCACCAGCGGGTGAGGGCGGCGAAGGCGGGCTGGTAGAAGGTGGCCGCCATGCTGAGTCCGGCCAGGAGCCAGCCCGCGAAGAAGACGGGCGGGTTCGGGGCGAGGGCGATGACCGTCAGGCCGGTCGCTCCCGACACCGAACCCGCCGTCATGACGGCGCGGGGACCCTGCCGGTCGATGATCCGACCCACACCGATGCCGGCGATGCCCGAGACGACCAAGGCGAGCGAGAAAGCGGCTGTGGTGAGGCTCGTGGACCAGCCGGTGGCGGCCGTGATCTGCGGGTTCAAGACCGGGAAGGCGTAGTAGACGATCCCCCAGCCGGTGATCTGCGTGAGGCAGAGCGCGGGCAGGACGGCGCGGGGCCGCGACCGCTCCTTCGAGACGGTCACGGCCCCGTGCGGCGGGGTGTCGGGGCTGGTCACGCGCCGCAGCATCCACCCGCGGGCTGCTCGGTGGCGAGGGGCAGGGCGGCCGGAGCGCCGAGCTGTACGAGGTGGGGTGCCGGCTCCGGTGCGCAGCAGCCGTCGGTGGCGCCGGGCTGGGGGGCGGGGGCGTCGTAGAGGCCGGAGCCGCCGCAGACTCCGGTCTCGGGGAGGGTGAGTTCGACGCGGTCGGCGGAGTCGAGGTCGCCGGCGAGGGCGGCGGCGACGGAGCGGACCTGCTCGTAGCCGGTGAGGGCGAGGAAGGTGGGGGCGCGGCCGTAGGACTTCATGCCGACGAGGTACACGCCCGGTTCCGGGTGGGCGAGTTCGCGGTGGCCGTGGGGGTAGACCGTGCCGCAGGAGTGCTGGTTGGGGTCGATGAGCGGGGCGAGGGCCGTCGGGGCCTGGAGGCGGTCGTCCAGGCCGAGGCGGAGCTCGTCGAGGAAGGACAGGTCGGGGCGCAGGCCGGTGAGGACGATCACCTGGTCGACGGGGTCGAGACGGCGGCCGTCCTCGGCGACCAGGACGAGACGGCCTTCGGCGTCCCGCTCGATGGCCTCGGTGCGGAAGCCGGTGACGGCGTCGGCGTGGCCCTCGTCGACGGCCGCCTTGGCGGCGAGGCCGAGGGCGCCGCGAGCGGGGAGCTGGTCGGCGCTGCCGCCACCGAACGTGGAGCCGGAAAGACCCCGGCGGAGGATCCAGAGCGCCTTCGTGGCCGCCTCCTCGCGGGCGAGCGCGGCGAGGGAGGCGAGGGCGGTGAAGGCGGAGGCGCCGGAGCCGATGACGGCGGTGCGCCTGCCCGCGTACCGGGCGCGGACGGCGGGGTCGGCGAGGTCGGGGACGCGGTAGGAGATCCGGTCGGCGGCGGCCCGTTCGCCGAGGGCCGGGAGGCCGTCGGCGCCCGCCGGGCTCGGGGCCGCCCAGGTGCCGGAGGCGTCGATGACGGCGCGGGCGAGGATCCGCTCCTCGCGGCCGTCGGCGTGGGCGACGTGCACGGTGAATGGCTGGGCGTCGCGGTCGGCGTCGACGAGCCGGTCCCGGCCGGCGCGGGAGACGCCGGTGACGCGGGCGCCGGTGCGGACGCGGTCACCGAGGACGTCGGCGAGCGGCTGGAGGTAGCGGTCCGCCCAGTCGCCGCCGGTGGGGTACGTCGCCGGGTCCGGCTTCGTCCAGCCGGTCGGGGCCAGCAGCTTCTCGGCCGCCGGGTCGGTGAGCTCGCTCCAGGTGGAGAAGAGCCGCACGTGCGCCCACTCGCGTACCGCCGCACCCGCCCGCGCACCGGCCTCCAGGACCAGGGGCTTCAGGCCGCGGTCGACGAGGTGGGCGGCGGCAGCCAGGCCGGCGGGGCCGGCTCCGACGACCACGACGGGCAGGTGCTCGGTGGCGGTGGCGTTCATGACGAGTCCCCTTGTGTTTCGACGTCCGTCGATCTCTTACGCTCTCAGCATGCATCGGATATCGATAGACGTCAACATAGACATTCATCGAAACGGAGAAGTGTTCGTGGAGCACGTCGACGTGGCCGTCATCGGAGCCGGGCAGTCGGGCCTCGCCTCGGCGCACCACCTCCTGCGCGAAGGGCGGACCCCGGTGATCCTGGAGGCTTCCGACCGGGCGACCGGTTCGTGGTCGCGGTACTACGACAGCCTCACCCTGTTCTCGCCCGCCCGGTACAGCTCGCTGCCGGGACTGCCCTTCGGGGACGACCCGGACCGCTATCCCCACCGGGACGAGGTGGTGGCCTACCTGCTGCGGTACGCCGAGCGCCTGGGCGCCGACCTGCGCACCGGACACCGCGTGACCGCGGTGCGCACGGCCGGGAAGGGCTTTGAACTCGACTTCGCCGACGGGCGGACACTGGGTGCCGATGCGGTGGTCACGGCGACCGGCGGCTTCGGGCGGCCGAACCGGCCCGCACTGCCCGGACTGGACTCCTTCACCGGCACGGTGACGCACGTCTCGGAGTACCGCACCCCGGCCCCGTTCGCGGGGCAGCGGGTCGTGGTGGTGGGCGCGGGGAACTCTGCGGTGCAGGTCGCGGTCGAGCTTGCGGGGGTGGCGCGGGTGAGCCTGGCGAGCCGGGCTCCGGTGCGCTGGTTTCCGCAGCGGCCGTTCGGGCGGGACCTGCACTTCTGGCTCGCGGTCAGCGGCGTGGACGCGGCGCCGCTGGGCCGTTTCCAGCGGCGTCCGGCGACGATGGCGGTCATCGACGACGGCCGCTACCGCGCCGCCCTCGCCGTCGGCCGGCCCGATCGACGCCCCCTCTTCGCCCGTATCGACGGTCCGGCCGTAACCTGGGCCGACGGCGTGACGGAAGAGGTGGACGCGATCATCCTGGCCACCGGCTACCGGCCCGACCTCGGCTACCTCACCGCGCTCAGCGCCCTCGACCTCGTTGGCGGGCCCCGACACCGAGGCGGCGCCTCACTCGCCCACCCCCGTCTGGCGCACGTGGGGCTGGAATGGCAGCGCAGCCTGTCGTCCGCATCCCTCCGCGGGGTCGGCCGCGACGCCCGACGCGTCGCCGCGCGTCTGGCGCGCGAGCTGCGTCTCCCATGACCCCGGGACCTTTGCTTTGACGTGTGTCAACATAGACATATGTCGAACGCGAAGGTGTTGCCGCTGCTGGAGCCCGCCGTCGAACCGTGCTGCCCGCCGCTCACCGAGCGGCCCCTGACCGCCGAGGAGGCCGAGCGGACCGCCCTGATGTTCAAAGCGCTCGGCGACCCGGTGCGCCTGCGACTCTTCTCCGCCGTCGCCTCCCACGAGGGCGGCGAGGCGTGCGTCTGCGACATCTCCGACGTCGGCGTCTCCCAGCCCACCGTCTCCCACCACCTGAAGAAACTGAAGGAAGCCGGCCTGCTCACCTCCGAGCGGCGCGGGACCTGGGTGTACTACCGGGTGGAGCCGGGGGTGCTGGCGGCGATGGGGCGGCTTCTGACTCCGGCGGCGACCTCGGCCTGAGGAAATTCGTCCCCGGCTGTCAGCGGTCGGGCGGATGATGGCGGCATGGCCATCGATGTCGAATGGGCGCGATCCGAGATCGCCAACTTCCTGGTGCTGACGACGATGCGCTCGCCGTCGGATCCGAGCTTCATCAGCTTCCACATGACAACTTTTGGCTCTGACGAGGAGATCGTCGCCAGCGCACAGGTAGTCGAGCAGATCCTGGACCGGGTCATACCCACGTGGCGCACCAGCGTCCCGTCAGAGGACAACGAACTGGTCAATCGCTGGTGCCAGCATCGGGAAGCCGCCCAGCGAGCCGATGTCACCCTCCGGCGGGATGCAGAGATCCGCAAGCATCTCGGCGACGACGCACCGCAGCTCAGCGCCTCGACCATGCACCCATGGGCCTGGGAAGGGGCTCGCGCGTTGTGGCAGAGCGGCCACTTCCGGGAGGCGGTAACAGCAGCCGCCCGAAAGGTGAATGCCGAGACGCAGAACAAGGTGGAGCGGCGAGACACCGGCGAGACGCCCCTCTTTCTGAACGTCTTCTCCAAGGACTCACCGAAGCCTGGCCAGCCCCGGCTTCGGTTGATGGCGGACGACGGCAGCGACACCTTCAAAAGCGTCCATCGGGGCGCGGCGGCCTTCGCCGAGGGATGCTTCGCAGGCATCCGCAACCCCAACAGCCACGAGGACGGGCTGCCCGAGCTTCCCGAACACGAGGCGCTGGAACAGTTGGCCGCATTCAGCGTGCTCGCGCGATGGGTCGAGTCGGCCGCCGTCGAGCGGTGTGACTGAGGGGCACCGACCGTCACGACCAACGCCCCCAGGAAGCTGCAGCGGGGCCCCCGCCTCAGGACAGCGCGCCCACGAACCCCGCCAGGCGTCCGAGCGCCTCGTCGAGCTGCTCGGGCGGGACCGTGTACGAGATGCGGACGTGGTCCGGGGCCGCGAAGTCCGCGCCGGGGACGACCGCCACCTGGGCTTCGCTCAGAAGGAGTTCCGCGAAGTCGGCGGCGGAGGTGATGGTGCAGCCTGCGCTCGCCTTCCCGTACAGGCCGGTGACGTCGGCGAGAAGGAAGAAGGCGCCCTCGGGGTTGCCGTCGACCCGCAGGCCGAGGGTGTCGCCGATCGCCTTGACGGTCGCGAGGCGGCGGGCGTCGAGCGCGGAGCGGCGGCGCTCCAGTTCGGCGCCGAGGTCGGCCGTCAGCGCGCCGAGGGCCGCCCGCTGGGCGATGGAGGACGGGGCCGAGGCGGTGTGGCTCTGAAGGGCCGTGACGGTGGAGGCCAGTTCGGCGGAGGCGGCGAGCCAGCCGATGCGCCAGCCGGTCATGGCGAAGGTCTTGGAGACGCCGCCGGTGGTGACGGTGCGGGCGGCGATCTCGGCGCCCAACGCCGCCACTGAGGCGAAGCGGGCGTCACCGAAGACCCAGTGGTCGCAGATCTCGTCGCTGACGATGACGAGGTCGTGTTCCACGGCCACTTCGGCCAGGGCGGCCAGTTCGTAGCGGCTGTAGACGACGCCGGAGGGGTTGGCGGGGCTGTTGAGGAGGAGGACCCGCGTGCGGTCGGTGACCGCTTCCCGCACCTGCTCGGGCGTGACCTTCAGGCCGGCGCCGACGGCGGGGCGCACGGGGACCAGGGTTCCGCCGGCCAAGGCGATGAGGTGGGGGTAGCTGACCCAGTACGGGGCCGGGACGAGCACCTCGTCGCCCGGTTCGAGGAGGGCGGTGAAGGCGTAGTGGAGGGCCTGCTTGGCGCCCGCCGTCACGACGAGATGCGACGCCTCGTACGCGGTGCCGTGGCGGTTGAGGTGCGCGGCGATCGCCGTACGGAGTTCGGGGATGCCGGCAGCCGGGGTGTAGCGGGTGAAGTCCTCGGCGACGGCCTGTTCCGCCGCGCGTGCGGCGGGTTCGACGGTGGGGAACGCCGGCTCGCCGCTGGTCAGGTTGATGACGTCGGCGCCCGCGGCAACGAGCGCCTTGGCGTGGGCGTCGAGCGCGGCGGTGGCCGAGGGCGGAACGGCGGCGGCGCGCGCGGAGGGACGGAGCGGGTTCACGGGGTTCCCTACGGGGTCAGAGGCGGACGGCGAGGTGGGTGAGCGTGGCCTCGTGGCCGCGCCGGAGGGCCGCCGCGCGGGCGCCCCGGTCGACGACCTCCACGCAGCTGTCGCAGAACCGCACGTCGGTCGTGCGGGTGGGGCGGCGGGTGACGCGCAGGCGACGGAAGGAGGCGAGAAGGGACGACATGACGCGACCTCAATTCATAGACGCTCATCTATGAGACGAGTATGGCCCAACCCATAGATGACTGTCAATGCATCGTCCACGACGGGTCCGGGAGGCGGTCGACTCTGGACGCGGCGCGTCACCATCGGCCACATTGGGCCGCATGATCGAGCCCTTGACCACCGTGACGCCGTCCGGTTCCTGCTGCCCCGTCCCCATGACGCCGGATCAGGCAGAGGAGCTGTCGGGGATGTTCAAGGCCCTGGCGGATCCGGTGCGCCTGCGGATCGCCAGCATCGTGGCCTGCTGCCCTGCGGGCGAGGTGTGCATGGGAGAGATCGCCGCCGAGTTCGACCTGACCGGGCCGACCATCAGCCACCACCTGCGCAAGCTGCGCGAGGCCGGCATCCTCGCCTCGGAACGGCGCGCGAACGAGGTCTACTACTTCGTCCGCCCGGACCGGATCGAGCACCTGATAGGCCCGCTGGCGGGAATGCGGAGCGCGGCCCGTGAACCGTCACGCTGCTGAGAACCCGCGGAAACGGCTGCGGCCCGCCCCGAAGCCTGGGGGCGGGCCGATGCCGTCTTACGCGTGCTGGCGCCGGTGGCGCTTGCGGTGCCGGGTGCCGGCCCGCCGGAGTCAGAGCCAGATGGGGGCCGTGTAGCCCAGGACGAGCGCGCCGGCGAAGAGGATGCCGACGACCAGGGCGACGACGCGCCAGCGGGCGATGAGGAGCATGCCGCTGATGGCGCCGATGCTGGTGCCCGCGCCGGTCACGAGGAAGGCGAGCGCCGGGCCGGGGCCCATGCCGCCCTGCATCAGGGTGGCGACCAGCGGGAGCGAGCCGTCGGAGTTCAGGTAGACCGGGATGCCGATGAGGGCGGCGACCGGGACCGCGAAGACGTTGCCGTCACCGAGGAACTCGGTGAGGTAGTGCGTCGGGATCGAGTTGATGAGCAGGAAGCCAAGGGTGGCGAAGCCCAGGAAGTAGAGGGCAAGGCGCTTGACGTTGACCTTCAGCTCCTCGCCGAACTCCTTGAGCTTCAGGCGCTCCACGACGCCGACAGGGGCCGGTGCCGGGGCCGGCTTCGGCGCGACCGGGCGGGTGAGCAGGGCCGTACGGGCCAGGCCGCCGCCACCGGCAGGGACGCCGCCACCGGCCGAGACGCCACCACCGAAGCCGCCCTCGGTCTCGCCCTCGTCGCTGCAGCAGCTCTCGGACGCCTTCTCCTCCGCCTGGTTCGCGGTGAGACGCGCCTGGCCCTCCAGCCAGCCGGTCTTCTCGATGAGCCAGGTGATGACGCCGGCGAAGACGCCGAGGACCATCGCGGCCACGAAGAAGGTGGTGGCGAAGTCGAAGCCGAAGAGGCCGGTCGACAGCACGTACTCCTCGGGGCTGGTCAGGGGCGAGGCCACCATGAAGGTGACCACCGGGGCCCACGGAACGCTGGAGGCGAGCGCCCCGAGCACCACCGCGGTCGTGCCGCAGGAGCAGAAGGGGGTGAGGGTCGCCAGGACGATCGCACCGAGCACCGCGACCGCGGTCTTGCGGCGCATCCACGCCGACAGGCGGTCCGCCCCGATGTAGACGGGGATGGCCGAGGCCAGCACCACACTGATCAGCAGGAACGGCCAGTTGGCGGCGAGGGAGTGGCCGACGTCCTGGGCGGTGCGCCACAGGACGTCGAGGACGGTGTCGATCACGGGGGCTCCAGCAATTCATAGACGG
Source organism: Streptomyces sp. NPDC057854 (assembly GCF_042797055.1). Lineage (NCBI taxonomy): Bacteria > Bacillati > Actinomycetota > Actinomycetes > Kitasatosporales > Streptomycetaceae > Streptomyces > Streptomyces sp. NPDC057854. The sequence continues at coordinate 138,303 of NZ_JBHVMF010000008.1, forward strand.
CTGTCGATGGGTCAGACTCTGCCGGAACTCATAGATGACTGTCAATGGATACCGGGAACAATTCATAGATGACCGTCGTTGGATTCGGTATGCCCACGTCGATCTCGGAGCTGTGCTGCTCCCCCGTGCTCGCCGGCCCGCTCACGCCCGAGGCCGCCGACGATCTCGCGACCGCCCTGAAGGTGGTCGCCGACGCCACCCGCCTGCGCCTGCTCGGCCTGATCCGCTCCCAGCCGAGCGGCGAGGCGTGCACCTGCGACCTCACCGAACCCCTGGGACTCACCCAGCCGACCGTCACGCACCACCTGCGGGTGCTGTACGAGGCCGGGTTCCTGGAGCGCGAGAAGCGCGGGCGCCAGACCTACTACCGGATCGCTCCGGAGAGCATGAGCGTGCTCTGCCAGGCACTGGACCCGTCGCCCCAGCTCCTCGCCACGGGCTGAGGAGCCTCGCCAACTCACCTTCCACCAAGGGCCGGTTCATGCGCGCGTCACGCGCGCGGAACCGGCCCTTCGGCATCTTCAGGCAGGTGGATGCCGGACGCGTTTCCTGCCAGCGGTGATCCCTTCCACACCCTGGGTGACCTCGGACAGACTCATGAACACCGGAAGGGCGACAAGCCCCCGGGACACCGGAAAGGCCATCGAGGCCGCCGGCCGCCGAAAAAGTCACCGTCATCACCAGGGGAGAGCCATGTCTGTTTCGCGTACCTCGATGCGTCTTGCCACCGCCGCACTCGTCGCCGCGATCGGACTCGGTGCCACCTCGACCCTGGGCGCCGGCGCCTTCCCCACCCTCGCCGGAGCGGGCTGGGACACCGCCCCCACCGCGCCCACCGACTCCACGGACGGCGCGGGGTGGGACGTGGCCCCGACCGTCGTCCTCGCCTCCTCCACCGACGGGGCGGGCTGGGACGTGGCTCCCACCACGACCGACGGCGCCGGCTGGGACGTGGCCCCCGCCACGACGAACGACGGCTCCAACGGCGCCGGCTGGGACTCGGCCCCGACCGACCCCTCCACCGACGGCGCCGGCTGGGACTGACCAGCCCGCCCTCGCCCTTCCCGCCGGGCAACCCACCCCGCACCCCCGCGCACCGCCGACCCCACGAGGAGAGCACCCCATGAGCACCACCTGCTGCAGCACCACCGCCGAGGAACCCTCCCCGGCCCTCCCGGTCGTCGAGACCGCCTCCACCGGCTGCTGCTCGACCCCCGAGCCGGCTGAAAAGGCCGCCGAGGAGCAGGAGTCCTCCTGCTGCGGCAGCGAAACCGCCGAGCCCGAGCCCGTCGAGGCGTCCGGCTGCTGCACCACCCCGGCCGCCGAGCCGGAGGCCGAGCCCGCCACGTCGGGCTGCTGCGGCCCGGAGGAGCCCGAGCCGGTCGCGGCCTCCGGCTGCTGCGGCCCGCAGGAGGAGCAGGCCGAACCCGCCCAGGTGCGCACCGGCCTCTCCCTCGACGACGCGATCACGGCGCTCGGCGGCGGCATCCCGCAGGCCACCGACCCCACCCCGTACGCTCAGGTCGACTGGCTGAGGGCGACCGAGGAGAGCCTGCAGGGCGCCAAGGCGTGGCACACCGTCGCCGACCGCGGCGAGGGCGACATCGCCTTCCTGCCGGGGTACGTCTTCGACGCCGACCCGATCGTGGACGCCGACCCCCGTACGCTGCTCGGCTGGCAGCCGAAGGACGGCACCGCGGCCTGCTGCTCGGCCACCACCTCGTGCTGCGAGTCCGCCACCGACGCCGTCGAGGCCCTCGGCACCGACGCGTTCTTCCCGTCACTGCTGCTCGGCTCGCCGCTCGGCTACCGCTCCGAGGCGACCGCGTCCGTCGAGGACCCGCTGCTCGTCGCTGACCTGGTCGACCGCATCGTCCCGGCCGCGATCGAGGCCGGCATCCGCTCGATCACCGCCCCGTGGCTGCACAACAGCGCCTACAGCGACGTCCTCGCCCTGGCGCTCCAGGCGTACGGCGGTGACATCGCCTTCCACGGCGAGAACAACCTGCTCGACCTCCAGCACGACAGCTACGACGCCTACCTCGCCTCGCTCCCGGCCCGGAAGCGGCGCCGCGTGAAGGAGGACCGCGAGCGCGCGGACAACTCCGGCACCCGCATCGAGCGCAAGGACCGCGAGGAGCTCCGCCCGCTGATCGGGCGGATCACCGAGCTCGTCACGCAGAACCGCCAGAAGTACGAGGGCGGCGAGGACGAGGCGCACATCGGCGCCCTGCTGACCGCGCTCGTCGAGGGCGGCGCCGACATCCGCGCGTACCTCGTCCACAAGGACGAGGCCGTGGTCGCGGCCTCGGTGGTGGTCCGACGGGGCAAGCGCCTCTTCGTGAAGTGGGCCGGCTTCGACTACGACGCGCTGGGCGAGCGCAGCGGTGTCTACTTCGAGATCGCGCTCGACCGCCCGCTGCGCGACGCCTTCGCCGAGGGCCTCACCGCGATCGAGGCGGGCCCGGGCGCGGACGAGGCCAAGCGGCTGCGCGGCTTCCGACCGGGGCAGATCCGCTCCGTCGTCCTGGTCACCGACACCGCGCTCCGGCCGAAGGTCGCCGAGCTGCACGCCGCCTACGGCCAGGCCCGCCGCGAGACGCTCGGCGCGGCCGCCGAGGAAGCGGCGCCGGCGACGGCGATCGGCCGCCTGAAGGCGAAGCTGCTCGGCAGCACGGCCTACGAGCCGATCAAGCCCCTCCAGCCTGAGGGCGGCTGCTGCGGCTGACCCGCGGATCGAGCCCTCTCCTCACCACCACTCCCTCACGCCCCCAGACCGGTCCGGTGCCTCGCGCACCGGACCGGTCTGGTGTTTCCCGGCGGGGAGGAGCCGCCGGTAGGTCCGTCAGTCCGTCCAGCCCGCCTTCGCCGCGAGGACCCCCGCCTCGAAGCGGCTGCGGGCGCCGAGCCGTGCCATCAGCTCGGACATGATCCGGCGCTCCGTGCGCAGGCCGATGCCGAGCTTCTTCGCGGCGATCTCGTCGGTGGCCCCCTGCGTCAGCTGGCGCAGGAGTTCGCGTTCCTGCGCGGTCAGGCCGGCCTCGTCCCGGTCACGGACGCTGCCGAGGGGAGCCGCGAGCTCCCAGACCTGATCGAACAGGGCGACCAGAGCGGTCATGACGCCGGGGCCGGTCAGCTGGACGGCGCCCTTCTTGGTGTTGTCCGGGTCGACGGGAAGCAGGGCGACCTCGCGGTCGAAGAGCACCATCCGCAGCGGGAGGGCCGGGACGGTGCGCACCTCGCCGCCGTTGTCGTGCAGCCAGTGCGCGTACTCGACGGTGGGGGTGTCGTTGCGGACGCTGTCGAGGTAGGCGGTCAGGACGCGCACGCCGCGCCGCATCAGCTGCTCGTCGAGGGGCCGGCTCGCCTCCAGACTGGCCGCGGACTGAGCGCCACCGGGCATGAAGGACAGGCACTCGGTGGTGCTGCGATGGGCCAGCTCCTCGAGCCGGGCCTGGATGGCGTCGATGCCCTGGAGGTACTCGACGCCGTGTCGTTCACCGGTCCGCAGCTCGGCGTACTCGGCGAGCAGCGTGCTGATGGCCGCCTGTGATTCCGCGAACTGCTGCTGCTGCGCGAGAAGTTCCGCCTGCTGTCGCTGAAGCAGGAGCTGGAAGCCCAGGTTGGGGCTGACGGGCCGTACGCCGCCGGGCGCCTGGAGCGAGCGGCGCAGGAGGTTGAGCTCGGCGAGCCGGTCCAGGGCCTCACGTATGTCCGCCTCAGGACGGGCCAGATGAGAGGCGAGCTCTCCGACACCCCAGTCCTGGTGCGTGAGCATCAGGCGATAGACCGTCTCGGCGTCCGCATCCAGTCCCAAACTCGCCAGCACAGCGACCCCCCGGCCACGTCTCAATATGCGAGACATACTCATCAGTCCATCGGCGAGCGCCGATCTTTGCAGCTCAGGACATCCGTCGACAAGATGCGTCCACCCTGCGATCGGACGCCGCCACGCCTCACCCCCCTCGCTCACGGCGGCCGGAATTAGCCCTCTCAGGCAGGTCGTTGCCGGACGCAGTTCATGCCAAGGGATATCCCTTCCGCCTTCCCCGACGGCTCAGCAGACTGGTGATCACAAAGGTTCGGCAGGCCGGCACGACGGATTCCGCACCTCTCCTCACGCCCCTTTTCGCGGGGCATTCCATCCACCACACACGGAGGACAGCCATGTCCGCTGCGCGGAGTCTGCTGCGCCTGGCCAACAGGGCCGCCGCCGTCGCCCTGGGCTTCTCGCCCGCCGGCGGGCACGGCTGCGGTCCCAAGTGCCGCCACGCCCACCTGTACGGCGAGGTCGCCCCCGCCGTGGCCGACCAGCACGTGTGGTCCGTACCCGGGCTCGCCGCCCGACCGGGAGGCCCCGTGCTCATGGCCACCGCCACCCTCGTCGCCACCGACGCCGCCACGCACCGAGACCTGGCGGCGGCGACGGTGACGGACATCGTCTGGGCGTCCGCGATGACCGAGGACGACCTTGAGCATGTCCACGCCAGTTCCGCTCCCGGTCGAATAGAGCTGACCTTCTTCCATCGGACGCGCAACCCCGCCGAGGCGATTTCCGCCGCGTGGGAAATCTGCCTGCGCGCGCTGAATTCCAGCCCTTCTCTGGCTCATTGGCGGATTACCGCCACCCCCCGCCTTCCCGACGCCCTCCCCGGCTCGGACGCCCTTCCTGCGTGATCCAGATCACACACCCCTGCGAGGAGTACCACCCATGAGCGGCATCAACGACCCCCGTCTCAAGGCCGAAGAGCTCACCGTCGAGCCGCTGGCCGCCATCGACCACGACGTGAAGGTCCTCGGTTCGAAGAGCTACACCAACCGGCAGATCGCCGTCGCCGCCCTGTCCGGCAAGGAAGGCGTGATCGACGGCGCGCTCATCTCCGACGACACCGTCTTCTTCACCAAGGCCGTCGAGTCCTTCGGGCACGTCAGCGCCGAGATCGACCACGAGGCCGCGCGCATCTCGTTCACCCCCACGGGCAAGCCGATGACGGCCCCGCAGGAGGAGATCTTCGTCGGCGGCGCGGGCACCCCGCTGCGCTTCCTCATCTCCATGGCGGGCCTCGCCGAGGGCACCACCACCATCACCGGCAACGCCCGGATGCAGGAGCGCCCGTTCGGCGACCTGCTCGCGGCCCTCCCGGGCCTCGGCGTCGAGGCGGTCGCCGTGCGCGGCAACGACTCCCCGCCGATCCGCGTCACCGGCGGCAACTTCGTCGGCGGGAAGACGAAGATCTCCGGCGCCGTCTCCAGCCAGTACACCTCCTCGCTCCTCATCAGCTCGGTGCTGGCGAAGCAGGACACGGAGATCGAGATCGTCGACGAGCTGGTCTCCAAGCCGTACGTCGAGATGACCCTGGCGACCCTCGCCGAGCACGGCATCACCGTCGAGCGCGACGGCTACCGCTGGTTCAAGGTGCCCGCCGGCCAGTCCTTCAAGGGCGGCCACGCGATCGTCGAGCCGGACGCCTCGGGCCTGTCGTACTTCATCGCCGCCGCCGCGATCCTCGGCGGCCGGGTCACCATCCCCGGCATCGGCTCCACCTCCCACCAGGGTGACGTCGGCCTGGTCGAGGTCCTCGGCCGGATGGGCGCGCACACCGAGGTCACCGAGAACTCGGTCACCGTCAAGGGCGGGCAGCTGCGAGGCATCGAGGTCGACATGGACGCCATGCCCGACGTCGTCCCCTCACTCGCCGCCGTCGCCGCCTTCGCCGAGGGCCCGACCCACATCACCAACATCGCCAGCCTGCGGGTGAAGGAGTGCGACCGCATCGCGGCCGTCACCACCGAGCTGCGCAAGATGGGTGTCAAGGTCGACGAGTACGACGACGCCATGACCGTCCACGGCGGCCCCTCGCACGGCGCGGTCATCGACACCTACGACGACCACCGCATCGCCATGACCTTCGCGATCATGGGCCTGCGCACCCCCGGCGTCGTCATCAAGGACCCCGGCTGCGTCGCCAAGTCCTTCCCCGCCTTCTGGCAGACCCTGGACACCCTGCGATGACCGAGTCCCCCGACACCCGTCCCGGCATCCTGCTCGTCCTCGACGGCTGGGGCCACACCGAGCCGGGCCCCGGCAACGCCCTCGCGGTCGCGGACACCCCCGTCCTGGACGGCATCCGAGCCAAGTACCCCGCCACCCTCGTGGAGGCGTCCGGCGAGCACGTCGGCCTGCTGCCCGGCACGGTCGGCAACTCCGAGATCGGCCACATGGTCATCGGCGCCGGACGCCCGCTGGACTACGACAGCGTGCTCGTCCAGCGACAGATCGACTCCGGCGGTCTGCGCGACAACCCGCGCCTGACCGAGGCGCTCGACGCGCTCGCGGCCGGCGGCGGCGCCCTGCACCTGATCGGGCTGGCCTCCGACGGGCAGATCCACGCCCACGTCGACCACCTGCACGAGTTGCTCTCGATCGCCGCCGCCCGCGGCGTCGAGCGGGTCTGGGTGCACGCGATCACCGACGGCCGGGACGTCGCCGACCGCACGGCCGGCCACTACCTCGGCCGGGTCGAGGAGTTCTTCGCGACGACCGGTGTCGGCCGCCTGGCCACGGTCTCCGGACGCGGCTACGCCCTCGACAAGAGCGGCGACCTGGAGCTGACCGCGAAGGTCACCCAGGCGGTGGCGGACGGCCGCGGAGCCCTGGCCCGCGACCACGGCCAGGTCCTGGCGGGCGCCGGCGACGGCGACGTGTGGGTCACCCCGACCGTCCTCACCGACCCCGATGGCGAACCGCTGGCAACTGTGCGGGACGGGGACGCGATCCTGTTCGCCAACTTCCGCAGCGACCGCATCCAGCAGCTCGCCGACGACCTGGTGAAGCACCTGGCCGAGAGCGACGTACGGATCCTCTCCCTCACCCAGTACGACACCGAGGCGGACATCCCCGCCCTGGTCGGCCGCGCCGACGCCTCCGGCGGCCTCGCGGACCAACTGGAGGCCCACGGCCTGCGGTCCGTACGGATCGCGGAGCAGGAGAAGTTCGAGCACGTCACCTACTACCTGAACGGGCGGGACGAGCGGCGCCGTGAGGTCGAGGAGCACGTCCGGATCACGTCGGACGAGGCGCCCGAGTACACCGCGCGGCCCGAGATGAACCTCGACCGGGTCGCCGACGCGGTGATCGCGGCCGCCGGCCGGACCGACGTCGCCCTCGTGGCGGCCAACCTCGCCAACATCGACGTCGTCGGCCACACCGGCGACCACGACGCCACCGTGAAGGCCGCCGAGTACACCGACGGGCAGGTCGACCGGATCCTGACCGCCGCCGCGGCCACCGGCCGCTGGGTGGTCCTGGTCGGCGACCACGGGAACGCCGAACGGATGTCCAAGCCCGGCCCGGACGGAACCCCGCTCCCGTACGGCGGCCACACCACCAACCCGGTCCCCGCGGTCGTCGTCCCGGCGCCCGGGCAGCTCCTGCCCGACGCCCTCCGTGACGGCGGCAGCCTCGCCGACATCGCGCCCACCGTGCTCGCCCTGCTCGGCCGTCCGAGCGGTCCCGCCATGACCGGAAGGAGCCTGCTGTGACCCTCGCGCCCCCGCTCGCCCAGAGCGCAACGCCCGGCGGCACCCGCTTCGCCGGCGCCTACGCCGACGGCGCCGTCCGCCACGAGCCGGACGCGGGCCCCGCGCTGGCCGCCGAGGTGCTCGTCAGCGCCGACGGCTCGGCCCACGTGCTGACCGTCACCAACCTCACCTCCGAGGCCCAGGAGCTGCTTCCCGAGCCGCTGCTGCCGCCCGGCGACGGACCGCTGCTGTTCCTCGGTGGTGCGTCCACCACCGCCGAGCGCGACGGACTGCTCGTCGCCCGCCTCGCCCCCCACGGGTTCGTCCGCCTCGGACGCGCCCTCGACACCGACCAGGAGCACACCTCATGACCACCGTCACCGGACCGCGCCCGCGCGTGGCGCTGATCGGGGACCACGGCAAGTCCCCCGCGCACGCCAGGCTCGACAACTTCCGCGCCGAGCTGGAGGTGGACACCGTGTGGGTGCCCACCGAGACGATCACCGGCCCGGAGTCGTTCGACGGCTTCGACGGCCTGTGGGTCGTGCCCGGCTCCCCGTACGAGAACAAGGACGGCGTCCTCGCCGCCGTCCGACACGCCCGCGAGAACGGCGTCCCGTACCTGGGCACCTGCGGCGGCTTCCAGCACGCGCTGATCGAGTACGCCCGCAGCGTCGCCGGTCTCACCGACGCCGACGACGTCCAGTACGACCCGGAGGCGGCCACCCCGCTGATCGTGCCGCTCACCTGCTGCCTCGCCGGCGAGCAGGCGCCCCTGCTGCTGACCGTCGGCAGCCGGCTGGCGGCGGTCTACGACGGCGCCGAGCGCTCGACGGAGACGTACCACTGCAAGTACGGCCTGAACGCGGAGTTCGTCGAGCTGCTCACCGGTGCGGGCGTGCTGTTCAGCGGCTGGGACGAGGAAGGCGCCCCGCGGGCCGCCGAGGTGCCGGGCCACCCGTTCTTCATCGGCACCCTGTTCCAGCCCGAGCTGGTTTCGGGGCCGGGCCGGATCCACCGGCTGATCACGGCCTTCACGGCCGAGGTGAGCGCCCGGGCGGCCGTCGCCGTCTGAGGCGGTGCGCCCGGCCGGGGCGGCTCACGCCTCCGCCGGGCCCTCGCCCCAGATCAGCGCGTCGAGTACGGCCCGGTGCTCGGGCCGGATCGCGTACCAAGCCCACGTGCCCCGCTTCCTGCGGCTCACGAGGCCGGTGTCCACCAGGATCTTCATGTGGTAACTGACGGTCGGCTGAGCGAGATCCAGCAGCGGCGTCATGTCGCACACGCACGCCTCGCCGTCCGGAGCGGCCAGCAGCACGCTGAGGATCTGCAACCGGGTCGGGTCGGCGATGCCCTTCACGTTCCGGGCCAGCGCCTCAGCCCGCTCCCGGGGCAGCGGTTCCACGTCGAGAGGCGGCCCGCAGGTCGGATCCTCGTCGACGAAGGGCAGCAACCCCGAGCGATGGTCGGTCGCTTGTTCTGCTGACATGACGATCACCCTATGTCCGCCCGGCCGGTCGGCTGAGTCACATCGAGCGAGTTCACTCACTGTTCGCCTGTCATTCAGCGAGTGTCCGAACAGCTCCCGCACGTCTCCTTCTTCCTTCCCCACCACCGCAAAGGCACCGCCATGTCTGTCACCTCCACCACGTTCCGAAGCACCGTGCCGGCCTTCGCCTCGCGCCGGATGCGGCAGGGAGCCGCCGCATCCGCCGGCCTCGTCCTCGCCGCCGTCCTCACCGGCTGCGCCGGTGCCGCGAAGGCCGACACGGGGGCCTTGCAGGCCAGCGGATCCACCACGGTCGCCCCGGTGGCCTCCGACGCCGCCGAGGCGCTCAAGTCCAAGGGCCTGAACATCACCGTCGCCACCCAGGGCGGCTCCGCCGGCGGCATCTCCCAGCTCGGCACCGGCCAGATCGAGATCGCGCTGAGCTCCAAGCCGCTCTCCGACAAGGACAGCAAGGCGTACCCGGACGCCGACTTCGTGACCACGCAGATCGGCGCGGACGCGGTCGGCGTCATCATCACCAAGGAGGTCGCCGACGGCGGGGTCAAGAGCCTCTCCAAGGCACAGGTGCAGGGCCTGTTCGAAGGGAAGATCACCAACTGGAAGGAGGTCGGCGGCCCCGACCTGCAGGTCTTCGTGTACGACAAGGAGCCCGGCCGCGGCACCCGCGAGGTCCTCGACAAGTTCGTCTACGGCAAGGGCGAGCCGCCTGCCCCGCCGCAGTCCGCGAACTACGCCGTCGTCGGCGGCAACACCGAGACCCGCAACAAGCTGAAGTCCACCCGCGGTTCCATCGCCCCGCTGTCGACCGGCTTCATCGACGGCCACCCCGACCTGGTCGCCGTGCCGCTGGACGGCATCGCCCCCAGCCTGGAGAACGTGGCCTCCGGGAAGTACCCGATGACCCGCCCGCTGTACATGATCACCAACGGTCAGCCCAAGGGCGCCGCCAAGCAGTACATCGACTACATCCTCTCCGCCGAGGGCCAGAAGCTGCTCCCGAAGCACGGGTACCTGACCCGTCAGCAGATGGGGCTCTGACCGATGAGCCTCACTCTGGAGCGCCCCGCCAAGGCGCCCGGAACCACCGCGACGCGGCCGCCCGAAAAGGGCGGCCGCCCCGGCCGGGCGAGATGGGTCTGGGGCTGGGCCTACAGCGGCGTCCTGTCCGTCGTCCTCGCCCTCGTGGTCCTGATCGGTTACCTGGCCGACGGCATCACGAGCGGCACGGTCGACTGGGGAGCCCTCCTCACGGACTCCGTCTGGAGCCCGGGGAACCTGGCCTTCGGCGGCCTGGCCATGATCTACGGATCGGCGGTCGTCTGCGTCCTGGCGCTCGTGCTCGCCGTACCCGTCGGCTGGGCGGCGGCCGTCGCCCTGTCCGAGTACCTGCCGCCCCGCCTCGCGAAGCCGCTGCGCCTGAGCATCGAACTCCTCGCGGCCGTTCCCTCCATCGTCTACGGCCTCATCGGCATCATGGTGATCCGGCCGTTCGTCGCCGGACTGGGGAACGTGCCGGGCGGCGACAGCATCCTCGCCGCCGGCATCGTCCTCGCCGTGATGATCATGCCGACGATCGTGGCGGTCAGCGTGGACGCCCTCGCCGCAGTACCCGGCCGCTACCGGGAGGCCGCGTACTCCCTCGGCCTCACCCGCCGGGAGGTCGTCCGCTCCGCCGTCCTGCCCCAGGCCCGTTCGGGCATGCGCGCCGGCGTCCTCCTTGGCCTGGCCCGGGCGCTCGGCGAGGCCATCGCGGTCTTCATGGTCATCGGCCGCGCCGACGGGCGCCTCCCGGAGTCGTTCGGCGACTTCTTCTCCTCGCTCGTCCGCCCCGGCCAGACGCTCACCACCAAGCTCGCCGGCCCCGAACCCATGCTCGCCGGCACCTCGGGCCCGTACTTCGCCGCCCTCTGCGGACTCGGCATCATCCTGCTGGCCCTCGTCGCCGCCGCCACCGTGTGGGGCACCCGCGGCACCTCGGCCCGGGTCCGGCGCGGACCGCGCGTCCGGCGGACCTCCGCATGGATGCGCGGCCCCAAGGACCGGCTGACCACGGCCGTCCGCTACGGCGCCCTGCTGCTGCCGACCGCCCTCCTGCTCGGCATGCTCGGCATCCTGCTGGCCCGCGGCGGCGCGGCCCTCAACCCGGCCTTCTGGTTCACCCCGTCCGCCGGCGCCGCCGACGGAGGCATCCGCGACCAGATCGTCGGCACACTCCTGCTGCTCGCGACCACGGCGCTGATCGCGCTGCCCCTCGGCTACGGAGCGGGCATCGTGATCGGCACCCGCGCCTCCGCCAAGACCTCCCGGATCCTGGAGACGCTGACCGTGGCGGTCGGCGGAACACCCACCATCCTGCTCGGCCTCGCCGGATACGTCCTCCTGTGCACGACCATGGGCTGGGGCCGTTCCTGGCTGGCCGGCGCCGTGGTCCTGGTGCCAGTCGTGGTCCCGGTCGTCGCCCTCACCACCGCCGGCCGCGTGCGCGGCATGCCGGGCGAACTCACCGAGAGCGCGCTCGCACTGGGTCTGACTCGCTCGCAGTACATCCGCTCCGTGGTCATCCCCTACACCTGGCCGGCCACGCTCACCGGCCTACTGCTCGGCCTGGCCCGCGCGGCAGGCGAGACGGCGCCCCTGATCTTCACGGCCACCGTGTTCTTCGGGGCCCCCGCCCTCCCGACCGGCATCGTCAACGCACCGGTCCAGGCCCTGCCCACGCACATCTTCACCCTGTCGCAGGACTCCGGCGCCCCCGAGGCCATCGCCCAGGCGTGGGGCAGCGCCCTCGTCCTGGTCCTGATCACCGCCGGACTGCTCACCCTGGCCGTCTTCCTGCGCAACCGATTCGAAGGAGCACGACGTTGGACAACGTGAAGACGGGGAACGCGCACCCGCAGAACGTGATCGCCGTCCGCGATCTGCGCGTCCTCGACGGAAAGAAGACCCTGGTCGGCCCGGTCACCTTCGAGCTGCCCGCCGGCTCCACCACCGGCCTGTGCGGCCCGTCGGGCGCCGGAAAGTCCACGGTGCTGCGCGCCCTGGTCGACCTCCTCCCGCACGGCCTGCGCCGCGACGGCGAGGTGGACGTGCAGGGACGCACGATCTGCTGCGGCAAGGGGGACGCGTCGCTGCGGAGCACCGTCGTCCTGGTGCCGCAGACGCCGGTGGTCTTCGGCGGAAGCATCATGGACAACGCCCTGTTCGGCCTGCGCCACCTGGTCCGCGCCTCCCGTACGGAGATGCGGGACCGGATGGAGAAGGCGCTGCGGGAGTCGGGTCTGTGGAACGAGGTCCGCGACCGGCTGGACACCCCGGCGCAGTCGCTCTCCAACGGCCAGCGCCAGCGCCTCTGCCTCGCCCGGGCCCTCGCTCTGGAGCCGGCGGCGCTCCTGCTCGACGAGCCGACCAGCGCCCTGGACGAGCGCAGCCGGGACACGGTCGAGGAGTCGGTCGCCGCCCTGCGCGGCAACCGTACGGTCCTGCTGGTCTCGCACGACCCCGGCCAGGTGGAGCGGCTGTGCGACCGCACGGTGCGACTGGAGCTGCCCGAGACGGCTTCGCTCGTACCGGCATGATGAACCGGGCACGGTCCGTCGTGGAGAAAGCACGATGGCCCGGGCCCGGCGTCTGTTCAGCCCGCGGCGACGAGTTCGGTCCCGTCGACCGGTTCGGCGTCCCGGAGAGCGGCAAGGTACCGCTCGGCATCCAGGGCGGCGGAGCAGCCGGAGCCGGCGGCGGTGATCGCCTGGCGGTAGGTGTGGTCGACGACGTCGCCGGCGCCGAAGACGCCCGGCAGGCTCGTACGGGTCGACGGGGCCTCGGTCTTCAGGTAGCCCTCGTCGTCGAGGTCGAGCTGGTCGGCGAAGAGCTCGGTGCGCGGGTCGTGGCCGATGGCGATGAACAGGCCGGTCGCGTCCAGCTCACGGGTCTCGCCCGTGAGGACGTCGCGCAGGACGACGCCGGACAGCATGCCGTTCGTCTCCTTGATCTCGGCGACCTCGCTGTCGAAGGCGAAGGAGATCTTGTCGTCCGCGAAGGCCCGGTTCTGCATGGCCTTGGAGGCGCGCAAGGTCGAGCGGCGGTGGACAACGGTGACCGAGCGGGCGAAGCGGGTGAGGAAGGTGGCCTCCTCCATGGCGGTGTCGCCGCCGCCGACCACGACGATGTCGCGGTCGCGGAAGAAGAAGCCGTCACAGGTGGCGCACCAGGAGACACCGCGTCCGGACAGCTCGTCCTCCTTGGGAAGGCCGAGCTTGCGGTAGCCAGAGCCGGTGGCGACGATCACGGCCTTGGCGCGGTGGACGGTGCCGGCGGAGTCGGTGAGGAGCTTGATGTCACCGGTCAGGTCGACGGAGACGATGTCGTCATCGATCATCTCGGCGCCGAACCGCTCGGCCTGGGCCCGCATGTTGTCCATGAGGTCCGGGCCGTTGATACCGGTGGGGAAGCCGGGGAAGTTCTCGACCTCGGTGGTCGTGGTGAGGGAGCCGCCGACGAATATGGAGCTGCCGAAGAGAAGAGGCTTCAGCTGGGCGCGGGCGGTGTAGAGCGCGGCGGTGTAGCCGGCGGGGCCGGAGCCGATGATGATGACCTCGCGGACGTCGTTCTCGGCGCCGGTCGTGGTGGTCGTCATGGTGAGGTCAGTTCTCCTGCTTCTCGGCGTTCTTGGAGTCGATCTCTGCGATGAGGCCCTCGATGAGCCCCTTGATCTCGTCCCGGATGGGACGGACGGCCTCGACCCCCTGGCCGGCCGGGTCCTCCAGGACCCAGTCGAGGTAGGTCTTGCCGGGGAAGTAGGGGCAGGCGTCGCCGCAGCCCATGGTGATGATGTAGTCCGACGCCTGCGCGGCCTCGACGGTGAGGACCTTCGGCTTCTGGTCGGAGATGTCGATGCCGAGCTCGGCCATGGCGGCGACGGCGGCCGGGTTGACCTGGTCACCGGGGAGGGAGCCGGCGGACCGGACCTCCACCCGGTCGCCCGCGAGGTGCCGGAGAAATCCGGCGGCCATCTGGGAGCGGCCGGCGTTGTGGACGCAGACGAACAGCACGGACGCGAGCGGGGACTCGGACATCGGTTCTTCCTTCACAGCAGGCAGCTATCAGCCCGGGCTGGCATCAGCCCTCAATGATGTGAGAGTATCAGCCCATGCTGACGTCAGTCGACACTGAGCTGATGCGGGTCCTGGCCGACCCGCTCAGGTTCCAGATCGTGACCCTGCTGGCCCGCGAGACCCTGTGCACCACGCACCTGGTGGAGGAGACGGGAGCAAGACAGACCAACCTCTCCAACCACCTCAGGGTCCTGCGCGAGGCGGGGGTCGTAGAGACCGAGCCCTGCGGCCGGTTCACGTACTACCGACTGAAGCCCGAGGTCCTCGACACGCTCGCCGGCGGGTTCGCCGGCCTCGCCGCCACCGCCCGCGCCAACGCCGACTCCAAGAGGTCCTGCCCGTGACCCCCGCCGCCCCTGCCACCACCGCCGAGGAGACCTCGGTCGTCGCGAAGCTGTCGACGCTCGACCGCTTCCTCGCCGTCTGGATCCTCCTCGCCATGGTCCTCGGCCTCGGTCTGGGGCGCCTGATCCCCGGCCTGAACGACGCCCTGGCGAAGGTCGAGATCGGCGGCATCTCCCTGCCCATCGCCGTCGGCCTGCTGATCATGATGTACCCGGTCCTCGCCAAGGTCCGCTACGACAAGCTCGACGCCGTCACCGGCGACAAGAAGCTCATGGTCTCGTCACTGGTCGTCAACTGGGTCCTCGGACCGGCGGTGATGTTCGCGCTCGCCTGGATCTTCCTGCCGGACCTGCCCGAGTACCGCACCGGCCTGATCATCGTCGGCCTCGCCCGCTGCATCGCCATGGTCATCATCTGGAACGACCTCGCCTGCGGCGACCGCGAGGCCGCCGCCGTCCTCGTCGCCCTGAACAGCGTCTTCCAGGTCCTGGCCTTCGGCCTGCTGGGCTGGTTCTACCTCGACCTCCTCCCCGACTGGCTCGGCCTGGGCGACGGCGAGGCGCTGGACATCTCGATGTGGAAGATCGCGCTGAACGTCGTCATCTTCCTCGGCGTCCCGCTCCTCGCCGGCTTCCTCACCCGCCGCATCGGCGAGAAGAAACTGGGCCGGGAGTCCTACGAGCAGAAGTTCCTGCCGAAGATCGGCCCCTGGGCCCTCTACGGCCTGCTCTTCACGATCGTCATCCTCTTCGCCCTCCAGGGAAAGACGATCACCTCGCAGCCCCTCGACGTCGCACGCATCGCGCTCCCCCTCCTCGTCTACTTCGCGATCATGTGGTTCGGCACCTTCGCGCTCGGCAAGGCGATCGGCCTGCGCTACGACCGCACCGCCACCCTCGCCTTCACCGCCGCCGGCAACAACTTCGAGCTCGCCATCGCCGTCGCCATCGCCACCTTCGGCGTCACCAGCGGCCAGGCCCTCTCCGGCGTCGTCGGCCCGCTGATCGAGGTCCCCGTCCTCGTCGCCCTGGTCTACGTGTCGCTGGCCTGGCGCAGGAAGTTCGCCCCCGCCCAACAGTAGGCATAGTCCCGCCGTCACCACCGAGGTGCCCCGTCCCGCCGCCACGCGGGCCGGGGCACCGCCGTCGAGAAGGGAAACCCGGGCATGACCCAGCACCAGGCCGTCGACGTGGTCGTCATCGGCGGAGGCCAGGCGGGCCTCGCCGCCGGCTACCACCTGCGCCGGGCCGGCCTGGACTTCGTCGTCCTGGACGCTGGGGCCGCCGCGGGCGGCGCCTGGCAGCACACCTGGGACTCCCTCCACCTCTTCTCCCCCGCCGCGTACTCCTCCCTCCCCGGCCGCCTCATGCCGCCGCAGCCGGGCGAGACGTACCCGGACGCCGCCCACGTCGTCGACTACCTCACCGACTACGAGCAGCGCTACGACCTCCCAGTCCACCGGCCCGTACGCGTCTCGGGGGTCCACCGCGACGGCGACCGCCTCCGCGTCGCGACCGACTCCGGTACGTGGCGGGCCCGCGCGGTGATCAGCGCCACCGGCACCTGGTCCCGCCCCTTCGTCCCGGCCGTCCCCGGCCGCACCGAGTTCCGGGGCGCCCAGCTCCACTCCGCGGAGTACCGGCGGGCGTCCGACTTCGCCGGCCGGAAGGTGATCGTCGTCGGCGGCGGCAACTCCGGCGCCCAGATCGCCGCCGACCTCGCGTACGGCTCCGAGCTGACCTGGGCCACCCTCCGCGCACCCCGCTACCTCGCCGACGACATCGACGGCCGCGCCCTCTTCCACCATGCCACCGCCCGCCGCAAGGCCCTCGACGAGGGCCGCGCCGACACCGGCGGCGTCGCCTCCCTCGGCGACATCGTGGCCGTCCCGCCGGTCCGCGCGGCCCGCGACGCGGGGCTCCTCGCGGCCCGGCCGATGTTCACCCGCGTCACGGCCACCGGGGTCGTCTGGCCCGACGGCACCACGACCGGCGCCGACGCGATCGTCTGGTGCACCGGCTTCCGCCCCGCCCTCTCCCACCTGGCCCCGCTCGCCCTGCGCGGCCCCGGGGGCCGCGTCCCCCTCAGCGGCACCCGGGCGGTCGGCGAGCCCCGGCTGCACCTCCTCGGCTACGGCGACTGGACCGGCCCCGCCTCCGCCACGCTCATCGGCACCGGCCGCCCCGCCCGGGAAGCGGCCCGGGAACTCACCGCACTGCTGCGCTGACCAGCTCCGGGTGGAGGGTGCGGAAGCGTCCGGGGGCGGCGGGGTCGCGGTCGGTGATCTGGACGGGGGGCCAGGTCCACTGGCGGACGGGGGTGCCGGCGGGGCGGGTGAGGCGGATGGGGCCGCGGGTGCCGGACACGGTCACGTCGGGCCAGCCGCCGGCGAGGGCCGCGGGATCGGCGCCGTGGGCGCGGAGGGCCGCGGTGAGCACGGCGATCGTGTCGTACCCCTCGAAGGCGACGAAGGACGGGGTGGTGCCGAGGCGGGCGCGGAGGGCGGACTCCACGCGCGCGCCGAGCGGGGTGGGGCGGACGGGAAGGTAGCGGAGGAACGGGACCGCCGCGCCGTCCGCGCCGAGCAGGGCCTCCCAGGCCGGGAACTCCGGCTGGCCGGCGGGGGCGCCGAGCAGGAGGCCGTCCAGGCGGGGGTCCCGGCGGACCGCCCGGACGAGCGGGACGGCCGGGTCGGGGAAGCCGGTCAGGAGGAGCAGGGCCGTCACCTCGGTTGAGCGGGCGGCCAGTTCGTCGCAGAGGGCTTCGGGCGGCAGGGCGCGCGCGTCGAGTGCGGTGACCGTGCCGCCCCGGGGGGCCAGGCGGTCGCGGAGGATGCGGGTGCCGGCGGCCCAGTAGAGGCTCGGTTCGGCGGCGACCGCCACGCGGGTGTGGCCGGCGGCGAGCAGGAAGTCGGCGTAGACGCGCCAGCCGTGGGACTGCGCCGGGGCGAGCCGCGCGACCCGGTCCGTCGGCCGCTCGGTGAGGGCGTCGAGGACCGCCGAGGAGCAGAGGAACGGCAGGCCGAGGGCGTCCGCCCGGTCGGCCGCCGCGCGGGCCGCGACGCTGTGGTACTCGCCGGCCAGCGCCGTCACGCCGAGCCCGGCCAGCTCGTCCACCGCCGTCTCGGCGCGGTGCGGGTCGGCGGCGGTGTCCCTGACCACGAGTTCCAGCGGCCGTCCGCCGATTCCGCCGGAGGCGTTCACCTCCCCGGCGGCCAGTTCGAGGCCCGCCAGCAGATGCCGGCCGGCGTCGGTCCAGCCGGGGCGGGTGAGCGGGGCGAGGGCGCCGATCCGGACGGGGGGTGGGGGCGTCGGGCACATGGACGGGCGTCTCCCGCGGGGTGGTTCGTACGGTTCCACCCCATTCTTCGTACGGGAGCGGGCGGCCGGCCCGCGGCGCGCCGCGTCAGGTGGCGGAGGGCTCCGCGGTGGCGTCGCGTCAGGTGGCGGAGGGCTCCGCGGTGGCGTCGCGGACGCCCAGGCGGAGGTGCTCCACGTGGTAGAGCGCCTGGTCGAGGAGCTCGGCGACGTGGTTGTCGTACAGGGCGTAGACGATCGAGCGGCCGTGGCGCTCGCCGGTGACCAGGCCGAGGTTGCGCAGCAGGCGCAGCTGGTGGGAGCAGGCGGAGGGCTCCATGCCGACGGCGTCGGCGAGGTCGCCGACCGAGCAGGGGCCTTCCTGGAGCCTGGCGAGGATGTACAGGCGGGAGGGGGTGGCGAGGGCCTGGAGGGTGGCGGCGACGTCGGCGGTGCCGACGGCGTCGAGCCGTTCGCGGGGGGTCGCGCCGGTGGCGGTGTCGATTCCGTGGCCCATGCGCCCATCATACGGATGACACATGAATAGGTGTTCAAGTGTTCCGATATGGTGTGGGGGTCGATGCCACCTGCCCGCGAAGGGGCGCTTTGTCATGTCTTCCTCCCTGGACCAGCCGTCCTCGCTGGACGAGCCTTCTTTCCTGGAGCAGCGCGACGGGCCCGGCGAAGGCGGCCGGCGCGCGGCGGACGCGCCGCGCCGGGACCCCCGCCCGGCCGGCCGCACCCGCGCCCTCGCGCTTCCCGAGGTGCGCTGGGCGCTGGCCTCGCTCGGGCTGTTCCTGCTCGCCCTCGTCCCCTACCTGGGCGGCGGCCCCGGCTGGCTCTGGGGCGCGCTCTTCGCCGCCGCCTACGCCACCGGCGGCTGGGAGCCCGGCTGGGAGGGGCTGAAGGCGCTGCGGGAGCGGACCCTCGACGTGGACCTGCTGATGGTCGTCGCCGCGCTGGGCGCCGCCGCGATCGGGCAGGTCCTCGACGGCGCGCTGCTCATCGTCATCTTCGCCACCTCCGGCGCCCTGGAGGCGCTGGCCACCGCCCGTACCGCGGACTCGGTGCGCGGGCTGCTCGACCTCGCGCCCGCCACCGCGACCCGGCTGCTGCCCGACGGCTCCGAGGAGACCGTGGACGCGGAACTCCTCGCGGTCGGCGACACCGTCCTCGTCCGGCCCGGCGAGCGGATCGGCGCGGACGGGCGGGTCACCGGCGGGGCGAGCGAGGTCGACCAGGCCACGATCACCGGCGAACCGCTGCCGGTGGTCAAGGAGACCGGCGACGAGGTGTTCGCCGGCACCGTCAACGGCACCGGCGCCCTGCGCGTACGGGTCGGGCGCGACGCCTCGGACTCGGTGATCGCCCGGATCGTGCGGATGGTCGAGGAGGCGTCCCGGACGAAGGCGCCGACGCAGCTGTTCATCGAGAAGATCGAGCAGCGGTACTCGGTGGGCATGGTCCTCGCGACCCTCGCCGTCTTCGGCGTGCCGCTCGCCTTCGGCGACGACCTGACCTCCGCCCTGCTCCGGGCGATGACCTTCATGATCGTCGCGTCGCCGTGCGCGGTGGTCCTCTCCACGATGCCGCCGCTGCTCTCCGCCATCGCCAACGCCGGCCGGCACGGCGTCCTCGCCAAGTCCGCCGTCGTCATGGAGCGCCTGGGGCAGGTCGACGCGGTGGCGCTGGACAAGACCGGCACCCTCACCGAGGGCACGCCCCGCGTCACCGACGTCCGTCCGCTGCCGGGCGGCGGCCTGGACGCGGACGCGCTGCTGCGGCTCGCGGCCTCGGCCGAGCACGCCAGCGAGCACCCGCTGGCCCGGGCCGTCGTCGGCGCGGCACGGGAGCGCGGTCTCGCGCTCGCCGCCGCCGAGGACTTCACGGCCGCGCCGGGGCGGGGCGTCACCGCGACCGTCGAGGGCCGGCGGATCGAGGCCGGCTCGCCCGCGCGGCTGCTGTCCGGCGACGCCGGAGACCCCGGGGACCCCGACGGGCCCGCGCGCGTGGTGCGGGAGCTGGAGGAGGCGGGGCGGACGGCGGTGGCGGTGCTGTGCGACGGGCGGCCCGTCGGGGTCCTCGGCGTCGCCGACCGGCTCCGCCCGGACGCCGCCGCGACGGTCGCCGCGCTCACCCGGCTGACCGGGCGCGCCCCCGCGCTGCTGACCGGCGACAACGAGCGGGCGGCGCGGCTCGTGGCCGAACGGGTCGGCATCACCGACGTGCGCGCCGGTCTGCTGCCGGAGGAGAAGGTGGCGGCCGTGCGGGCCTGGGAGGCGGAGGGGCGGCGGGTGCTGGTCGCCGGCGACGGCGTCAACGACGCGCCGGCGCTGGCCGCCGCGCACATGGGGGTCGCGATGGGCCGGGCCGGTTCGGACCTCGCGCTGGAGACGGCCGACGCGGTCGTCGTACGCGACGAACTGGCCGCCGTGCCCGCGGTCGTGGCGCTCTCCCGCACCGCGCACCGGCTGGTCGTGCAGAACCTGGTGATCGCGGGCGCGTTCATCGCCGTACTGGTCGCCTGGGACCTGATCGGCACGCTACCGCTGCCGCTCGGCGTGGCCGGCCACGAGGGCTCCACGGTCCTCGTGGGCCTCAACGGCCTCCGCCTCCTCCGCGCCTCCGCCTGGCCTCGCACCACGACGGACGCCTGACGGCGCCACCGCGCACGGACCCCCGACCGCGCCACCACCCAGGGCGCCCGCCTCCCACGGAGGCGGGCGCCCTTCGCGTACGCGCGCGCGTGCGCCGCGACGCGCCCGCCCCTGTCGGGGTCGAGCGCCACCTCGCGTACGCGCGCGTGCGCCGCCGCCCCGGTACCCGGTACGGGCCAGGCCCGCCCCGGGGCCCGTTCAGCTTCAGCGGCCGGGCGTGCGGCCCGACGGGTTGTCCGCCAGCAGGTCGAGGAGGCCGGGGAACCGGGCCTCCAGGTCCTCCCTGCGGAGGTGCGCCTTGCGGCTGTTGCCGCGGTTGACCTGCTGCACCAGGCCGGACTCGCGCAGGATCCGGAAGTGGTGGCTGAGCGTGGACTTGGACACCGGGAAGCCGAAGGACAGGCAGGTCCGCTCGGTGCCGTCCGGGAGCGTGAGGAAGGTCTGGATCACCTCGTACCGGAGGGGGTCGGAGAGCGCGTTCAGGACCGTGAGCAGGTCCATCTCGCTCCGGCTCGGGTGGCCTTCCTCGTCGGGCATCGCGTCGGCTCCTTCGCTCGTCCACCGCCGGCGGGCGGAAGCGTCTCGTCCGGAGGCTCCCGCCCTTGTCAGGTTTCGCTTGCATCGTACCTCCGCCTCTGCCAACCTAGGTTCGAAGAATTCCGAACCTTGCTCAACGCTGCTGGAACTACAGGAGTTTGCCCCCCATGGCACAGACCGAGTCCGTCCCCGCCGGGGGCGAGACCGCCTCCCCCGCGCCGGGCCAGGCCGCCCCCCAGCGGCAGACGCTGATCCTCACCGCGGTCCTCCTGGCGATCTTCGTCGTCCCCACCTCGATCTCCGGCACCGGCGTGGCCCTGCCGTACATCGGCGCCGACACCGACGCGAGCCTGGTCCCGCTGCAGTGGGTGGTCAACGCCTTCAACGTGGCCTTCGCCTGCCTGACGCTCGCCTGGGGCTCGATCGCCGACATCATCGGCCGCGTCCGCGCCTTCACCATCGGCGCCGCGATCTACGCCGCCGCCTCCCTGGTCAGCGTCTTCGCCGGGAACGTCTACGTCCTCGACGCCGCCCGCGCGCTCGCCGGCATCGGCGGCGCCGCGATCTTCGCCTGCGGCGCGGCCCTGCTCTCCACCGTCTTCGAAGGCCCCGCACGGGGCAGGGCGTTCGCCCTCTTCGGCACCGTCGCCGGACTCGGCGTCTCCTTCGGCCCGTCCCTCTCCGGCCTGCTCATCGAGACCGCCGGCTGGCGCTGGGTCTTCGCCCTCCACGCCGTCGTCCTCGCCCTCGTCCTGCTCACCGTCCCCGCGATGAGCAAGGGCGTCACCGAGACCCGCAACCCGGACGCCCGCGTCGACGTCCCCGGCACCGCGCTCTTCGTCGTCGCGATGCTGCTCCTCACCACCGGCATCGCCCAGGGCTCGCAGTGGGGCTGGGCCGGCCCCGGCGTGCTCGGCCTCTTCGCCGGCACCGTCGTGGCGCTGATCGTCTTCGCCGCCGTGGAGAAGCGCCACCCGCACCCCATGCTCGACCTGGGCGCCGTCGCCAACCGCCGCTTCCTCGCCCTGTGCCTGGTGCCGGTGGCCGGCTCGTTCGCCTTCGTCACCATGCTGACGTACCTGCCGAGCTACCTCACCGCCGCCGGCGGCCACTCCAGCGGCTCGGCCGGCCTGATCATGGTGCTGCTGACCTTCCCGATGCTGGTCTTCCCGCTGATCGCCGCCAAGCTGGTCGCCAAGGGCGTCTCCGCGATGACCATCATCTTCGTCAGCCTGGTCTGCCTGGTCGTCGGCGTCGCCGGACTCTCGCTCTTCTCCCCGGACGTCGACATCGCGCTGGTCGCCCTGCCGATGCTCATCACCGGCGCCGGATACGCGCTGGCCGCCGGTCTCGTCGACGGCGAGGCGCTGAGCCTGATCGCCCCCGAGCGGGCCGGCATGGCCGCGGGCTTCCTCAACACCCTGCGCCTCGGCAGCGAGGCCATCGCCGTCGCCGTCTACGGCTCGCTGCTCGCCACCCTCCTCACCGGCCGCACCAGCGACGGCATCGCCGCCTTCCCGGGCGCCGGCGACGCCGCCACGGTGGCCGGCACCGCGGCCGGCGGCAACATCACCGGCCCGGCCGAGGCCGTCGCCGCCTCGCAGCGCGAGGGCTTCGTCGCCTTCCTCGTCGACGCCTACGACAGCTCGTTCCACACCGTGCTGTGGGTGCTCGCCGCGACCTGCCTGGTGCTGCTCGCGGTCATCGCCCTCCTGCTGCGGGGCGGCAAGTCCGCCGCCCCGGCCGCGAACTGACCCCACCGCGGTCCCCCACCCGGCACCGGGAACCGGCCACCGCGCCCGTGGCCGGTGCGTTGTCAGTGGTGCCCGCCACAATCGGGGGCATGACCACAGCCGCGCAGCACGCGCTCTCCGCCCGCGCCCTCAACAGGGCGACGCTCGCCCGGCAGTCGCTGCTGGCGCGGGAGCCGGTCGGGGTCGAGGAGGCGGTGCGGCGGGCGGTGGCGCTCCAGGCGCAGCAGCCGGGGTCGCCGTACGTGGCGCTGTGGAACCGGGTGGCGGACTTCGACCCGGCCGCACTCGACGCGGCCGTCGAGGGGTTCCGGCTGGTCCGCTCGACGCTGATGCGGATCACCCTGCACCTCGTGCACGCCGGCGACTACCGCCCGTTCCGGGAGGCGGTGGAGCCGACGCTGCGCGGCAGCCGGCTGCGCGACCGGCGGTTCACGGACACCGGCATCACCCTGGAGGACGCCGACGCCCTGCTGCCCGGACTGCTCCGCCACGCCGCCCGGCCGCGCACCGGCGCCGAACTGCGCGCGTTCGCCGAGGAGTCGTGGGGCGGCGGCGGCCTCACCCCGGCGGCCGGCCGGCTGCTGCGGCAGTACGCGCCGCTGTGGCACGTGCCGAGCGGCCCGCCGTGGCAGTTCACCGCCTCGCCCGGGTTCGTCGCGGCCGGACCGGACCCGGTGCGCACCGACCCGGAGACGGCCGCCCGCGGCCTGGAGACCCTGGCCCGCCGCTATCTGGCCGGCTTCGGGCCCGCGACGGCGGCGGACCTGGCCCGGTTCGGCCTGGTGCAGCGCGGCCGGGCGCGGGCGGCGCTCGACGCGCTGGTCCTGGCGGGCGCGGCCGAACTCCTGGCCGGTCCGGACGGCGCGGTGCTGTACGACCTGCCCGACGCGGCCCGCCCGGCCGGCGACACGGCCGCGCCGCCGCGCCTGATGGCGATGTGGGACAGCACGCTGCTGGCGTACGAGGACCGGAGCCGGATCGTGCCGGCGGCGTACCGGGCGCACGTGATACGGGTCAACGGCGACGTGCTACCGACGCTGCTGGTCGACGGGTACGTCGCCGGGGTGTGGCGGCCGGTCGGCGGCGGGATCGAGGCCACCGCGTTCCATCCGCTGACGGGCGCCGTCTGGGACGGGCTCGCGGCCGAGGCGGCGTCGCTGGGACGGCTGCTGGCCGCCCGCGATCCGCGCGTGTACGGGCGGTACGACCACTGGTGGGCGAAGGGCCTGCCGGCGGCGCAGACGCGGGTGCTGCCCTGCTGACCTCGCGCGCTCCCCCATTGCCAGCCACCGGTACGGGCTCTATCTTCGAGCCACACCTACGGACCGGGATGCTCGTCAGTCCCGGGGCGGTCCGCCGTTCACGGGCCGGACGGCGGGGAGCGCACCACCGCGGGACGCGGGCGCGCTGGACGCCGGGCGTACGGGATACCCGTATCCGCGTACCCGCAGGAGCTGAGCTGCAATGAGCAAGCACGTTCTGGCCCAGAACCAGTACGGCAAGGCCGAGAACCGCATCGTCAGGATCGCCCGCAGGGGCGGCGAGGACGGCGCCTGGCACGAGATCCGCGACCTGAACGTGTCGGTGGCGCTGCGCGGCGAGTACCGCGACGTGCACCTGACCGGTGACAACGCCAACTGCCTGCCCACCGACACCACCAAGAACACGGTCTACGCCTTCGCCAAGGAGCACGGCGTCGACTCCCCCGAGGCGTTCGGGATCCTGCTCGCGAAGCACTTCGTGACCTCGCAGGAGGTGATCCGCGAGGCGCAGATCCGCGTCGAGGAGTTCGCCTGGGAGCGGATCCCGGTGCCGACCCGCAAGGAGCAGCACTCCTTCGTCCGCAAGGGCCAGGAGGTCCGCACCGCGCAGATCACGTACAGCGAGACCACCGGCCTCCAGGTGCTGTCCGGGCTCAGGGACCTGACGGTGATGAACTCGACCAACTCCGAGTTCCACGGCTTCATCAAGGACGAGTACACGACGCTCCAGGAGGCGTACGACCGCATCCTGGCCACCAAGGTCACCGCCCGCTGGGCGCACTCGGCCACCGCGGCGGCGGACCCGGAGCACGACTGGGACCGCTCGTACCAGAAGGCCCGCCGGCACCTGCTGGAGGCGTTCGCGGAGACGTACAGCTACTCGCTCCAGCAGACCCTGCACGCGATGGCCTGCCGGGTCCTCGACCACGTGCCGTCGGTCAACGAGGTGCGGCTGAACCTGCCGAACAAGCACCACTTCCTGGTGGACCTGGAGCCGTTCGGCCTGAAGAACGAGAACGAGGTGTACTTCGCGGCGGACCGCATGTACGGCCTCATCGAGGGCACCGTGCACCGCGACGGCGTCCAGCCGGTGATCGCCACCTCGGACTGGATCACCGCCTGATCCCCGCCTGATCCCGTCTGGTCCCCGCCCTAGAGCAGCCGGGCCGCCTCGGTTCCGAGCCAGACGGCTCCGAGCCCGGCGGCCAGGCTGCCGGCCGCGTTCAGCACCGCGTACCGCCGCGCCCCGCTCTCGTACAGCTTCAGCGTCTCGTACGAGAAGGTCGAGTACGTGGTGAGGGCGCCGCACAGGCCGGTGCCGAGCAGCAGCTGGGCCCGCGCCGACGCGACGCCGGTGAGCAGGCCGAGCGCGAACGAGCCGGCGACGTTGACGGCGAACGTCCCCCACGGGAAGGCGGTGCCGTGGCGGAGCCGCACGGCCCGGTCGGTGAGGTAGCGCAGCGGCGCTCCCACTGCGGCGCCGAGCGCCACGAGCAGCCAGTTCACTCCGCCGGTCCCCTCCGCGTCCCCAGCGCCCGGCCGGCGGCGACGCCCGCGACGACGGCGGCGAGCGCGGCGAGCAGGGTGCCGCCCAGGTAGAGGACGGCCTCGGCGGCGCGGTCCGCGCCGAGGAGCCGCCGGGTGTCGAGCGCGTACGCCGAGAAGGTGGTGAAGCCGCCGCAGAACCCGGTGCCGAGGAAGGGCCGCAGCAGCGGGTGCGGCGCGGCGGGCGCCTCGGTGGCGAGGACCATGAGGAGCCCGAGCAGGGCGCAGCCGGCCGTGTTGACGGCGAGCGTCGTCCAGGGGAAGGCGCCGGGCGCGGCAGGCCACAGGAGGGTGGCGGCGTAGCGGGCGGACGCGCCGAGCACTCCGCCGGCCGCGACCGCGGCGACCACCGGTGCCTCGTCCCGCATTCCCATCCCCCCAGGTTAGGGGCTGGTCGCGGCGGCGCGCGGCACGGTGCGAGGCGCCACGGGCGGTCCCGGCCTGGGGCATTAACCGGGGGCCCGTGTCGCCTCGCTCTGCGATGGTCCGGCGACGCTGAGCGACGGGTCAAAGCCGGTCCCGCGAGTCTGTCAGTTCCCCCGGGGGCGCGGCCGGGAGCTGTCCGGAACCGGTCGCCCGGGGGTGGCGTACCGGCCAGAAGCGGTCCGGCCCGGGGGTGGTGGCCGGACCACCGGCGGCCGGTCGGGAGGGGTGCGCCGACACCCCCGGGAGCCGTCCGGGGCGGGTTCGGCGGCCCGTCGGAGGGTGCGGAAGCGCAGGTCAGGGGCGGGACGGTGGTCCGGCCACCATCCGGGGGCCGAATCGGGTGCCGGGTCCACCTCGTCGGGGAGGGGGTGCCCGGGCGACGGTGGTGGTGCAGCGGGAGGCAGCTGCGCACCTTCGGACAGGACGGGCAGGAGTGTCGTGAGTACATCCGTCGCCATGAAGTACGGAACCGCCGCCGCGGCCGCTCCGCTGACCGTGCCGCGGCCCCGGGTCCGCGCCGTCCCCCGGGCCGCCGCCCCCCGTCCCGGCGAGGACGTCTTCACCGAGCTGTCGACCGCGCTGTTCTCCGGTTTCGCCCGCCGCGACCAGCGGCTGAAGGCGGAGCAGTACCTGCACGGGCTGCTGACCGCGCAGGGCCGCAAGTCGATCCGCAACATCGCCGCGCAGATCGGCGGTCCGGCCGCCGAGCAGAGCCTGCACCACTTCATCTCCAGCTCCACCTGGGACTGGCAGCCGATGCGGGCGTCGCTCGGGCGGTTCCTGGAGCGCACCGGGCACCCGCAGGCGTGGGTGGTGCGGCCGATGCCGATCCCGAAGGCCGGCGAGCACTCGGTGGGCGTGGACCGGCGCTTCGACCCGGAGCGCGGCCAGGTCTTCCAGGGGCAGCAGGCGTTCGGCGTGTGGTTCGCCGGCGAGGAGCTGAGCGCGCCGGTGAACTGGCGGCTGTTCCTGCCGGACCCGTGGGTGAAGGACCGGACCCGGCGCGACCGCGCGGAGGTGCCCGACGAGGCCGGCGAGGAGACGCTGGAGGAGTGCGCGGTCGCCGCCGCCCTGGACACCGCCCGCTGGACCGACATCACCCGCAAGCCGGTGCTGCTCGACATACGGGGCGGCGCGGGCCGGTCGGCGCTGGCCCGGCTCGCCGCGACCGGGGTGCCGGTGGTGGCGCGGATCGGGGCCGGTTCGCGGCTGGCGATCGCGGACCGCTCGCTGCCCGGCTTCGGCGCGGGCCCGCTGCCGGCGGCGCAGATACTGGACTCGCTGAAGGGCCTGCGCAGGCCGGTGAGCTGGGTGGACACGGTGGGCGGCGCGCGGACCTCGCGCACCTCGCTGGCGACCGCCGTCCGGGTCGCGCTGCCCTCCCCCGGCGGGGAGCGGATGCGTCCGCTGATGCTGCTCGGCGAGTGGGACGACCCGCGCCGGGGTCCGGCCCGGGTGTGGATCAGCGATCTGACGCAGGCGACGGTCGGTTCGCTGCTGCGGCTGACGAAGCTGGCGCAGCGGGTGGACCGGGACTTCGCCGCGGTCGGCGAGGAGGCGGGGCTGCGGGACTTCGTGGGCCGCTCGTACCGGGGCTGGCACCGGCACATCACGCTGGCGTCGGCCGCGCACACGGCGACGGTGCTGGGGTCCGCGGGCGAGGCGGCGGGGTACGGCGCGGGCTACGGCACCCGCCGGGCGGCCGGCTGACGGCACGCCGGACAGCCGCCGGTCCCTGATCCGAGGGGCCCTGGTCCGGGCGCCCTGGACCGGGGCGCCCTGGTCGTCCGGGGGCGCCCTGTGCCGGAGGCGTCCTGTTCCGGGGGGAGTCAGTCGGCGGGGCGGGCGGCCGGGGCGGTGGCGGCCCGGCGGCGGGCCAGCACCTCGCGGGTCCGCTGGAGCCGCAACGCGAGCTGGACCTCCAGGACCTGCCCGGGCTTCTGCCACTCGGGGCCGAGGAGTTCGCCGATCCGCTCCAGCCGGCGGGAGACCGTGTTGGGGTGGACGTGCAACGCCTCGGCCGCGTTGGTGGGGCTGGCGCCGGAGGCGAAGTACGCCTCCAGGGTGCGGGTGAGGTCGGTGAGCCGTTCCGCGTCGTAGTCGAGGACGGGGCCGATCGCGTTCTCCACGAATCCGTCCACGTCGTGGTCGTCGGAGAGCAGCATCCCGAGGAAACCGAGGTCGGTGACGGCGGCGGCGGAGCCCGTACCGCCGAGGGCGCTCATCGCGTCCAGGCAGCGCAGCGCCTCCGCGTACATCGGCCCGACGGCGTCGGGGCTGCCGCCGGGGCCCGCGGCGGCGACAGAGACCGGGTGGCCGAGGAGCGGGGTGAGCTCCTCGGAGACGGCCGCGGCGGCGGCGGACGCGTCCACGCCGGGCAGCAGCAGCACGATGCAGCCGCCCTGCACGGTCTTGAGGCCGGAGAGGCGGTACGCGTACGAGGACGCCCACACGACCGCCCGGCCCTGCTCGCCGCCCTCCGGCCGGGCGACCACGAGGACGTGCGGTTTGCGCAGGTCCACGCCGAGGCGGCGGGCGCGCCGGGCGCTCTGCTGGGGGGCGTGCGGCGGGTCGGCGATGAGGTCGTCGAGGAGTTCGTCGCGGACGGGTCCCTCGGCGACGGCGGTGGAGCGCTGCATGAGGAGGAGCAGGGCGACGGACTGGGCGACGAGTTCGAGGAGCCGTTCGTCCTCCTCGGTGAGGCCGCCCTCGGCGCGGACCACGAGGCCGCCGAGGTCCTCGGAGCCGGCGATGACGGGGGCGACCCAGACGGAGTCGGCGGCGAGAACGGGCCGGCGCAGGGCGTGGGCGTCGAGGGACGCCTTGGCGACGGCGTCCTCGTCGAGGCCGGGGACGTCTCCGCTGGCGGCGAGGCGCCGGCCGCCGGGGTCGCAGACCATGACGGTGGCGTCGAGGGCGTCGCCCGCTGCCTTGGCGACGTGCGGGAGGTCGCCGCCGGCCAGGACCAGGTTCATGATCCGGCCGTGGGCCTCGCTGACGTGCCGCATCCGGGTGAGGCTGGTGCGGACGCGGGCGCCGTCCCGTTCCAGTTCGGTGAGTTCGGCGCGGGTGCGGTCGAGGAGGCCGGCCTTCTCGACGGCGAGGGCGGCGAGGTCGGCGAGGGCGCCGAGCAGGGCGATCTCCTGCGGGGTGTGCTCGCGGACCCGGCGGTCGGCGCCGAAGAGGGCGCCGATGACGGAGTCGCCGCTGCGGAGCGGGACGGCGATGATGGCGCGCAGCCCTTCGGCGCGGACGGCCTCGTCGCCGGGGTCGACGACCTCGGCGTCGTCGAGGGCGGCGGCCGGGTCGGGGGCCTGGCCGCTGGTGAACCGTTCGTCGGCCGGGTAGTCGGGGGTCCAGACGGGTTCGCCGGAGCGCTGGACGACACCGCCGAGGCAGTTGCCGGCGCCGATCCGCAGGCCGACGCTGAGGCCGGGCCCGGTGGGGTCGCCGGTGTCGCCGCCGGTGCGGGAGCCCTCGGTGACGCGGATGTAGCAGGCGCCCTGCGGGCCGCGCAGGGTCACGTACGCCATGTCGAGGCCGAGGAGCCGGCGGGCGCGGCGGGTGACGATGCGGAGCAGGCCGTCCAGGTCGTAACTGAGCGTCAGGTCGCGCGCGGTGTCGGTGAGGGCGGCGAGGGAGGCGCCGCTGAGGTCGGCGCGGGCGCGGGCGGCGGCGCGCTCCGTGTGCAGGGTGCGGGCGAGGGCGACGGCCCGTTCGAGCCGGTCGAGTCCGGCCTGGTCGAGCCCGGCGATGCGGGCCTCGTCGAGCAGGGCCTCGAACTGGCCGGGCAGGCCCTCTCCGGCGAGCAGTTCCAGGACGGCGAGCAGCGCGTCGGCGCCCGCGCCCCCGTCCGCGCCGTGCGTGTCCATGGCCCCCACCCCCGTCGTCGAGCTTAAATCGGGCACCTCGGAGGAAACCCGTCCTGACGGCCGAAACTAATTCGGTCCCAGGAGTGGGTCAACGGTGACGTGCGGCACTTCGTTCCCCGCCGTCCCGATTCCCGCTCCGGGTCCCGCCCCGGGCGGAGGCGACGGGCCGTCAGACGGCGACGGCCACGCCCTTGGCGGCGGTGTCCGCGGCCCTGACCGGCTGCGGCTGGACGGGGACCCGCGGCTGCACGGGCCCGTACCAGATGACCGGCGGCGTGCCCTCGGCGCGCACGGCGGTCGCGGCGGGTACGGCGCTCACCGCGGGCACGGCGGGTGCGTGGCCCGGGGCGTGGCCGGGGCCGAAGGCGGCGGCGGTGACGGCGGTGCGGGCGACCGGGCCGGTCGCGGCGCCCACGCGCGTGTGGCGGACGGCGAGGACCGAGTGCTGGAGGCGGCGGAGCCGCGCGGAGGGCTCCATGCCGGTCTCCCGGTGGAGGACCGTGCGGAGCCGTTCGTAGACCGCCAGGGCCTCCTCGTGGCGGCCGCAGCGGAGCAGGGCGACCATGAGGTGGGCCTGGAGCGGTTCGTTGGTGGCGTAGCGGGCGGCGAGGCCGGGGAGTTCGGAGAGGATCTCCTCGTGCCGGCCGAGGCCGAGCTGGGCCTCGACCCACTGGTCGAGGACGCTGAGGCGGGCGGTCTCCAGCCGGGCGATCTCGCGGCGGAGGCAGGGGCCCGCGGCCACGCCCGCGTACGGGTCGCCGCGCCACAGCGCCAGGGCCTCGCCGAGCCGCAGGGAGGCGCGGGCCAGGTCGCCGGCGTCCATGGCGCGGTAGCCGGCGCCGGCCGCGCGCTCGAACTGCCCGATGTCGTGGGTGCCGACGCCGGTGTCGAGGCGGTAGCCGCCGGGAAGCGACACGAGGACGGAGTCGGCGGTGCGCGGCTCGGTCCAGCCGCCCGCGGCGTCGGCGTCCTGGGACGCCTGGAGGGCGCGGGTGAGGAGTGCGCGCAGCTCGGCTATGTGGGCGGCGAGTTCGGTACGGGCTCCGCGCGGGGCGCCGGACGGCCAGAGCTCCTCGGTGAGGACGGTGACGGGCACGACCTGGCCGGCGAAGGCGGTGAGCAGGGCGAGCACCTGGCGCGGCGCGGCGGCGGTCGGGGTGATCGACACCCCGCCCTCACGGACGGACAGTCCCCCCAGGATGTGGACGTCCACTATGCCCCCTCGGTGTCTGCGCACGCGGATCCTCGGGTTGATTAAAAAAAGACCCCCCTGGTCATGTCAATAAGAAACCGGAAGGTATGGAATCCGGATCCCTGAAATCGGGGTGATTCACCCCCTTTGCCGGGATATAAGGACGTCAAGTTTTCGCCAAGGGCCAGAAGTCGAGGGGTCTCAGGGGCAGCTTTCGGACTCGGTAGTTTGGTTTTGAAGGGTCCCTGTGGATGCGGGGAGGGCGATCTTCGACGAGATCGCGCCATCCGGGAGCCCAAGCCGACCCGGCGGTCTGTTTGCCGGCCGGGCGGCGACGGGGTGGTGCTGGGGCGCGCGGCAGGGCCGCCGCCGGCCGGGGCACGCGGCCGTCAGCCGACGGCGGCGGCCGTGAGCAGACCGAAGGCCGCCAGGATCAGGAGGGTGCGGATCCGGTGGAAGGCGTTCCAGCGCGTCTCGAAGGCGGCGCGGGTCGCGGCCGGGTCCTCGCCGGGGCCCTCGGCGGCGGCCAGCGCGTTGTTGAGGGGGACGTTGCCGACGACGGTGACCAGGTGGTTGAGGACCGCGCAGACGAAGCCGGCCAGGACCAGCCAGCGCTGCGTGCCGGTCCGGCCGTCGACCGGCACCAGATAGGCGGCCAGGGGGAGCACGGCGACGCCGGCGAAGACGGTGAGGAAGACCGCCCTGGGTACCGCCTCGTTCACCCGGCGCATCGCGGTGACGAACGCGGCGTCGGTGAGGCGGCCCAGGGCGGGCATGATCCCGGTGAGGAAGACGAGGAGGAAACCGGCGTAGAGGCCGGTGCTTCCGACGGCGAGGGCGAGCAGCAGGGTGGCCATGGGGGTCATGATGCCGCCCTGCGGGCGGAGCCGCCCGTTCCCTTCCGGAGGTCCCGGCACGCGCGCGTGGCGGGACCCCGGGAGGCTCACGCGTACGGATCGGAGGACCTGAACTCCCCTTCCTCCAGCGGCGTATCGCCCATCAGCCGGTCGGCCTGCCGCAGCGCCTCGGCCAGTTCGCCGACGACCGCGGAGCCGGACCGGGCCCGGATGCCGTCCGCGTGTCCGGCGAGCTCGGCGAGGCCCGGCGCGCCCGGCAGCGAGCCGCCGCGCAGCCGGTCGGCGAAGTAGGCCGCGATCGCGGAGAGCCGCAGGCTGTCGTGGCCGCCGTCCCAGAGGCCGGCGCGCAGCGCGGCGGCGTCGACGGTGCCCGAACGCTCCTGCGGGGAGCGGGAGTCGGGGTCGAGCCAGCGGACGGTGGCGGTGGCGATCCGGCCGCTCGCGCCGGGCCGGGTCTTCACCGCGTACAGCGCGGTGACCGTGTGCCCGGCTCCGATCTCGCCGCCGTCGACCCGGTCGTTCCGGAAGTCCTCGTCGGCGACCTCGCGGTTCTCGTACCCGATCAGCCGGAACCGCTCCACCGTCGCCCGGTCGAAGGCCACCTGCGCCTTGGCGTCCCGGGCGCGCAGCTCGACCTGGGCGGGCAGCTGGTCGACGAAGACCTTCCGGGCCTGCTCCCGGGTGGAGACGTACGCGGTCCGCCCGTCGCCCTTGTCGGCGAGCCGTTCCATGAGCGCGTCGCCGTACTCGCTGCCGACGCCCACCCCGAAGAGGGTGATGCCGTGCTCCCTGCGCTGCCGGTCGACGCGGCCGAGGAGGGCGTCGGCGGAGGTCTCGCCGGTGTTGGCGAGGGCGTCGGAGAGCAGCACGACCCGGTTGGCGGCGCCGTCGCGCCGGCCCTCGGACGCCACGTCGTAGCCGGCGCGCAGACCCGCCTCCAGGTTGGTGGAGGAGCGGACGGCGAGGGAGTCGACGGCCTCGCGGACCCGGTGCCGGGCGTCGCCGAGGCGGGTCATCGGCAGCACGGTCTCGGCCTCGTCGCTGAAGGCGACCAGGGCGACGGAGTCGTCGTCGCGCAGTTCGTCGGCGGCGAGCCGCAGGGAGTGCTGGACCAGGTCGAGGCGGCCGGGCTCGCCCATCGAGCCGGACACGTCGACGACGAAGGTGAGGGCGGCCGGCGGGCGGGCCGCCCGGTCGGCCGGCCGGGTGGCGAGGCCGACCCGCACCAGCGACCAGCCCTCGGCGCCGGTCGCGGCGCCGTCGACGGTGACGCTGAAGCCGTCGTCGGCCGGGCGCGGGTAGTCGGGGCGGAAGCTGTTGACGAACTCCTCGGGCCGCACGGTCGCCGGGTCCGGCAGCCGGCCCTCCGCGAGCGCGCGGCGGGCGTAGCCGTAGGAGGCGGTGTCGACGTCCAGCGCGAACGTGGAGAGGTAGTCGGGGGCGCGGCTGGGGGCGCGCTGCTCGCCCTCGGGGGCGTCCGTGGCGCGCCCGTCGGCGGGGGCGGTCGGGGCGGGCGCCGCGGTCCGGCCGCCGTCGGGGAGGGCCTTGCGGTGGTCGCTCGTCGCCTCGCCCGACCCGCCTGCGCCGGCGCAGCCGCCGAGGAGCAGCCCGGCGGCGAGCGCCGCGGCGAGGACGCCTCTTCTCCTGTGAGCACGGTTCATGGACAACTCCCCGTTCGGTCGCGGACCTTGTGCCGGGCGCGGCGGGCCGTCGGGTGCGGCGGGAGCCGCGTCCGGCTCCTGTGACTGTGACGAGCGGAGGGCGCGGCGGGACCCCGCGAGGGGGTTGCGGATGGATCTCGATGTGGCAACGGCGAGGCGGAGCAGGGGGACGGCGGGGGCGGAACGAGGGGTGATGGCATGGAGTCGCCAGGTTTGTCCACAGGGGTTGTCACCGTGCGCAGTCGCATGCGTACATGGAGTGGACATCGATCGGGCGGGGGTGGTCAGCGGTGGCAGAGAGCGCGGGCTCCGTGGTGCTCGCCCGGTCGGCGATGAACCGGGCCGCGACCGAGGGACAGCGGCCGGCGGGGCGCCCGGTCCGGGGGGCGCGGCGCATCAGCGCGGCGCTCGCCGGGCTGGCGGCCTCGACCCGGCACGAGCTGCTGACGTTCGACGATCCGGTGGCGTCGGCGGAGCGGGCGATCCCGGAGCCGTTCCTGGAGCTGGCGGGGGCGTGCATGCGGGCGGCGGCGGAGCGGGCGGGCGAGGTGCGGCGGATCGTGCCGCGGCACGCGCTGCCCCGGCTGGAGGACGGGCCGCGGATACCGGGGCGGGCGCGGTTCGCCGACGCGATCCCGTTCAAGCTGATCGTGGTGGACCGGACGGTGGCGGCGGTCCCGCTCGATCTGGAACTGCTCTACAACGGGCTGCTGCTGATCCGGGACCCGGTGGTGGTGCAGGCCCTGGTGCGGACCCATCACGCCTGCTGGGCGGCGGCCGACGAGCTGAGCCGCATCCCGCCGCCGCGGTCGTCCGGCGGGCCGCCGGAGCAGCTGCGGCCGGTCCTGGAGGCGCTGGTGTCGGGGCTGACGGACGAGGCCGCCGCGGCCCGGCTCGGCATGTCGGCGCGGACGTACAGCCGGCGGGTGGGCGAGCTGATGGCGGCCCTGGGGACGACGAGCCGCTTCCGCGCGGGCGCGGAAGCGGCTCGGAGGGGGTGGTTGTGAGCCCGGCCGGGCCGGGGCTCAGGACACGATGTCCTTGCGGGCGAAGCCCCGGAAGGCGAGCGCGAAGAGCACCAGGGCGTACGTGACGGAGATCGCCGCGCCCTGCGCCATCCCGCCCCACTCCAGCCGGGGCTGGAGGGCGTCGATCCAGGCGAACTGCCAGTGCGCGGGCAGGAAGTCGCGCCAGTCGCCGAGGGCCGTGACGGCGTCCAGGACGTTGCCGACGATGGTCAGGCCGACGGCGCCGCCGACCGCACCGAGCGGGGCGTCGGTGCGGGTCGACAGCCAGAAGGCCAGGCCGGCGGTGACCAGTTGGGAGACGAGGATGAAGGAGGTGGCGACGAGCAGCCGGAGGACGGACTCCCCCGCCGGGAGCGAG
Source organism: Streptomyces sp. NPDC057854 (assembly GCF_042797055.1). Classification (NCBI taxonomy): domain Bacteria; kingdom Bacillati; phylum Actinomycetota; class Actinomycetes; order Kitasatosporales; family Streptomycetaceae; genus Streptomyces; species Streptomyces sp. NPDC057854. The sequence continues at coordinate 173,235 of NZ_JBHVMF010000008.1, forward strand.
CCGCCGGTGGGCAGCTGGAGCGGGCCCCAGCCGTAGGCGGCCGCGCCGACGGCGAGGGCGAGCAGCGGGAGGAGGAAGAGCGCCGCGGCGCTGTAGCCGAGCGCGACCGTCAGTTTGGCGGCGAGCAGCCGGGCGCGCGGCACGGGCGCGGCGAGCAGATAGCGCAGCGAGGACCAGCCGGCCTCGGAGGCGACGGTGTCGCCGCAGAAGAGGGCGACGGGGATGACGAGGAGGAAACCGGCGGAGACGAAGAGGCAGGTCGCCGCGAAGTTGGCGGCCGAGGCGGTCGCCGTGTCGATGAGGGTGATCCGGCCGCCGCGGTCGTCGGCGTCCGGGCCGCCGATCGCGAAGGCGACGAGCAGCACGAAGGGCAGGGCGGCGAGCACCCCGGCCATCACCAGGGTGCGGCGGCGCTTCCACTGGCGCAGGGCCTCGACGCGCAGCGGCAGGGTGCGCCCGGGGCGGTAGCCGGGGGCGTGGGTCTCGGGGCCGGTGGCCGTCGCGGTCATGCGGATCCTCCGATGAGGGTGAGGAAGGCGTCCTCCAGGCGTCGGTGCGGGCCGACGCCGGTCAGCGGGACGTCCAGCCGGACGAGTTCGCCGATCAGCGCGGTCGGGTCGGCGGCGCCGCCGTCCGGGGCGTCGAGGCGGACCAGGAGGCCGTCGTCGGCGCGGACCGCGGAGCCGACGCCCGGCAGAGCGCCGATCTTCTCGACCAGCGCGTCGGGGACGGGGGCGCCCAGGGTGACGAGCAGGGTGTCGCCCGCGCCCGTGATCTCGGCGACCGGGCCGGCCTGGACGAGCTGCCCGCGGTCCATGACGACGAGGTGGGTGCAGGACTGCTCGACCTCCGCGAGGAGGTGGCTGGAGACGATGACGGTGCGGCCGCCGGCGGCGTACCGGATCATCACCTCCCGCATCTCTCGGATCTGCGGCGGGTCGAGGCCGTTGGTGGGTTCGTCGAGGATGAGGAGGTCCGGCAGGCCGAGCATGGCCTGGGCGATGGCGAGGCGCTGCCGCATGCCCTGCGAGTAGGTGCGGACGGCCCGTTCGAGGGCGCCGCCCAGGTTGGCGATGCGCAGGGCCTCGTCGACGTGGGCGTCCTCGGCGGGACGGCCGGTGGCCTTCCAGTACAGCTCCAGGTTCTCCCGGCCGGTGAGGTGCGGCAGGAAGCCGGCGCCCTCGACGAAGGAGCCGACCCGGGAGAGGACCGGGGCGCCGGGGCGGATCGCCTGGCCGAAGACCCGGATCTCGCCCTCGTCGGGGGTGATCAGGCCCATCAGCATGCGCAGGGTGGTGGTCTTCCCGGCCCCGTTGGGGCCGAGGAGGCCGAGGACCTGGCCCTGTTCGACGCGGAAGGAGAGGTCGCGGACCGAGTACCGTTCGCCGCCCTTGTACTTCTTCGACAGGCCGGTGATCTGGAGGGGTACGGAGGCGAGTTCCGGGTCCGGCGCCGGGGCCGCCGCGCGGCGGCGGGCGGTCAGCAGGAGGACGGCGGCGACGGCGAGTCCGGCGAGCGGCAGGCCCCACACCCACCAGGGCAGGGCCGCGGCCCGGGTGGTGACGGCGGGCGCGGTCGGCACGGTGAGGGGGCCCTCGACGGCGACGGTGTAGCCGGCGGTGGCGACCGGGGAGGCGTAGCCGAGGTCGGTGGCCGAGACGACCAGCCGCAGCCGGTGGCCGGCCTCCACCTCGTGGTCGATCGCGGGCAGGGTCAGGGTGACCGCCCGGCCCTCGGCCGCGTCCTCGACGCGCACCGGGGTGACGAGCTGGGCGGGCAGCACCTGCTGCCGTCCGTCGGGCCCGACGTCGTACACCTTGGCGAAGAGGACCGCGGAGCCGTCGGCGGCGGTGGACGTGACCCTGACCCGGACGGTCGGGGTTCCGGTGACGCGCAGCGGCTCCGGCTGCGGGGCCGCGTCGAAGCGGGCGTGCTGGCCGGGGAAGTCGAGGGCGACGCCGACGCCGAGGGACGAGGAGAGGCCGGAGAGGCCGCCGCCGAGCCCGGGGACGGCGGAGACGGCCGGCGGGGCGGCGCCCGCCGGGTTGGTGAAGCGCTGCGGCGGGCCGGCCAGCGGGATGGCGCGGGTGCCGGCGCGCAGGCCCGGGTAGCGGTCGGCGGTGGCCGCGCGGAGGGTGGCGCGGCCGTCGGTGGAGTCGACGCCGCCGGTGCGGCTGACCCGGAAGGCGGGGCCGGTGTCGACGGAGGCGTCCCGCTTCAGCCAGCGGTCGAACCAGGCGCCGATCCGGTCCTCGACCCGCCCGGTCTCCCGGTCGCCGCCGTCGTGGCCGCCGGCCGCCCAGTCGACGGCGACGGGGGCCCCGTTGGCGGTGAGGGCCCGAGCCATCGCGTCGGCCTGGTCGAGGGTGAAGAGGGAGTCGGTCTGGCCCTGCACGATCAGGGTGGGGACCTTGATCCGGTCGCCGACGGCGGAGGGGCTGCGGGACTCCAGGAGGGCGCGGGCGGTGGCGTCGGGCCGGCCGGAGACGGCGACGCGTTCCTTCAGCGCGCAGATCTCCGGGGCGAAGCGCCCGCAGGCGCCGCCGCCGGGGCCGGTGCCCATCGAGAAGAGGATCCCGGACCAGAGCTTCTTGTAGACGCCCTGGGGGAAGAGGGCGTCGGCGAGGTTCCAGTAGGTGATCTGCGGGGCGATGGCGTCGACGCGCGGGTCGTGGCCGGCCGCGAGGAGCGCGAGCGCGCCGCCGTACGAGGCGCCGGAGACGCCGACGCGCGGGTCGCCGGACCGGTCGAGGAGGACCTCGGGGCGGGCGGCGAGCCAGTCGACGAGCTTGCGCACGTCCCGGACCTCGCGCTCGGGGTCGTTGAGGCCGATCGTCCCGCCGGAAGCGCCGAAGCCGCGGGCGGACCAGGTGAGGACCGCGTAGCCGTCGCGGGCGAGCCGTTCCGCCTGCGGGCGGACGTCGTCCTTGGAGCCGCCGAAGCCGTGCGCGAGCAGGACGGCGGGGCGGCGGCCGGAGCCGGTGCCGGTGAAGTACGAGGTGTCGATCCGCACCCCGTCGAGGTCGAGGGCCCGGTCCGCGCGCTGCACGGGCGGGGGTTCGTCCCGGGCGACGGCGGTCCAGGTGCCGGCGCCGGCGAGGACGGTGAGGACGGCGGTGACCGCGGCCCACCGGGGAAGTCGGAGTCGCATGCCCCCGAGCCTAGGCGGGCCGCCTGTGACCGGCGGCGGTCCGGGGAGGGAGATCCGCCGCCTCCTGGAGTCGTACGCGGCGGGCGGGCGTACCGCGGTCGCGGTACGCCCGGAACGGCCGTACGGCTCCACCCGATCGCGTCGCCCGGCGTGCGGCGGGCCGGGAGGTGCCGAAGAGTCGTGGCGAGTCCACCCCCCACTCGAAGGAGAGAACATGCTTCGGCGCATCTCGATCGCTCTGGCCGGTCTGCTCGCGGTCGGCTTCATCGCCGCCTCCCCCGCCGCCGCGCACGGCGGTGACGTGAAGGGCTGCTGGTTCAGCGCGGTCGAAGCCTCGGCGGGCAGCGTCCACGTGGCGGACTTCGACGCCACCTGCTGGCACGTGGGCTGACCCCGGTCGGGCCGGCGGCCCCCGGTGCGTTGCGCGCACCGGGGGCCGTCGTACGCCCGCGCGGGGTCAGTGGTTGCGCGGGAAGCCCAGGTCCACGCCGGCGGGGGCGTCGGCCGGGTCGGGCCAGCGGGTGGTGACGACCTTGCCGCGGGTGTAGAAGTGCACGCCGTCGTTGCCGTAGATGTGGTGGTCGCCGAAGAGCGAGTCCTTCCAGCCGCCGAAGGAGTGGTAGCCGACCGGCACCGGGATCGGCACGTTCACGCCGACCATGCCGGCCTCGACCTCCAGCTGGAAGCGGCGGGCGGCGCCGCCGTCACGGGTGAAGATCGCGGTGCCGTTGCCGAACTTCGAGGCGTTGATGAGGGCGAGGCCCTCCTCGTAGGTCTCGGCGCGCAGCACGCACAGGACCGGGCCGAAGATCTCGTCCTGGTACGCCTGGGCGGTGGTGGGCACGTGGTCGAGGAGCGAGAGGCCGATCCAGTGGCCGTTCTCGTGGCCCTCGACCGTGTAGCCGGTGCCGTCGAGGACGACCTGGCAGCCCTCGGCCGCGGCGCCGTGCACGTAGGAGGCGACCTTGTCGCGGTGGGCGGCCGTGATGAGCGGGCCCATCTCGGAGGTCGGGTCGGTGCCGGGGCCGATCTTGATCTTCTCGGCGCGCTCGCGGATCTTCTCGACCAGCTCGTCGCCGATGGCGCCGACCGCGACGACGGCGGAGATCGCCATGCAGCGCTCGCCGGCGGAGCCGTACGCGGCGGAGACGGCGGCGTCGGCGGCGGCGTCGAGGTCGGCGTCCGGGAGGACCAGCATGTGGTTCTTGGCGCCGCCGAGCGCCTGCACGCGCTTGCCGTTGGCGGAGGCGGTGGTGTGGATGTACTTGGCGATCGGGGTCGAGCCGACGAACGAGATCGCGGCGACGTCCGGGTGCTCCAGGAGGCGGTCCACGGCGACCTTGTCGCCGTGGACGACGTTGAACACGCCGTCCGGCAGGCCGGCCTCGGCGAGCAGCTCGGCGATCTTCAGGGAGGGCGAGGGGTCCTTCTCGCTGGGCTTGAGGATGAAGGTGTTGCCGGTCGCGATGGCGATCGGGAACATCCACATCGGCACCATGGCCGGGAAGTTGAAGGGCGTGATGCCGGCGACGACGCCGACGGGCTGGCGGATCGACGCCACGTCCACGCGGTTGGAGACCTGGGTGGACAGCTCGCCCTTGAGCTGGGTGGTGATGCCGCAGGCCAGGTCGACGATCTCCAGGCCGCGGGCGACCTCGCCGAGCGCGTCGGAGTGGACCTTGCCGTGCTCGGCGACGATCAGCTCGGCGATGGCGTCGCGGTTGGCGTCGAGGAGCGCGCGGAACGTGAAGAGGATCGTGGTGCGCTGGGCCAGCGAGGAGGTGCCCCAGGTGGCGAAGGCGTCCTTCGCGGCGGCGACGGCCGCGTCGACCTCCTCGACCGAGGCGAGGGCGACCCGGGTGGTGACGGCGCCGGTGGCCGGGTCGGTGACCGGGCCCCAGTTGCCCGACGTGCCCTCGACGGTCTTGCCACCGATCCAGTGGTGCACGCTCTTCGTCATGACGTGTTACTCCTTCAGAGCCTTCGGTGCCTTCAGAGCCGGCGGCGTCGGGCGGTGACGTGCCGTTCGTACTCCTCGCGGGCCTTGACCGCCGACGGGCGGGTCGACGTCTCGGCCACGGGCACATCCCACCACGCCTGCGCCGGGGGCGCGCCCGACACACTGTCTGCCGTTTCGGTCTCGACGTAGACACATGTGGGATCCGTGGCGGCCCGCGCGTCCGCGAGGGCTTCCCGCAGGTCACGGATGGTGCGGGGGCGCAGCACCCGCATCCCGAGGGACGCCGCGTTGGCTCCGAGGTCGACGGGGAGCGGGGGGCCGGTGAAGTCTCCGCCGGCGGTCCGCTGCCGGTAGTCGGTGCCGTACCGTTCGGCGCCGACGGCCTCGGAGAGGCCGCCGATGGAGGCGTACCCGTGGTTCTGGAGGACGACGAGCCGCAGCGGCAGGCGTTCCTGGACGGCGGTGACGATCTCGGTGGGGTTCATCAGGTACGTCCCGTCCCCGACGAGCGCCCAGACGGGCCGGCCGGGGGCGGCGAGGAGGACGCCGATCGCGGCGGGGATCTCGTAGCCCATGCAGGAGTAGCCGTACTCGACGTGGTACTGGTCGCGGGAGCGGGTCCGCCACAGCTTGTGGAGGTCGCCGGGGAGCGAGCCGGCGGCGTTGATCAGGATGTCGCGGTGGTCGACCAGGGTGTCGAGGACGCCGAGGACCTGGGTCTGGGTGGGGCGGGCGTCCTCGTCGGGGGTGGCGTAGGCGGCGGTGACGCGGGCCTCCCAGCGCAGCTTCTCCTCGGCGTACTCGTGGACGTAGTGGGCGGGGACGTGGTGCGGGTCGAGGAGGGCGTGGAGCTGTTCGAGGCCCTCGCGGGCGTCGGCGACGAGCGGCAGGGCGGCCTGCTTGTGGGCGTCGAAGGCGGCGGTGTTGAGGTTGACGAAGCGGACGGAGGGGTGGCCGAAGAGGGTCCCGGAGGCGGTGGTGAAGTCGGTCCATCGGGTGCCGACGCCGAGGACCACGTCGGCGGTGCGGGCCAGGTGGTCGGCGACGGCGGTGCCGGTGTGGCCGACGGCTCCGACGTCCTGGGGGTGGCCGTGGGGCAGGGCGCCCTTGCCGGCCTGGGTGACGGCGACGGGGATGCCGGTGAGCGAGGCGAACTCGGCGAGGGCGTCCTCGGCGGCGCTGTACCGGACGCCGCCGCCGGCGACGATCAGCGGCCGGTCGGCCCCGGCGATCGCCGCGACGGCCGCGTCGAGTTCGGCCTCGTCGGGTGCGGCGCGGCGGATCCGCCAGGTCCGTTCGGCGAAGAACGCCTCGGGCCAGTCGTACGCCTCGGCCTGCACGTCCTGCGGGAGCGCGAGGGTGACGGCGCCGGTCGCGGCGGGGTCGGTGAGGACCCGCATGGCCTCCAGGGCGGCGGGGATCAGGGCTTCGGGGCGGACGATCCGGTCGAAGTAGCGGGAGACGGGGCGCAGGCAGTCGTTGACGGAGACGTCGCCCGCGGACGGCACCTGGAGCTGCTGGAGGACGGGGTCGGCGGGGCGGCCGGAGAAGGTGTCGCCGGGCAGGAGGAGGACCGGGAGGTGGTTGACGGTGGCGAGGGCGGCGCCGGTGACGAGGTTGGTGGCGCCGGGGCCGATGGAGGTGGTGACGGCGTGCGCGGAGAGCCGGTTCGACTGGCGGGCGTAGCCGACGGCGGCGTGCACCATGGCCTGTTCGCTGCGGCCCTGGTGGAACGGCATGCCGTCCTCCTCGACCAGCGCCTGGCCGATCCCCGCGACGTTGCCGTGGCCGAAGATGCCCCAGGTGGCGGCGATGAGCCGGTGCCGGGCGCCGTCGCGTTCGGCGTACTGAGCGGCGAGGAAGCGGACCAGGGCCTGTGCCACGGTGAGCCTCACTGGTATCCCTCCGTGTGATCCGGGTGGAAGCTGATCTTCCACTCCCGTTCGGGGCCGGGGCCCGCCATGACGTTGAGGTAGTAGAGGTCGTGGCCCGGCTGGGCGATCGAGGGGCCGTGCCAGCCGTCGGGGACGAGGACGGCGTCGCCGTGCCGGACCTCGGCGAGGAGGTCGGCGCCGCCCGGCCGCGAGGGCGAGATCCGCTGGTAGGCGTAGCCGCGCGGGTCCGCGATCTCGTAGTAGTAGATCTCCTCCAGGACGGACTCGGTCCCGGGGCGGTGCTCGTCGTGCTTGTGCGGCGGGTAGGACGACCAGTGGCCGCCGGGGGTGACGACCTCGACGGCGATCAGCCGGTCGCAGGGGAACGCGTCGGCGGAGGCGAAGTTCCGCACCCGGCGGGCGCGGTCGCCGCTGCCGCGGTCCTCGACGGGGACCTCCGGCGCGGGGCCGTAGCGGGCGGGGAGTCGTCGCTCGCACTTCGCTCCTGCCAAAGCGAAGCGGCCTCCCGCGCCGGAGGCGATCTGGGCGTGGGCGTCGCGCGGTACGTAGACGAAGTCGGTCACGGAGGCGAACACGCTCTCACGGCCCCCGAGTTCGAAAAGCTCCCCGTCGACGCGCACGGTACCGCCCCCGGCGAGCGGAAGCACCACCCATTCGGCGTCCGCGCTGTCGAAGGCGTGGCTCCCGCCGGCCGGCAGGTCGAGGACCCGGAGCGCGGAACGGCTCCATCCGGCCGCCCCGGGGTCGATGTCCAGCGCGTAGGGCCCCCGGGCGGCGGCGCCGGCGGGGAGGTGGAGGCGGCGGGTGGTCGTCACCGTGGGTCGTCCTTGGCGGGAGGGCGCCCGGCGGGGCGGGCGTCGCGGGGCGGGTGCGGGCGTACGGGGGTTCGTGGGGTGCGGTCAGCGGGAGGGGGCGGGCTGCGGGCGCCGGGGCGGGAGGGTGGCCGAGCCGGTGGCGAGGGCGCGGTCGATCTCGGCGGGCTCGGGCATGGCGGGGGCGCAGGCCAGGCGGCCGGCGACGAGGGCGCCGGCGGCGTTCGCGCGGCGCAGGGTCTCCTCCAGCGGGAGGCCGGCGAGGAGGCCGTCGACGAGGGCGCCGCCGAAGGCGTCGCCGGCGCCGAGCCCGTTGACGACCTCGACCGGCAGCGGCGGCACGACGGCGCGGCGCCCGTCGGCGGCGAGCGCGAGGACTCCCTCGGGCCCCCGTTTGACGACGGCGAGCGGCCCGCCCGCGAGGTCGCCGGGGGTGCCGGGGCCGAGCAGCCGGAGCAGGGCGCGGGCGGCGGCTTCCGGGTCGCGTTCGCCGGTGGCGACCTCGCACTCCTCGGCGTTGCCGACGGCGACGGTGGCGTGCCGCAGGGCCTCGGTGTAGAGGGGGCGGGCGGTGGCCGGGTCGGGCCAGAAGGCGGGCCGCCAGTCGAGGTCGAGGACGGTGGGGGCGCGGCCGGCGCGGGCCCGCAGGGCGGCGAGGGTGGCGGCGCGGCTGGGTTCCTCGCTGAGGCCGGTGCCGGTGGTCCACAGGACGCGGGCGGCGCGGAGGGCGTCGAGGTCCAGCTCGTGCGGGTGGATCTCCAGGTCGGGGGCCTTGGGGCGGCGGTAGAAGGTGAGCGGGAAGTCGTCGGGCGGGAAGAGGGCGCAGAAGGTGACGGGGGTGGGGTGGTCGGGGACCTCGGTGACCCAGCGGCTGTCGACCCCGAACGCGTCGAGCTCGCGCCGGAGGTAGCGGCCGAAGGCGTCGGCGCCGGTGCGGCTGATCAGGGCGGTACGGCGGCCGAGGCGGGCGGCGGCGACCGCCACGTTGGCCGGGGAGCCGCCGAGGAAGCGCCGGAACGTCTCGACCCGGTCGAGGTCCACGCCGCTCTGGAGGGGGTAAAGGTCGACGCCGAGCCGCCCCATGGTGATCAGGTCGTACGGCTCCGACTCCACCCGTGCCACCTCTCGCCTCCGGCGTCCCTTCCCAGGTCTAGCCGTCCGCCGGGAGGCGTGTCAACGACATGTCCGGACATTCGGACGGATGCCCGGCGCGTCCGGCGGCTGTCTTGACGCTGCTCCGGGGCGCGGTCAAGGTGGCTGGCATGACGAAGCCGTCGCCGCCGTCGCCCCCGTCGCCCGCCCGCATCCGGATCGGTTCCGCCCCGGACTCCTGGGGGGTGTGGTTCTCCGACGACCCCCGTCAGGTGCCGTGGCAGCGGTTCCTGGACGAGGTGGCGGGGGCCGGCTACGCGTGGATCGAGCTGGGTCCGTACGGCTATCTGCCCACCGATCCGGCGGTGCTCGCCGAGGAGACCTCGCGGCGCGGGCTGCGGGTGTCGGCGGGCACGGTCTTCACCGGGCTGCACCACGGGCCGGCGGTGTGGGAGCGGACCTGGGCGCACGTCGCGGAGAACGCGGCCCTGGCCCAGGCGATGGGCGCCGGGCATCTGGTGGTGATCCCTTCCTTCTGGCGGGACGACAGGACCGGCGAGGTCCTGGAGGACCGGGTGCTGACGGCGGAGCAGTGGCGGGACCTGACGGCGCTGACGGAGCGTCTGGGCCGTGAGGTGCGGGAGCGGTACGGGCTGCGGATCGTGGTCCATCCGCACGCCGACACGCACCTGGACGACGAGGAGAGCGTGACCCGCTTCCTGGACGCCACCGACCCGGAGGCGGTCGCGCTGTGCCTGGACACCGGGCACTACGCGTACGCGGGCGGGGACAGCGTCAAGCTGATCGAGACCTACGGGGAGCGCATCGGCTACCTCCATCTGAAGCAGGTGGATCCGGCGGTGCTCGCGGCGGTACGGGCCGAGGGCCTGCCGTTCGGTCCCGCGGTGGCGCGGGGCGTGATGTGCGAGCCGCCGTCGGGGGTGCCGGCCCTGGAGCCGGTGCTGGCCGCGGCGGCGGCGCTGGACGTGGACCTCTTCGCGATCGTGGAGCAGGACATGTACCCGTGCGAGCCGGACGCGCCCTACCCGATCGCCCTGCGCACCCGGGACTACCTCCGCTCCTGCGGCCTGTAGCCGGCCGCCGGGCAGCGGGCCCCCGGCGCCTCCGGACGCACGCGGGCGCGCCGCTGTGACCGTTCGTCACTTCTGTCACGGCGGTCGCGCCCGCGTCACGCATGTCGCGGTTACGCGGGTTCCGTGTCACAGGCGTTCGACAGCCGCTTCCCGGCCGTCCGACCGGGTCGTTCAGCGGGCACAGGCTCAGTGATCACCGACGCCACCGCCCGCAGCGCCCCCGAACGGCACCCCCCGCCACCGCTGCGCGGCACGGGGCGTGAGGGAGGTACAGGCATGACGGACAGAAGCCTCTGGTCGTACAAGGACATCGCCGCGCACATCCGGGTGCAGCCGGACACGGTGCGGTCCTACCGGAAGCACGGGCTGCTGCCGCCGCCCGACCACGTCGAGGGCGGCAAGCCCTTCTGGTACGCGGACACCGTCCGCGCCTGGGTCGCGAGCCGTCCGGGAAACCGGGCGCGGCGCGACTGACCCGGGTCCGTCCGCCCGCGCGGCGCCGTCCTCCGGTGGAGTCCGGGGGCGGCGCCGCGCCGCGTCCGGGGGCCGGTGTCCGGGGGCCCGCGTCCGGGGGCCGGTGTCCGGGGCTATCCCCGGGCGCCGACCGGCTCGGGTATCTCCTCCGGGGCGCCGGCCCCGGGGGCGGGCGGCTCGTCGTCGGACTCGCTGATGCCGAAGCGGTCGTGGAAGCGGCGCAGCGGTGCGGGGGCCCACCAGGTGAGGCGGCCGGTCAGTTTCATCACGGCGGGGACGAGGAGGCTGCGGACCACCATGGCGTCCATGACGACGGCGAGGGCGACGCCGAGGCCGAGCATCTTGGTGTTGGTGACCCGGGAGGTGCCGATGGCGATCATGACGACGGCGAGGATGACGGCGGCGGCGGTGATGAGCCCGCCGGTGCGGGCGAGGCCGAAGCGGACGGCGCCCTCGTGGTCGCCGGTGGCGTCGTACTCCTCCTTGATGCGGGAGAGCAGGAAGACGCCGTAGTCCATGGAGAGGCCGAAGGCGACGCAGAACATGAGGACGGGCAGGGTCGTCTCGATGTCGCCGGTGGCGGTGAAGCCGAGCAGGCCGGACAGGTGTCCGTCCTGGAAGACCCAGACGACGGCGCCGAACATGGCGGTGAGGCTGAGGGCGTTGAGGACGACGGCCTGCACGGGGATGAGGACGCTGCCGGTGAGCAGGAAGACCAGCAGCAGGGTGACGAGGACGATGACGGCGGCGGCCCAGGGCAGCCGGTCGGCGATGGCGTCCTTGGAGTCGACGAGGACGGCGGCCTGGCCGGTGACGGAGGTGGCGAAGGGGGCGTCGGCGGCGCGCAGTTCGCCGACCGCGCGCTGGGCCGCGTCGCCGACGGCGGGCCCGTCGGGGACGACGCTGTAGTAGGCGCGGGTGTCCGCGCCGGTGCCGGAGACCACGGGGCCGTCGACCCGCACGACGCCGTCGAGAGCGGCGACGCGCTCGCGGTAGGCCCCGTACTCGGCGGGGGTGGCGGGGCCCTCGGCGAGGATCGTGAGGGTGCCGCCGGGGTCGCCGGGGAAGCCGGCGCGAAGCTCTTCCTGGACGATCCGGGAGGAGGCGTCGGCGGGCAGCTGCCGGTCGTCGGCGGTGCCGAACTTCACGCCGAGGAAGGGCAGTCCGAGCAGCACGAGGCCGGCGGTGGTGAGGACGGCGAAGGCGGGGGCCCGGCGCATCACCAGCCCGGCCGTCCGGGTCCAGCCGGCGGCCTTCCCGGCCTCCCCGCCGTCCCTGGCTCGCCCGCCGTCCCCGGCCGCCCGCACGTCCCCCGCGTCCCGTGCGGGGGCGCGGCGGCGGAGGAGCCGGCGCAGGTCGAGGGCGTTGACGCGGTCGCCGAGCAGCACGAGGGCGGCCGGCAGGAGGGTGAGGGCGGCCGCGGCGGCGAGCAGGACGACGGCGATGCCCGCGTACGCGAAGGAGCGCAGGAAGTACTGCGGGAAGACGAGCATCGCGGCGAGCGACACGGCGACGGTGAGGGCGGAGAAGAGCACGGTCCGCCCGGCGGTGCGCAGGGTGGTGCGGACGGCGGCGTGCGGCGCGGCGCCCGTGGCCAGCTCCTCGCGGTAGCGGCGGACGACGAAGAGCGCGTAGTCGATGGCGAGGCCGAGGCCGAGCGCGGTGGTGAGGTTCTGCGCGAAGACGGAGACGTCGGTGAACTCGGTGATGCCGCGCAGCACCGCGTTGGTGCCCAGGATGGCGACGATGCCGACGCCGAGCGGCAGCAGGGCGGCGACGGCGCTGCCGAAGACCATGACGAGCAGGACGAGGGTGACGGGCAGGGCGATGAGCTCGGCCCGCAGCAGGTCCTCCTGGATGATCGTCTGCATCTCGTGGCGGACGGCAAGGCCGCCGCCGAGGGTGACGTCGACGGGGCCGTGGCTGCCCCGGTAGGCGGGGGCGATGCGGTCGAGGAGTTCGCCGGCGGCCTTCTCCTCGCCGGCGATCCGGGCGGCGACGACGGCCTTGGTGCCGTCCTCGGACCGGAGGGCGGGCGAGCGTCCGGCCCAGTAGGAGCCGACGCCCTCGACGCCGGGCTCGGCGGCCAGCCGCTCGGTGAGCCGGCGGGCCTCGGCGGCGACGGCGGGGTCGTCGACCCCGGCCTTCCCCGCGTCGACGAGGAGCAGCAGGTTCGGCTGGGAGCCGGGGAACTCCCGCTCCAGGACCCCCGTGGCGTAACTGGACTCGGCCGCCGGGTCCTCCCACCCGCCGCTGCCCATCCGGTCGGCGACCCCGCCGCCGGCGAGGACCGCGAGGGCGGTGAGGACGAGCGCGACGAGCAGGGTGAGCCGGGGCCGGGCGGTCGTGAACCGGGTCCATCCCCCGCCCGCACCCGGCCCGCGACCTGGGCTTCCGTCCCGTTTGCCGGTGCGCGGCGGGGCCGAATTCTTGACTTCGGACATCACGCGGTGTCCCCTTCACCGTGGCCCCCGCTCTCGCTTCCCGGCAGGTCGCGGGGGCCGTCCATTGCCATAGACTGGCAAACACGAGTGATCGCTCGCGTTATCTAAGAATGCGAGCGACCTCTCGTGTTTGTCAACGCGTATCGAGGAGGACCGGGGACAGCCATGCCCGAGGACCCGAAGCCGCGCCGCCGGCAGGCCCGCGGCGAGCGCCGCATCGCCCAGCTGCTCCAGGCCGCCGCCGACGTGTTCTGCGCGCACGGCTACACGGCCAGCAGCACCAACGCGATCGCCCGCGAGGCGAAGGTCTCGCCGGGCACGCTCTACCAGTACTTCCCGAACAAGGAAGCGATCGCCATCGAGCTCGGCGGCCGGCTCATCCAGCAGATGCGGGAGGCCCACGGCCAGGTCTTCACCCCCGCCAACCTGGCGCTGCCGCTGCCGGAGCTGATCGACGCGGTGCTCGACCCGCTGATCGAGTTCAACTGCCTCAACCCGGCCTTCCTCGCCCTGATGCACGGCTCCGACGTCCCCGGCCGGATCGCCGAGGAGCACGACGCGCTGCACGCCTCGCTGCTCACCCAGATCCGCGAGACGATCGGCGCGCGGGCCGTCCCGGCGCTCGGCGACGCCGAGCTGGACCGGATCGCCGACATGACCTTCGCCGTCTTCAAGGGCGGTCTCGCGCTGATCGTCGCCGCCCCCGAGGGCCCGGTGCGGGACGCGGCCGTCGGCGAGCTGAAGAAGGTGATGCTCCGCTACCTCGCCCCGGTCCTCGGCGAGGAACCCGCCGGCGGAGAAGCCGCCGCCGGCGCGCCCGTCACCACGCCTCCGAGCCGCCGCTGACCGTCTCCTCCGGCGCCCGGTCCCGGCCCGCCCGCACCCGCGTCGCGAGCAGCGGGAAGACCAGGACGGAGACCATCCCGGCGCCGACGAGCGCCGCCGCCTCGCCCGCCGAGAGCGCCTTGTCGTCCAGGCCGATGGTGGTGATGGCGACGACGAGCGGCAGCGCGGTGGAGCCGTACAGCACCAGCGCCCCGCGGTCCTTCCGGTCGAGGTCGCGGGGGGCGAGGAACCACATCGGGCCGCCGCGCACCACCAGGAAGAGCAGCAGGAAGACCGGCAGGAGCAGCAGCGCGCGCCCGCCGGACAGCAGCGAGTCCAGGTCGAACTCGATGCCGGTGACGACGAAGAAGACCGGCACCAGGAAGCCGAAGCCGACCCCCTCGACCTTCTCCAGGATCTGCGGGCCGGCCTCGGGCGCCGCCCCGGTGAGCACCAGCCGGGTGATCAGCCCGGCGGCGAAGGCGCCGAGCAGCACGTCGAGGCCGAGCGCGGTCGAGGCGCCGAGCATCAGCGCGAGCAGCAGGAAGACGAAGCGGACCGCGAACTGCCCGCTGGTGTGCAGGGTGCGGGCGATGACGGCGGAGAACCACGGCGGGCGCGGCCGCAGCGCCCAGTACACGGCGGCGGCGGTGAGCGCGGCGAAGACCGCGAGCAGGACCGTCGACTGGGCGGCGGTGCGTCCGCTGAGCAGCAGCGCCATGGCGATGATGGGCCCGAACTCGCCGACCGCGCCGAAGGCCATCACGACCGAGCCGAAGCGCCCGCGCAGCCCGCCGGAGTCGCGCAGCACGGGCAGGACGGTGCCGAGGGCGGTGCTGGTGAGCGCCACCCCGATGAAGACGCCGGTGGAGTAGCCGCCGCCGAGCAGGACGCCGGCGGTGAGGCCGAGGGCGAGCGCGGCCAGCCAGGCCCAGACGGAGCGCCGGAGGGTGTCGCCGCGGACCTTGCCGAACTCGATCTCGTACCCGGCCAGGAAGATCAGCATCGCGAGGCCGAGTTCCGAGAGGCCGTCGATCAGCTCGTCCGCGTGGGCCCAGCCGAGGACGTCGGGGCCGATGACGATGCCGAGCAGGATCTCGAAGACGGCGAGCGGGACGGGGACGCGGCGCCCCGCCCAGTACGCCAGCAGCGGCGCCAGGACGGCGATCACCATGATCAGGACGAGCGTGCTCCCCGAATGCGACATATCGGGTATCTACCATAAGCTCCGGTCAGATGCCCTGTCGGCGGAGGGACGTGGAGGCCCGCGGATGCACGAGTATTGGCCCACCCCCCAGACCCCTCCCCCGCCGCCCCCGGCACCCCCCGAGGCGGCCGGGCCGCGCCCCGGGCTGTGGAAGCGGTGCCTCGGGGGCGGGCTCGCCCTGTGGGCGCTGACCGCGGTGGTCACGTACGCCACCGCCAACACCACCCTGCTGCCGACGCTGATCCTGCTCGGCAGCTTCCTGGTCCCGGGCGTCTTCGTCCTGTGGGCGTACGAGCGGCACGGCCGCGACCTCGGGCTGCCGGTGATCCTCGGCTGCTTCGTCACCGGCGGCGTGCTGGGCGTCCTCGGCGCCTCCGTCATGGAGTACTACCTGCTCCACCCCTCGCTGTGGATGTTCCTCGGGGTGGGGCTGATCGAGGAGGCGGTGAAGCTCGCCGCCCTGATGTTCGTCGTCCGGCACCGCCCGTACCTGCGCGGCCGGCGGGCCGGTCTGGTGCTCGGCGGGACGGTCGGGTTCGGCTTCGCCGCCTTCGAGAGCGCGGGGTACGCGTTCAACGCCGCGGTCACCATGGACGGCATCGACCTGCGCTCCCTGCTGGAGACGGAGATCCTGCGCGGGCTGCTCGCCCCGTTCGGGCACGGTCTGTGGACGGCGATCGCGGGCGCGGTGCTCTTCTCCTTCCGCCGGCCCGACGGCCGCTTCCGGCTCGCCGGCCCGGTCGTCGGCACCTACCTGGGCGTGGCGGTGCTGCACGCCCTCTGGGACTCGATGCACGGGATCGCGCTGTGGCTGGTGCTCCAGCTGACCACCACGAGCCTGGACCGCTCCCTGTTCGCCCAGGGGTACCTCCCCGAGCCCACCGCCGCGCAGGAGCACCTGTTCACCCTCTTCTCGGTGGGCGGGCTGGTGCTGGTGACACTGACGGGGCTGGCGTGGCTGCGCGCCCTCGCGCGGCGCGAGCCCGGTCCGACTGGAATTCATACCCCCTAGGGGTATAGCATCGAGCTGTACGACTCCGAACCGAATGAGGAGAGACCGCCATGGCCGCCGAGACGCAGACCGAACTCACCACCGTCTACCACGTCAAGGGCATGACCTGCGGCCACTGCGAGGGCGCCGTCTCCGGCGAGATCTCCGCGATCCCCGGCGTCACCTCCGTGACCGCCGTCGCCGCGACCGGCGAGGTCACCGTCGTCTCCACCGCCCCCCTCGACCGCGAGGCCGTCGCCGCCGCCGTCGACGAGGCCGGCTACGAGCTGGTCTGACCGCCCGCCGCGGGCCGTCCGGGCAGGGTCGTACCGTTACGGGTACGGCCCTGCTCCCCTTTGGAACCGCACATGCCCAGCACCACCGTCACCGAGCTGACCATCGGCGGGATGACCTGCGCCTCCTGCGCGGCCCGCGTCGAGAAGAAGCTCAACCGGATGGACGGCGTCACCGCCACCGTCAACTACGCCACCGAGAAGGCCCGCGTCGAGCACCCACCCGAGATCGGCGTCGACGCCCTCATCGCCACCGTGGTGAAGACCGGCTACACCGCCGAGGAACCCGCACCGCCGGCACCGGAGCCGGAGGCGCCCGACGCGCCGGACGCCGACCCCGAGCTCGCCGCGCTGCGCCGCCGCCTCGTCGTCTCCGCCGTCCTCGCCGCCCCCGTCGTCCTGCTCGCCATGGTCCCCGCCCTCCAGTTCGACCACTGGCAGTGGCTCTCCCTCACCCTCGCCTCCCCCGTCGTCGTCTGGGGCGGCCTCCCCTTCCACCGGGCCGCCTGGACCAACCTCCGGCACGGCGCCGCCACCATGGACACCCTCGTCTCGGCCGGCACCCTCGCCGCCTACGGCTGGTCCCTGTGGGCGCTCTTCCTCGGCGACGCCGGCGCGCCCGGCATGCGGCACGGCTTCGACCTCACCGCGGACCGCGCCGACGCCTCCTCCGCGCTCTACCTGGAGGTCGCCGCCGGCGTCGTCACCTTCATCCTCCTCGGCCGCTGGCTGGAGGCCCGCGCGAAGCGGAAGGCCGGCGCCGCCCTGCGGGCCCTGATGGAGCTCGGCGCCAAGGACGTGGCCGTACTGCGCGCCGGAGCCGAGGTACGGGTGCCGGTCGCCGACCTGCGCGCCGGCGACCTCTTCGTCGTACGCCCCGGCGAGAAGATCGCCACCGACGGCACCGTCACCGAGGGCGCCTCCGCCGTCGACGCCTCCCTCCTCACCGGCGAGTCCCTGCCCGCCGACGTCGCCGCCGGCGACCCCGTCACCGGCGGCTGCGTCAACGTCTCCGGCCGGCTCGTCGTCCGCGCCGCCCGCGTCGGCGCCGACACCCGGCTCGCCCGGATGGCCAAGCTCGTCGAGGAGGCGCAGAGCGGCAAGGCCGAGGTCCAGCGGCTCGCCGACCGGGTCTCCGCCGTCTTCGTCCCCGTCGTCCTGCTGATCGCCCTCGCCACCCTCGGCTTCTGGCTCGGCGCCGGCGCCGGGGCGACCGCCGCGTTCACCGCCGCCGTCGCCGTCCTGATCATCGCCTGCCCCTGCGCCCTCGGCCTGGCCACCCCGACCGCCCTGCTCGTCGGCACCGGACGCGGCGCCCAGCTCGGCATCATCGTCAAGGGCCCCGAGGTCCTGGAGTCCACCCGCCGCGTCGACACCGTCGTCCTCGACAAGACCGGCACCGTCACCACCGGCCGGATGACCCTCACCGGCGTCCACCCCGCCGGCGACACCGACGAGAAGGAGCTGCTGCGGCTCGCCGGCGCCCTGGAGCACGCCTCCGAGCACCCCGTCGCCCGCGCGGTCGCCGCCGGGGCCGCCGAACGGCTCGGTCTCCCCGCCGGCGCGCTGCCGGTCCCCGAGCGGTTCGAGAACGTCCCCGGGCTCGGCGTCCGCGGCACCGTCGACGGCCGGCGCGTCCTCGCCGGACGGGCCGCGCTGCTCACCTCCGAGGGCGTGCCGGTGCCGGACACCGCCGGGGCCGGGGCGGTGCTCGTCGCCTGGGACGGGGCCCTGCGCGGCTCCCTCACCGTCGCCGACGCCGTCAAGGACACCAGCGCCGAGGCCGTCGCCCGGCTCCGCGGCCTCGGGCTGCGGCCGGTGCTCCTCACCGGCGACCACCGGTCCGTCGCCGAGACCGTCGCCGCCGAGGTCGGCGTCGACGAGGTGATCGCCGAGGTGCTGCCCGAGGAGAAGGCCGGGGTGGTCCGGCGGCTCCAGGCCGAGGGCCGGACGGTCGCCATGGTCGGCGACGGCGTCAACGACGCCGCCGCGCTCGCCCAGGCCGACCTGGGCCTGGCGATGGGCACCGGCACCGACGCGGCCATCGAGGCCGGCGACCTCACCCTCGTACGGGGCGACCTGCGGGTGGCCGCCGACGCGATCCGGCTCTCCCGCCGCACCCTCGCGACGATCAAGGGCAATCTGGCCTGGGCCTTCGGCTACAACGTGGCCGCGCTGCCGCTCGCCGCGGCCGGCCTGCTCAACCCGATGATCGCCGGTCTGGCCATGGCCTTCTCGTCCGTCTTCGTCGTCACCAACAGCCTGCGCCTGCGGCGGTTCCGTTGATTTCACCTACACGTGACGCACAAGTCCTTCACAAAGAGACCTAGATCACAGATATTGGGGGGTAACCATCTGGGCTGTTCGCGAGTCTAAGTGGGCGATGCCAGAACGTCTTGGGGGACGTTCGCCGGGAGGTCTTGGGGGACGTCCCGACAGGCAAGCGCGGCCGGGGCACGTGCAGCGGGGAGCTTGAGCGGCCCTCCCGTACGTACCCCGGCAGACCGCGCACCGGACGCCCGGCCCGGATCCCGTGGGGGGAATCCGCACCGGGGATATGGGAAGCGCCCCGCTCGCCGACCCGTGGGGGGATCGGAGAGCGGGGCGCTTCTGCTTTTTCAGGGGCTCGGTTCGCCTCCGGGGCGCTTCGTGACGGTGTCGAGGTGACGACCGTGCTCGGCCCTCCTCCGTCGGGCCTGCGCGCGCTCGTCACCTCGACACCGCCGCGCCCCTTCGGCTCACTCGCCGGCACCGCGCTCACCCCTCACATGCGACAGGGCCCCCCGGCTCTCGCCGGGGGACCCTGTGTCACGCCTCAGTCGACCTGTGCGGGGTCGGCTCAGCGCTCGTCGACCGGGACGAAGTCGCGGAGGACCTCACCGGTGTAGATCTGGCGCGGGCGGCCGATGCGGGAGCCCGGCTCCTTGATCATCTCGTGCCACTGGGCGATCCAGCCGGGGAGGCGGCCGAGCGCGAAGAGCACGGTGAACATCTCGGTCGGGAAGCCCATCGCGCGGTAGATGAGGCCCGTGTAGAAGTCCACGTTCGGGTAGAGGTTGCGCGAGACGAAGTACTCGTCGGAGAGCGCGTGCTCCTCCAGCTTGAGCGCGATGTCCAGCAGCTCGTCGGACTTGCCGAGGGCCGAGAGGACGTCGTGCGCCGCCGCCTTGATGATCTTGGCGCGCGGGTCGAAGGACTTGTACACCCGGTGGCCGAAGCCCATCAGGCGGACGCCGTCCTCCTTGTTCTTCACCTTGCGGATGAAGGAGTCGACGTCGCCGCCGTTCGCCTGGATGCCCTCCAGCATCTCCAGGACGGACTGGTTGGCGCCGCCGTGCAGGGGGCCCCACAGCGCGGAGATGCCGGCCGAGATCGAGGCGAACATGTTCGCCTGCGAGGAGCCGACCAGGCGCACGGTGGAGGTCGAACAGTTCTGCTCGTGGTCCGCGTGCAGGATGAGCAGCTTGTCCAGCGCCGAGACGACGACCGGGTCGAGCTCGTACTCCTGGGCCGGCACCGAGAACGTCATGCGCAGGAAGTTCTCGACGTAGCCGAGGTCGTTCCGCGGGTAGACGAACGGGTGGCCGATCGACTTCTTGTACGCGTACGCCGCGATCGTCGGCAGCTTCGCGAGCAGCCGGATCGTCGACAGGTGGCGCTGCGTCTCGTCGAACGGGTTGTGGCTGTCCTGGTAGAAGGTGGACAGCGCGGAGACCACCGAGGACAGCATCGCCATCGGGTGGGCGTCCCGCGGGAAGCCGCGGAAGAAGTTCTTGACGTCCTCGTGGACCAGCGTGTGCTGGGTGATCTCGTTCTGGAAGACGGCGAGCTCCTCCGCCTTCGGCAGCTCGCCGTTGATCAGCAGGTACGCCACCTCCAGGAAGGTGGACTGCTCGGCCAGCTGCTCGATGGGGTAGCCGCGGTACCGCAGGATGCCCTGCTCACCGTCGAGGTAGGTGATCGCGGATTTGTAGGCGGCGGTGTTGCCGTATCCGCTGTCCAGGGTGACCAGACCGGTCTGGGCTCGCAGCTTTCCGATGTCGAAGCCCTTGTCGCCGACGGTGCTCTCGACCACCGGGTAGGTGTATTCACCGTCCGCGTACCGCAGTACTACAGAGTTGTCGCTCACGTCATCCCTCACCGACGTAGTGCCTCTTCTTCGAGGTGCCCTGACTGTCTCTACCATCCCCCACTTGGCTCAGGAGAGTGCACTCGGGGTCGCCATTGGGCCAATCGGCGGCACTCAGTGCCGCCAACCTGCTCATCCTGCCCCCTTCGCCCCGGTTCCGGAAGTCCTCCGTGATCTTTCACACGGGGGCACCCCCTGTGAGCCGGTGGGCCAGTGCGGTAAAGCGCCTGCCCGCCGAGACCGTACGGACCGCCTGGGCGATCGCGCGGCGCGAGCCGACCAGCACCACGAGCTTCCGCGCGCGGGTCACGGCCGTGTACAGCAGGTTCCGCTGGAGCATCATCCACGCACTCATGGTGACCGGGATCACCACGGCCGGATACTCGCTGCCCTGCGAACGGTGGATGGTGACCGCGTACGCGTGGGACAGCTCGTCCAGCTCGTCGAAGCCGTACGGCACCTCCTCGTCCTCGTCCGTCCGGACGGTCAGGCGCTGCTCCACCGGGTCCAGCGCGGTCACCACCCCGACCGTTCCGTTGAAGACCCCGTTCTCCCCCTTGTCGTAGTTGTTCCGGATCTGGGTGACCTTGTCCCCCACGCGGAACACCCGGCCGCCGAAGCGCTTCTCCGGGAGGTCCGGGCGGGCCGGGGTGATCGCCTGCTGGAGCAGCCCGTTCAGCGCGCCGGCGCCGGCCGGGCCGCGGTGCATGGGGGCCAGGACCTGGACGTCGCGGCGCGGGTCGAGGCCGAACTTCGCGGGAATGCGCCGCGCGGCGACCTCGACGGCGACGCGGGCCGCGTCCTCCGTCTCCTCCTCCGCGAAGAGGAAGAAGTCCGGCAGACCGGTGGTCGCCGGCGGCAGGCCCTCGTTGATCCGGTGCGCGTTGGTGACCACGCCGGACTGCTGGGCCTGCCGGAAGATCCGGGTCAGCCGGACGGCCGGAACCGGACTGCCCGGGGCCAGCAGATCGGCCAGCACCTCCCCCGCCCCGACCGACGGCAGCTGGTCCACGTCCCCGACCAGCAGCAGATGGGCGCCCGGCGCGACCGCCTTGACCAGCTTGTTCGCGAGCAGCAGGTCGAGCATCGACGCCTCGTCCACCACCACCAGGTCGGCGTCGAGCGGCCGGTCCCGGTCGTACGCCGCGTCCCCGCCCGGCTTCAGTTCGAGCAGCCGGTGGACCGTGGACGCCTCGGCGCCGGTCAGCTCGGCGAGCCGCTTGGCGGCGCGGCCGGTCGGCGCCGCCAGGACCACCTTCGCCTTCTTCGCGCGCGCCAGCTCCACGACGGACCGCACGGTGAAGGACTTGCCGCAGCCGGGGCCGCCGGTGAGCACCGCGACCTTCTCGGTCAGCGCCAGCCTGACCGCCTGCTCCTGCTCGGGCGCCAGGGTGGCGCCGGTCCGCGCCGCGAGCCACGCCAGCGCCCTGTCCCAGGCCACGTCCGCGAAGGCGGGCATGCGGTCCTCCGGGGCGCGCAGCAGCCGGCGCAGCTGCCCGGCGAGGGACAGCTCCGCCCGGTGGAAGGGGATCAGGTAGACGGCCGTCACCGGCTCGCCCTCCGGGCCGGGGACCGTCTCCCGGACGACCCCCTCGGGGTCCTCGGCCAGTTCGGCGAGGCATTCGATGACGAGCCCGGTGTCGACCTGGAGCAGCTTCACGGAGTCGGCGATCAGCCGCTCCTCGGGCAGGAAGCAGTGCCCCTGGTCGGCGGACTGGGAGAGGGCGTACTGGAGGCCGGCCTTCACCCGCTCGGGGCTGTCGTGCGGGATGCCGACGGACTGGGCGATCCGGTCGGCGGTGAGGAAGCCGATGCCCCAGACGTCGGCGGCGAGCCGGTACGGCTGCTCGCGCACGACGGAGATCGACGCGTCGCCGTACTCCTTGTAGATGCGGACGGCGATGGAGGTGGAGACGCCGACGGTCTGGAGGAAGAGCATCACCTCCTTGATCGCCTTCTGTTCCTCCCAGGCGGCGGTGATCTTCTTAGTGCGCTTCGGGCCGAGGCCGGGGACCTCGACGAGCCGGGCGGGGGCCTTCTCGAGGATGTCGAGGGTGTCCAGGCCGAAGTGGGTGGTGATGCGGTCGGCGAAGACGGGGCCGATGCCCTTGACCAGGCCGGATCCGAGGTAGCGGCGGATGCCCTGGATGGTGGCGGGCAGGACGGTGGTGTAGTTGTCGACCTGGAACTGCCGCCCGTACTGCGGGTGCGAGCCCCAGCGCCCCTCCATCCGCAGCGACTCCCCCGGCTGGGCGCCGAGCAGCGCGCCGACGACGGTGAGCAGGTCCCCGGCCCCCCGGCCGGTGTCGACCCGGGCGACCGTGTACCCGCTCTCCTCGTTGGCGTACGTGATCCTCTCCAGCACGCCCTCCAGGACGGCGGGGCGGTACGGCTGACCCTCGTTGGACATGGACCGACCGTAGCGAAGCCCGCCGACAGCGGGGGCGGGGCTGTGGACAACTCCGGCTCCGGGGTGCCGGTCACCGGGATGAACCGTAGCGTTTCGGACATGAACGAAAGCAGTGACTCCTTCCAGGACGAGGTCCTGGCCGAGCTCGGCGAGGACCGGCTGGCGGAGATCGCCGCCCTCACCGGCACCGACACGGCGGGCGCCCGGGCCCTCGTGGGCGGCTCGGTCGCGGAACTCTCGGGCAACCTGCGGCAGGCGGCGGCCGAGCCGGGCAGCGCCGCCGACGTGAAGGCCGCCGTCGACGAGGTCGCCTCCGCCGAACCGCCCCTCCAGGGCGTCGCCGCCTTCGGCGGCCTCGCGGCCGGGGGCCTGATGGCCGGCGTCCTCGGCAGGCTGGCGAAGCCCGCCGCCAACGCCGTCGCCAAGCGCACCGGCCTCCCCCCGGCCACCGTGAACCGCGCGGTCGACCTCCTGGTCCCGGTGATCCTCGCGGTCCTCACGAAGCGCGCCGCCGCGAAGAAGGGCGGCGGCCTCGGCGACCTGCTGGGCGGCGGGAAGAAGTAGCCCGGCCCCGCCGCACACGGGGCCGGGCCCGGAGGGCCCCCGCCGCGCACGCCGGGGCCCGGTTCGGCGGGACGCGGTCAGACCTTGAGGAAGTCCTCCAGGATCTCCTCCAGGACCTCGACGCCGTCCCTCGTCCACAGGGCGTCGTTGAAGAGTTCGACCTCCACCGGGCCCGTGTAGCCGACCCGTTCGAGGAGGGCCGCCCACCACGTGAGGTCGATGGAGCCCGTGCCGAGCCGGCCCCGGCCGTTGAGGACGCCCTCCGGGAGGGGCGTCGTCCAGTCGGCGAGCTGGAAGGCGTGGACGCGGCCGCCGGCCGCCGCCCGCTCCACCGCCGCCGGGGCGTTCTCGTCCCACCACAGGTGGTACGTGTCGACGGTGACGCCGACCTGCTCGGCCGGGTGGCGCTCCGCGATGTCCAGGGCCTGGTCCAGGGTGGAGATCGCGCAGCGGTCGGAGGCGTACATGGGGTGGAGGGGTTCGATGGCGAGCCGGACGCCGCGTTCGCCCGCGTAGGGGGCGAGGGCGCCGATGGCGGCGGCGATACGCGCGCGTGCCCCGGGCAGGTCGCGGCTGCCGGCGGGCAGGCCGCCGGAGACCAGGACGAGGGTGTCGGTGCCGAGCGCCGCCGCCTCGTCGATCGCCGCCCGGTTGTCGGCCTCCCAGCCGTCACTGGTGAAGAACCCGCCCCGGCACAGGGTGGTGACCTTCAGGCCCGCCTCCTGGATCAGGGCCGCCGTCTCGTCGACGCCGTACTCCTTCACCGGGTCGCGCCACAGGCCGATCCCGGGCACGCCGAGGCGGACGCACTCCGCGACCAGTTCGGGGAGCGGGAGCTGCTTCACCGTCATCTGGTTGATGCTGAAGCGGTCGAGGTTCACTTGATCTCCCCTCCGGGGCTCAGGGCTTCAGCCCAGCGAGAAACAGGACCTTTTTCCGAATGCATGAAATCACCGATTCCACTCATTATTTGGCGGTTCCTCAATTCACTCTCCCGCGATCCGCCCCACTAAGGTGCTTTGCGTGAAAATTGTGGTGCAGGTGAAGTTGCCGCCTACGTCCGCGCATGACGCGGATGCGCTGGCGGCGACCCTGCGTGCCTGCAACCGGGCGGCGAACCACACATCCCAAGTGGCGTTCGCCAAGGGCCTGAAGCGGCGGAACGTGTTGCAGAAAGAGGTGTACTTCGCCCTCAAGGCGGACTACGACCTCGGAGCCCAGCCTGCCGTGCGGGTGGTGAAGAAGGTTTGCGACGCCTACGCCACCCTGAAGGGCAACATCAATGCAGGGAATCTCGGCCGGGAGGGCTCGAAGCGTCGCCTGCGGGCAGAGTCGAAGCCGATCCGTTTCCGGGAGGACGCGGCGCAGCCGTTCGACGACCGGATCCTGACGTGGAACCTCGATGCCCGGACGGTGTCGATCTGGACGGTGGCCGGGCGGATCAAGCACATCCCGTTCGTGTGTTCCTCGGAGACGCTGAAGCTGTTGGCGTCCCGCAAGGGCGAGTCGGACCTGGTGATGCGCGACGGGATGTTCTTCCTGATCGCCACCATCCACGTGCCCGAGCCCGACGTGTCTGAGCCGGACGGTTCCTCGGGGTGGACCTGGGCATCGTGAACATCGCCACCACCTCGGACGGCCAGATCATGTCCGGACGCCGGCTCAACCACTACCGCAGGCGGATGCTGAACCTGCGCAGCAAGCTCCAGAAGAAGCGCACCAAGTCGGCCAAGCGGGCCTTGAAGCGCATCCGTCGCCGCGAGTCCCGGCACGCGGCGAACGCCAACCACATCATCGCCAATCAGCTCGTCGCCACCGCTGAACGCACCTCGCGTGGAATCGCCCTGGAAGACCTGAGCGGTATCCGGCAGAGGGTCACGGCCAAGAAGGACCAGCGGGCACGACTGCACTCGTGGGCATTCGCCCAGCTCGGCGGATTCGTCGAGTACAAGGCACGCAGGGCGGGGGTGCCCGTGGTGTTCGTCGACCCCCGCAACACCTCCCGTCAGTGCTCCGAGTGCTGGCACACCCACCGCACGAACAGGGTGGATCAAGCACGGTTCGTGTGCCGGTCCTGCGGGACCGTGATGCACGCGGACCACAACGGCTCCCGCAACATCGCCCACCGCGGCGAGGCTGCGTGGAAGCGGGGCGCGGTCAATCGCCCCCGTACGGCATAGCCGTACCGGACGCAGGGGACCACGCGGCAGCCAGTCGCGCTCCACTTGCAATCACGGCCTTTCAGGGATCGGGTGACAAGCTCGGTCCCTCAGGACCGAGAAGTTGACTGGGGGACTCCGTACACCGTGAGCAGGGACCGCATCCGGGACTCCGCGCGGGCCGGGTCCGGGAACAGGCCGAGGCCGTCGGCGAGTTCGTAGGCGCGGGCCAGGTGCGGCAGGGAGCGGGCCGACTGGAGGCCGCCGACCATGGTGAAGTGGTCCTGGTGGCCGGCGAGCCAGGCGAGCAGGACCACGCCCGTCTTGTAGTAGCGGGTGGGCGGCGCGAAGAGGTGGCGGGAGAGCGCCACCGTCGGGTCGAGGAGCGTGCGGAAACCGGCCGTGTCGCCGGTGTCCAGGACCCGGACCGCCTCCGCCGCCAGCGGGCCGAGCGGGTCGAAGATCCCCAGCAGGGCGTGGCTGAAGCCCTGGTCGTCACCGGCGATCAGCTCGGGGTAGTGGAAGTCGTCGCCGGTGTAGCAGCGGACGCCCTCCGGGAGGCGGCGGCGCAGGGCGACCTCGCGGCCCGCGTCGAGGAGGGAGATCTTGACGCCGTCGACCTTGTCGGGGTGGGCGGCGATGACCTCCAGGAAGGTCTCGGTGGCCGCGTCGAGGTCGGCGGAGCCCCAGTACCCCTCCAGGGCCGGGTCGAACATCGGGCCGAGCCAGTGGAGGATCACCGGTTCGGCGGCCTGGCGGAGCAGGTGGCCGTACAGGTCGAGGTAGTCCTCGGGGCCGCCGGCCGCGGCGGCGAGCGCGCGGGAGGCCATGAGGACGGCCTGGGCGCCGGACTCCTCGACGACGGCGAGCTGTTCCTCGTACGCGGCCCGAATCTCCGCGAGCGTGGCGGGTCCGGTGAGCTGGTCGGTGCCGGCGCCGCAGGCGATCCGGCCGCCCTCGGCCTTCGCCTCGGCGGCGGAGCGGCGGACGAGTTCGGCGGCGCCGGCCCAGTCGAGGCCCATGCCGCGCTGGGCGGTGTCCATGGCCTCCGCGACGCCGAGGCCGTGGGACCAGAGGTGGCGGCGGAAGGCGAGGGTGGCGTCCCAGTCGACGGCGGCGGGGCCGTCGGGGGTGGTGTCGGCGTACGGGTCGGCGACGACGTGCGCGGCGGAGAAGACCGTACGGGAGGTGAGCGGGCCGGACGCGGCGGAGGCGAACGGTTCGGTCCGGGGCCGGTACGCGCGCGTGCCGCCGCCGGGGAGCGGGAGGCGGAGCGTCACAGGGACACCTCCGGGACGTCGAGGCGGCGGCCCTCGGCGGCGGACCTCAGGCCGAGTTCGGCGAGCTGGACGCCGCGGGCGCCGGCGAGGAGGTCCCAGTGGTACGGCTCGTCGAGGACGACGTGCCGGAGGAACAGCTCCCACTGGGCCTTGAAGCCGTTGTCGAAGTCGGCGTTGTCGGGGACCTCCTGCCACTGGTCGCGGAAGGAGTAGGTGGCGGGGATATCGGGGTTCCAGACCGGCTTGGGGGTGGCGCTGCGGTGCTGGACGCGGCAGGTGCGCAGGCCCGCGACGGCGGAGCCCTCGGTGCCGTCGACCTGGAACTCGACGAGTTCGTCGCGGTGGACGCGGACCGCCCAGGAGGAGTTGATCTGGGCGATGGCGCCGCCCTCCAGGTGGAAGGTGCCGTAGGCGGCGTCGTCGGCGGTCGCGTCGTACGGCTTGCCCTCCTCGTCCCAGCGGCGCGGGACGTGGGTGGCGACCTCGGCGGAGACGGAGGTGACCCGGCCGAAGAGCTCGTGGAGCACGTACTCCCAGTGCGGGAACATGTCGACGACGATGCCGCCGCCGTCCTCGGCGCGGTAGTTCCAGCTGGGGCGCTGGGCCTCCTGCCAGTCGCCCTCGAAGACCCAGTAGCCGAACTCGCCGCGCACGGACAGGATCTCGCCGAAGAAGCCGCCGTCGACGAGCCGCTTGAGCTTCAGCAGGCCGGGGAGGAAGAGCTTGTCCTGGACGACGCCGTGCTTGACGCCCTTCTCGGCGGCGAGGCGGGCGAGGGCGAGGGCGCCGGCGAAGTCGGCGGCGGTGGGCTTCTCGGTGTAGAGGTGCTTGCCGGCGGCGATGGCCTTGGTGAGGGCGTCGGCGCGGGCGGAGGTGACCTGGGCGTCGAAGTAGACGTCGATCGAGTCGTCGGCGAGGACGGCGTCGAGGTCGGTGGACCACTCGGTGAGGCCGTGCTTCTCGGCGAGGGCGCGCAGGGCGTGCTCGCGGCGGCCGACGAGGACGGGCTCGGGCCAGAGGACCTCGCCGTTGCCGAGGTCGAGGCCGCCCTGCTCGCGCAGCGCGAGGATCGAGCGGACGAGGTGCTGGCGGTAGCCCATGCGCCCGGTGACGCCGTTCATGGCGATGCGGACGGTCCTGCGTGTCATGGAAGGTTTCCTCTCTCCGGCGGGCTGCGCCCTCGTTCACCGCGTGACAGCACGACGGGACAACGCCATGCAGGGCAGAAAGCGCTTTCGGCGCGACGGTAGAAAGCGCTTTCTGCCACGGATGACGCTAGCCTGCCGACATCACGCCGGACAAGGCCCCCGCGCCTACGGCCTCGGAGCTGTGCACGCGATGTCGGAGGTACGCACGCGATGACCGTCACCCTGTCGGACGTGGCCGCCCGCGCCCGGGTCTCCCCCGCGACCGTCTCCCGGGTCCTGAACGGCAACTACCCGGTGGCCGCCTCCACGCGGGAGCGGGTCCTGAAGGCCGTCGAGGAGCTGGACTACGTCCTCAACGGGCCCGCCAGCTCGCTCGCCGCCGCCACCTCCGACCTGGTCGGGGTGCTGGTCAACGACATCGCCGACCCCTTCTTCGGGATCATGGCGAGCGCGGCGCAGAGCGCGATCGGCGAGGGCGGGTCCGGCCGGGCGGGCGGCGAGAAGCTGGCCGTCGTCTGCAACACCGGCGGCTCCCCCGAGCGCGAGCTCACCTACCTGACGCTGCTCCAGCGGCAGCGCGCCGCCGCCGTGATCCTCATGGGCGGCTCGCTGGAGGACCCGCGGCACCTGGACGCGACCGCCGCCAAGCTGTCCCGGATGGCCGAGGCCGGCACCCGGGTCGTGCTGTGCGGCCGGCCGCCGGTGCCGGGGGACGCGCACACCGCCGCGCTCGTCTTCGACAACCGCGCCGGGGGCCGCCGCCTCACCGAGCACCTGCTCGGCCTCGGCCACCGGCGGATCGGTTACGTCGCGGGCCCCGCCGACCGCACGACCACCCGGCACCGCCTGGAGGGCCACCGGGAGGCGCTGGCGGCGGCGGGCGTCGCCGAGGGGCCGACCGTGCACGGCCCGTACGACCGCCCCTCCGGCCACGCGGCCGTCGCGGAGCTCCTGGCCAGCGACCCGGACCTCACGGCGATCGTCGCCGCCAACGACACGGTCGCGCTGGGCGTCTGCGCGGCGCTGCGGGAGCGGGGCCTGTCGATCCCCGGCGACGTGTCGGTGGCCGGCTTCGACGACCTCCCCTTCTCGGTCGACGCGGTCCCCGCCCTGACCACCGTCCGCCTCCCGCTGCACGACACCGGCGCCCGCGCGGGCCGCCTGGCGATGGGCACCCAGGACGCCCCGGCCGACGGCACCGAGACGGTCCCGGGCGAGCTGGTGGTACGGGACTCGACGGGGGCGCCGCGGGGCTGACCGTGACGGGTACCGGCCCGGCGGCGCCTCCCGCCCGCCCTCTCCGCCGGTTCGGGCGGACCGGCGGCGGGGGGGGGCCGGCGCCGGCGGCGACCGACCGCCTTCGGCCGCCGACCCGTCCTACGCGTCCTACGCGTCCTACGCGTCCGCGGAGGTGTCCAGGCCCGTCGCGGCGAGGACCGCGTCGACCGTCTCCTCCACCGTCTGTGCGGAGTTGTCGATCCAGACGCCCTCGCCGGACAGTTCCTCGCGCATCGCCTCGTCGAGGAAGGCCCAGTTGGTGGTGAGGCGCTTGTGGCGGGCGTTGTTGCGCTCCCACGCCGTGTCGGGGCCGGGCGCGAGGAAGACCACGTGCAGCGGGCCCGCCGTCATCTGTTCGCGGTAGTACCGCAGGTGGGAGCGGCGGACCACGACGTCGTCCATGACCGGGAGGAAGCCGGCGGCGGCGAGACTGCCCGCCAGGAGGCAGGCGTTGCGGGCGCGGAGGAGGATCTGCCGGTCCGCCTCCGGGTCGCCCTCCGGGGTGGGCCAGCGGCCGCCGCTGACGATCAGCTCCTGGAGGTGGTCGACCTCGATGTGCGCGGCGCGGGCGAAGCGGGCGGCGAGGGCGGCCGAGACCGTCGACTTGCCGCTGCCGGGGATGCCGGCGAGGAGCAGCGCGGCGGGCGCGGGGACGGGGGCGTCGACGGTCACGTGCTCGAAGGTCATGCGGGCCTTTCGTCGTCGGCGGGACCCACGGACGATACGGGAACGGGCGCCTCCCGCACCAGGGATTCCGGGCCCGCCGGCGGCCCGGCGGCCGGTTCGCGCCCGGGTCCCGGCTCCCCTTCGGGTCCCGCTCCCGGCGCGGCGGCCGGCTTCCGGGGGGACAGCGACGTCAGGGCCACACCGCCGACGAGGAGGGCCGCCGCGACCCAGCGCAGGGGGCTCACCGACTCGCCGAGGAACAGCGCGGCGGAGGACATGCCGAAGACGGGGACCAGGAGCGAGAAGGGGGCGACGGAGGAGGCGGGGTGGCGGCGGAGCAGCCAGCCCCAGGCGCCGAAACCGAAGACGGTCGTGACCCAGGCGACGTACAGGATGACGCCGGCGCCGGTCCAGTCGAGGGCGCGGAGCGCGGCGAGGTCCCGCTCGGGGCCCTCCAGGAGCAGGGAGAGGGCGAGCAGCGGGAGGACGGGGACGGTGCTGACCCAGACCATCCAGTTGAGCGGGTCGGGCGGGGCGGCCTTGCGGGTGAGGACGTTGGAGACGCCCCAGCAGGCGGCGGCCGCGATGACCAGGACGAAACCGGTGACCGGCCCGGAGGCGCCCTCGTCGACGGCGGCGACGCCGATGCCGGCGAGCGCGACGGCCATGCCGGCGACGGCGCGGCGGGCGGGTCGCTCGCCGAGGGCGGCGAAGGCGAAGAGGGCGGTGAAGACGGCCTGCACCTGGAGGACGAGGGAGGAGAGGCCGGCGGGGGCGCCCAGGTCCATGCCGGTGAAGAGCAGGCCGAACTTGGCGACACCGAGGGCGAGTCCGACGGCGATGATCCACTTCCAGGCGACCTTGGGGCGGCCGACGAGGAAGACCGCGGGGAGGGCGGCGGCGAGGAAGCGGAGGGCGGAGAAGAGCAGCGGCGGGAAGTGGTCGAGACCGATCTCGATGACGACGAAGTTGACTCCCCAGACCGCGGCGACGAGCGCGGCGAGGGCGATGTGTGCGGGGCGCATGCACGGAGCATGACCGGCCGTGACCGTGTAGCACCAGCACAGGTCTCTTCATGGTTGGATGAAGCGTTGCTGAATCCGTGAGTGTCCGCCGGAGGTTCCCGTGCTCGATCTCGGCCGTCTGCGCGCCCTGCACGCCGTCTCCGTCCACGGCAGCGTCGGCGCCGCCGCGACGGCGCTCGGCTACACCCCGTCGGCGGTCTCCCAGCAGATCGCGAAGCTGGAGCGGGAGACCCGTACGACCCTGCTCGAACGCAGCGGGCGGGGCGTCCGGCTCACCGACGAGGCCTGCCAGCTCGCCTCCACGGCGCGCCGGTTGCTGGCGATCGTGGAGGAGGCGGAGGTACGGCTCGAAGAGCGGCGCGGGCTGCCCGCCGGACGGCTGGCGGTCGGCTGCTTCCCGAGCGCGGCGCGCGGTCTGATGCCCCGGGTGCTGGCGGACCTGGCGGTCCGTCACCCCGGGCTGGACGCGCGGCTGACGGAGGTCGACCCGCACCTGTCGGTGGACCTGGTGGCGCGCGGGGTGCTCGACCTGGCCGTCGCCCACGACTGGGACATCGCCCCGCTGCCGGCGCCGCCCGGGGTCGAGCAGGCGGTGATCGGCGACGACGGCTGCGACATCCTCGTCCACCGGGACCATCCGCTGGCGGCCCGGCGGTCGGTGCGGCGGGAGGAGCTGGCGGACGAGCGGTGGATCTCGCAGCCGCCGGGGACGGTGTGCCACGACTGGCTGATGCGCACGCTGCGGGCGGCCGGGGCCGAGCCGCTGGTCGTGCACCAGGCGGAGGAGAACCACACCCAGGTCGCGCTGGTCGCGGCCGGCCTCGGCATCGCGCTCGTCCCCCGTCTGGGGCGCGGCGGGCTGCCGCCCGAGGTGGCCCCGCTCCGGCTGGACCCGGCGCCGACGCGCCGGCTGCACGCGCTGTGGCGCACGGGCGCGGCGCGCCGCCCGGCGATCGTGGAGACGGTCCGTACGCTCCAGGAACTGTGGCCGTCGATCGCGTCGGCGGCCTGAGCGACGGGCTTCCGCCGGTTCCGCGCGTCCGGCAGACAGGAGCATGGCCGCACCGCCCGCCGACCCCCGTACGTCCGGCGGGCGCCGCCGCGGTCGCTTCGGCGATTCGTGCGGGAATCCTTGACCTGGCAGTTACTTTCAGGCTATCCGTGCACCTTGGCAGTTTCCTTCACCCCTGCTCACTCACCCACGCACGGCCGGAAGGAGCACCAGTGCCCCACCCCGCCTCCGCCACCCCCACTCCCCCTCCCACCCCCACCCGCCGCACCCCTCCAGCTCCCACCCGCCGCACCCTGCTCTCCGTCACCGCCGCAGCCGCCGCCGCGGCCGTCACCGGGGCCGTCGCCCCCGCCGCGCACGCCACCGACGCCCGGACCGAGGACCGGCTGCGCCGGATCGTCGGGCGGATGTCGCTGGAGGAGAAGGTCGGCCAGCTCTTCGTCAGCCGGGTGTACGGGCACTCGGCGACCGACCCGGACCCGGCCGACGCCGACGCCAACCTCCGCGAGTTCGGCGTCCGCACCGCCGCCGAGCTGCTGGAGCGCTACCACCTCGGCGGCATCATCTACTTCGCCTGGGCCCACAACACCCGCGACCCGCACCAGATCGCCGCGCTCTCCCACGGCATCCAGGCCGCCGCGCTCTCCCACGGCACGCCCGTGCCCGTCCTGATCTCCACCGACCAGGAGCACGGCATCGTCTGCCGGATCGGCGAGCCCGCCACGCTGCTGCCCGGCGCGATGGCGCTGGGCGCGGGCGGCTCGCCGGCGGACACCCGCAAGGCGGCCCGGATCGCCGGCGCCGAACTGGCCGCGCTCGGCATCCGGCAGAACTATGCCCCGGTCGCCGACGTCAACGTCAACCCGGCCAACCCGGTCATCGGCGTCCGCTCCTTCGGCTCGGACCCCGCCGCGGTGTCCGGTCTCGTCACCGCCCAGATCCGCGGCTACCAGGGCGCGGGCGTGGCGGCCACCGCCAAGCACTTCCCCGGCCACGGCGACACCGCCGTCGACAGCCACTACGGCCTGCCGGTCATCACCCACACCCGCGAGCAGTGGGCGGAGCTGGACGCCCCGCCGTTCCGGGCCGCGATCGCCGCCGGTATCGACGCGATCATGACCGCGCACCTCGTCGTCCCGGCGCTCGACCCGTCCGAGGACCCGGCCACGCTCTCGTACCCGATCCTCACCGGGGTGCTGCGCGAACAGCTCGGCTACGACGGGGTGGTGGTGACGGACGCCCTGGACATGCAGGGGGTGCGCACCAAGTACGGCGACGACCGGGTGCCGGTGCTCGCGCTGAAGGCGGGGGTGGACCAGCTGCTGAACCCGCCGCAGCTGGCGGTGGCCTGGAACGCGGTCCTGGCGGCGGTGCGGGACGGGGAGCTGACGGAGGAGCGGATCGAGGAATCGGTTCTGCGGATCCTGCGGCTGAAGGCGCGACGCGGGCTCTTCGCCGACCCGTACCCGGACCGGGCGGAGGTGGACGCGACCGTCGGCACGCCGCGGCACCTCGCCGAGGCCGACCGGATCGCCGAGCGGACCACCACGCTGCTGGTCAACGAGGGCGGTTTCCTGCCGCTGGGTCCGGCCGCGCACGGGAAGGTGCTGGTGGTCGGCGCCGACCCGGCCTCCCCGTCCGGGACGACCGGGCCGCCGACGACCACGCTCGGCGCCGCCCTGCGCGAGCTGGGCTTCACCCCGACGGTGCTGTCCACCGGGATCACGCCGACGGCGGCCCGGATCGAGGAGGCGGTGGCCGCCGCCGCCGGGCAGGACGTGGTCGTGGTGGGCACGTACAACCTGACCGCCGCGAGCCCGCAGCGGACGCTGGTGGCCCGGCTGGTGGCGACCGGGGTGCCGGTGGTGACGGTCGCGATCCGCAACCCGTACGACGTCGCCCGGATCTCCGGGCAGCGGGCCACGCTGGCCGCCTACTCCTGGACGGACGTGGAACTCCGCGCCGCCGTCCGGGTGCTGGCCGGGCGGGCGAAGCCGCGCGGGCGGCTCCCGGTGCCGGTGCGCAGCGCGGAGGACCCGGCGGTGACGCTCTACCCGGTCGGGTACGGGCTGTCGTACGACCGCTGACGGACGGGGGTGCGGCCTCGCGCGGGGCCGCACCCCCACCGGGGGTCAGGGGCGCAGGCCGTGCTCCTTCGTCACGTCCTCGTCCACGGGCCGGTCCAGGCGGGCGTCGAAGCGCGCCAGCGGCCGGGCCGCCTCGACGGCGGGGGCCTCGACCCCGGCCCAGGCGAGGATGCGGGCGGTGGCCTTCTCCCGCTCGGCGTCGACGAGTCCGGCGACGTTGGCGCCGTGGTTGCCGCCGGGCGCGTAGTAGACGTAGCTGTCCCGGGCGCCCTTGTCGACGCGGAACGGCTCGGCGCCCCACGGGTCGTTCTCGCCGTAGACGAAGAGCATCCGGTTCGCGTTCTTGCGGACCCAGTCGTCGACGTCGCGCATGACCCACGGCTTGAACTTCATGAGGATCTCGCGGGGCACGAAGTTCGAGGCGGGCTGGTAGCCGTAGCGGTTCAGGCCGTCGAGGTGCGGCTGCTTGATGGACGGCGAGCCGAGCTCGGTGGCCGCCTGGTAGTAGTACGGCGTGTAGTACTCCAGGCCCTGGTCGGTGTAGGCGGACCAGCCGGCGTAGGCGTCGATCGTCTCGTAGACGGTGTCGTCGCTCGCGGTCTTGGCGTCCGGGATCGTGTCGCAGACGTCCTCGCCGTAGTACTGCCAGAAGCCCCAGACGAAGTCGAGGACGGTCGCCTCCCACGCCTTGTCGAGCGAGCCGACGGTGTTGAAGGTGGCGCCCTCGGTCTCGGCCCACGCCTTGAACTTCTCCTGGAGCGGGGCGCGGCGGAGCAGGGCCTCGCGCTGCATGGAGTTCAGGCGGTCGCGGCACTCCTTCGTGCCGACGTTCGCGAAGAACCGGTCGTAGGCCGAGTCCTCCTTGTTGACGACGTCGTTGGGGGCCACGTAGGCGACGACGCCGTCCATGTCGCGCGGGTAGAAGCGCTCGTAGTAGGTGGCGGTCATGCCGCCCTTGGAGCCGCCGGTGGAGAGCCAGTTCTCGCCGTAGACCTTCTTCAGGGCGGTGAAGACGCGGTGCTGGTCGCTGGCGGCCTGCCAGATGTCGAGCTTGGACCAGTCGGCGGGGGCGGGGCGGGACGGCGTGAAGAAGCGGTACTCCAGGGAGACCTGGTTGCCGTCGATGATCCGGGTCGGCTCGGCCCGGCTCGGGGTGGTGCTCAGGCCGTAGCCGCTGGTGCGGAAGACGGTGGGGCGGTCGGTGCCCTTGTGGAGGACCGAGATCCGCTGCTGGAACGTTCCTGCCCAGGGGCGCTTGTGGTCGATCGGCTGCTCGTAGTTGAGGACGAAGAAGCGGTAGCCGGCGTACGGCTTCTCCTCGATCAGGCTCATCCCGGGGATCGCCAGCAGGCGGTCCTTGATGTCCGAGCCCTGCGCCTCCGCGACCGCGCTGACGGACTCCGTGTCCGCGGCGGTGGCGGTGGCCACGCCGGTGGAGCCCACGGTGCCTATGAGCACCGAAAGCGACAGCATCAGTCTCAGCGACTTGCGCATGCACCCTCCCATGATTCACAACGGTGCCGTGAACCTAGCGGGGTGAACGTCCGGGCCGCCAGACCCGGTTGAGTCTTACCTGTGGTTCAGCACAGGATCCAGCCGGTGGCGGTGGACCGGTTCGCGACGGTCGCGGAGGCGCGGACGCAGCGGTTCAGGGCGTGCACGGTCACCGGCCCGGCCTGCCGTCCCCAGCGCCCGCTGACGACGGCGGCCCGGCCGCCGCGCGGCTGGAGGGTGACCTTCATGGGGCGCGGGGCGCCCGGCCGCTTGGCGAGGACCAGCGCGCAGGCGTAGTGGCGGTTGCGGTAGAGGCGCAGCTCGCCGGTGGCGAAGGCGACCGTGCGGGCGGGGCGCCCGGTGCAGACGGAGGCCGCGTCGGCGGTGCCGCCGCCGGGCCCGGCCAGCGTCAGCAGCCCGGCCGCGAGGACGAGCACGAGCCCGTACGCGACGGGGTGCGGGCGCAGGCGGGCGACGGCGCCCGCCAGGTACGCGCGCGCGTGCGCGGCGGCCCGCCGGACGGACGCGCGCGTGCGCCCGGCGACCGGGCCGTGCGCGCGCGTGCGTCGCGCGGACGGTCGGACCGCAGTGCTTCCGGACATGCCCGTTCCTCCCCCGCCTCTCCCCGTGGCCGTACGTCCTTACGACGCCCCGGACGTCCGTACGGTTGCCTGTGTGGGACGGCTCTCACCCCAGGTAGTGCGCCAGGACGAGCAGGAGGAAGACCGCCTCGGCGCCGAGCAGCGTCCTCAGGGCGGCCCGCCGGACCGGCGCGGGCGGGCGCCCGCCCGGCGTGGTGAGGGCGACCAGCCAGGCGGCCCCGGCGACGGCCAGGGCGGCCTGGTAGAGCCACCCGGGCACGTCACCGCAGGTGCCCCGCATCACGCAGTGGCCGCCCTTGTCGGTGGCCAGGGCGAGGAACACGGCGACCACGGTCGCCGGGACCAGCGCCAGCCCGGCCCCGAGCGCCCGGAGGCGGAGCCGGCGCGCGTCCGCTCCGGGGTCGGTCGCGGGGGCGGGGGCAGTGGGGGCAGGGGTGGGGGCGCTGGTGCTCATGCCCCCGATTCCACCCCGGCCGCCGGGCCCCGGCATGAGCGCCCGTACTCAGCCGGCGTACTCAGCGACCTGCGCGGCCCGCGCGTCACAGCGACGCCGGCTCCTCCTCCGGCTCGGCCTTCGGGTCCGGCGCGCCGATGAAGGTGCGCCAGAGGGCGGCGTAGCGGCCGTTCCGGGCGAGGAGTTCGTCGTGGGTGCCGTCCTCGGCGACGCGGCCGTGGTCCATGACGACCACCCGGTCCGCGCGGGCCGCCGTGGTGAGGCGGTGGGCGACGATCAGGGTGGTGCGGCGGCCGGCGAGCCGCTCGGTGGCGGCGTTCACCTGGGCCTCCGTGGCGAGGTCCAGCGCGGCGGTGGCCTCGTCGAGGAGCAGGACGTCCGGGTTCACCAGCTCGGCGCGGGCCAGGGCGATCAGCTGGCGCTGGCCGGCCGACAGGTTCCGGCCGCGTTCGGCGACCTCGTGGAGGTAGCCGCCGTCCAGGGTGGCGATCATGTCGTGCGCGCCGGCCGCGCGGGCCGCCGCCTCCACCTCGGCGTCGGTGGCGCCGGGCCGCCCGTAGGCGATGGCGTCGCGGATCGTCCCGGCGAAGAGGTACGCCTCCTGGGGGACGACGCCGAGCCGGTGCCGGTACGAGGTGAGGTCGAGGTCCCGCAGGTCGGTGCCGTCGGCGGTGACCCGGCCCAAGGTCGGGTCGTAGAACCGGGCGACCAGCTTGACCAGCGTGGACTTGCCGGCGCCGGTCTCGCCGACGAACGCGACGGTCTGCCCGGCCGGGATCCGCAGGTCGACGCCGGTGAGGGCCGCCTCCTCCTCCCCGTAGGCGAAGGAGACGTCCTCGAAGGCGATCTCGCCGCGCAGCGACAGCACCTCGCGGGGCTCGGCCGCGGCGGCCGTCGACGTCGGCTCCTGGAGCAGTTCCCGCATCCGGCCGAGCGAGACGGCGGCCTGCTGGTAGCCGTCGAAGACCTGGGAGAGCTGCTGCACGGGGGCGAAGAAGAGGTCGATGTAGAGGAGGTACGCGACGAGGGCGCCGGTCGTGAGGGTGCCGGCCTCGATCCGGTTCGCGCCGACGATCATGACGGCCGCGGCGGCCACCGACGACAGCAGGGTGACGAACGGGAAGTAGACCGAGATCAGCCACTGGCCGCGCACGCGCGCGTCCCGGTAGGCGTCGCCGCGCTCGGCGAACCGGGCGGCGCCCGACCGCTCGCGGCCGAACGCCTGCACGATCCGCAGGCCGGCGACGGACTCCTGGAGGTCGGCGTTGACGACGCTGATCCGCTCCCGGGCCAGCTCGTACGCCTTCACGCTGGAGCGGCGGAAGAAGTACGTGGCGACGGCGAGGACCGGCAGGGTCACGAAGACGACCAGGGCCAGCTGGAGGTCGAGGACCAGCAGCGCCACCATGATCCCGAAGAAGGTGACGACCGAGACGAAGGCGGTGACCAGGCCCGTCTGGAGGAAGGTCGACATGGCGTCGACGTCCGTCGTCATCCGGGTCATGATCCGGCCGGTGAGCTCGCGCTCGTAGTAGTCCAGGCCGAGGCGCTGGAGCTGCGCGAAGATCTTCAGGCGGAGCGCGTACAGGACCCGCTCGCCGGTGCGGCCGGTCATCCGGATCTCGGCGGTCTGCGCGGCCCACTGCACGAGGACGGTGACCAGCGCGAGCGCGGACGCGGCCCAGACGGCGCCGATCGCCAGCCGGTTCACGCCCTCGTCGATGCCGTGCCGGATCAGGACCGGCAGCAGCAGGCCCGCGCCCGCGTCGAGCGCGACCAGGCCGAGGCTGATGAGCAGCGGCGCGCCGAAGCCGCGCAGCAGCCGGCGGAGCCCGTAGTCGGACTCGGGCCGGACGGCGCGGGCCTCGTCGACGTCGGGGGTGTCGGCGGCGGGCGGCAGGGCGGCGACGGCGGCGAGCAGCTCGGGCGTGGCGCCGGCGGCCTTGGCGTCCCGGTCGGGGTTCTCGTCACGGACCCACAGGGCGGGGGTGATGCCGCGCTCGGCGTCGAACTCGGCGTCCAGCTCGGCCCGCAGCGCGTCGTCGCCGGCGGGTTCGGCGCCGGCGGCCGGGAGGTGCCCGGGCGAGACGCCGCCGAGCTCGTCGGGGTCGGTGAGGAGCCGGCGGTAGAGCGCGGAGCGCTCCTCCAGCTCCTCGTGGGTGCCGAGGTCGGCGAGCCGGCCGCCGTCGAGGACGGCGATCCGGTCGGCGAGGCCGAGGGTGGAGCGGCGGTGCGCGATGAGGAGGGTCGTCCGGCCCGCCATCACCGCCTTCAGCGCCTCGTGGATCTCGTGCTCGACCTTGGCGTCGACGGCGGAGGTGGCGTCGTCGAGGACGAGCAGGCGGGGGTCGGTGAGGATCGCGCGGGCGAGCGCGATGCGCTGGCGCTGGCCGCCGGAGAGGGTG
The DNA here is from genome assembly GCF_042797055.1 of Streptomyces sp. NPDC057854. Taxonomy (NCBI): domain Bacteria; kingdom Bacillati; phylum Actinomycetota; class Actinomycetes; order Kitasatosporales; family Streptomycetaceae; genus Streptomyces; species Streptomyces sp. NPDC057854. The sequence continues at coordinate 212,186 of NZ_JBHVMF010000008.1, forward strand.
AGGCCGTGCTCGCCGACCTTGGTGGCGTAGCCGTCGGGCAGCTCGGCGATGAACCGGTCGGCGCGGGCGGCGCGGGCGGCGGCCTCGACCTGCTGGTCGGTGGCGTCGGGGACGCCGTACGCGATGTTGGCGCGGACGGTGTCGGAGAAGAGGAAGGAGTCCTCGGGGACGAGGCCGATCGCGGCCCGCAGCGACTCCAGGGTCAGCTCGCGGACGTCGTGGCCGCCGACGAGGACGGCGCCGCGGTCGACGTCGTAGAAGCGGGGCAGGAGGAGGGAGACGGTCGACTTGCCGGAGCCGGAGGAGCCGACGAGGGCGACGGTCTCGCCCTCCCGCAGCTCCAGCGAGAACCCGTCGAGGACGGGCCTGCCGTCGCCGTAGCCGAAGCTCACGCCGTCGAACTCGACGGTCGCCGGGGCGTCGGCCGGCAGCTCCTTCGTGCCGTCCGCGAGGGCCGGCTCGGTGTCGATCAGCTCGACGACCCGCTCCACGCCCGCGCGTGCCTGCTGGCCGACGGTGAGGACCATGGCGAGCATCCGGACCGGGCCGACCAGGGACGCCAGGTACGAGGAGAAGGCGACGAAGGTGCCGAGGGTGATCTGGCCCTTGTACGCGAGCCAGCCGCCGAGCGCGAGGACGGCGACCTGGCCGAGGGCGGGGACGGCCTGGAGGGCGGGGGTGTAGCGGGCGTTCAGCCGGATGGTGCGCAGCCGGGCGGCGAACAGCTTCCGGCCGGCCTCCCGGATCTTCCCGGTCTCCTGGTCCTCCTGCCCGAAGCCCTTGACGACCCGGACGCCGGTGACGGCCCCGTCGACGACGCCGGCGACCCCGGCGGCCTCCTGCTGGGCCGCCCAGGTGGCCGGGTGCAGCCGGGTGCGGCTCCGCTTGGCGATCCACCAGAGGGCGGGGGCGACGGCGAGGGCGACGAGGGTCAGCGGGATCGACAGCCAGGCCATGACGGCCAGCGAGATGACGAACAGCAGGATGTTGCCGATCGTCATGGGGAGCATGAAGAGCAGGCCCTGGATCAGCTGGAGGTCGCTGGTGGCCCGCCCGACGACCTGCCCGGTCGACAGCTCGTCCTGCCGCCGTCCGTCGAGCCGCAGGATCGTCCCGTACATGTCGTCACGGAGGTCCCGCTGCACGTCGAGCGCGAGCCGGCCGCCGTAGTAGCGCCGGATGTACGTGAGCACGTACACGAGGACGGCGGCGCCGAGCAGCAGCCCGGTCCACACGGCGAGGGACCGGGTCCCGGTCCCGATCACGTCGTCGATGATCACCTTGGTGATGAGCGGCACCAGCGCCAGCAGCGCCATGCCGGCGAGCGACGAGCCGAGCGCGAGCACCACGTCCGCCTTGTACCGCCAGGCGTACGACCACAGCCGCCGCGCCCACCCCTGTTCCCGCTCCACCACCACGTGGCGCCTCCCGTCCGTCCTGGTCTACCGGAAGGCGACAACGTGCCCGACGTGCGATTTCATCCCGCGGCAACAAAGACGGGCCGGAAGTCCTAGGACCGCCGGCGGCTGGGTAGGAACCCGCCGACGCGATCGTGCGACGGGACACGACGGGAAGGGGACGCGCGTGGGGCAGGCCGAGGACGGGACGCCGTACCGCTGGGGCCAGGTGTACGCGGCGCTGGTCGCGATGAAGGGCCTGGCGGAGCACGGCCGCATCGCGCCGGTGACCGAACGGGAGGTCACGAAGGCGGCCGGAAAGCCGCTGGGCACGTTCGAGGCACTGCTGCCGGACGTCGGGGAGCAGATCCTCGCCGCCCGCCAGAGGGGCGGGGCGGTCGCGGACGCGGCGGCGGCGGCCTTCGCCGACATCGGCCGGCGGATCCCGCCGGGCCGCATGAGCTGGGCCGGCCTCGCCCCCCGGCTGACGCCGGAGTTCCGCCAGGGCTACGAGGAGCGGATCGCCGCCTACCGGGAGGCGTGGGAGGACATCGTGGACTGACGTCCTCCCGGGCCGGGCCCGTCAGAGGTGGGTCGGTTCGAACATTTTCAGGAGGGCCGGGAGGACGACGACCGAGGGGCCGGGGGTGGCGAGGGACTTCGCCAGGTCGGCGGTGAGGGTGTCGGGGGTGGTGAGGGTGGCCGGGACGCCGAAGGACTCCGCGAGGGCGACGAAGTCGGGGCGGGCCAGTTCGGTGCCGGTGGGCTCGCCGAAGGCGTCCGTCATGTACTCGCGGAGGATGCCGTAGCCGCCGTCGTCGACGATCAGCCAGGTGACGTCGAGGCCGTACTGCTTCGCCGTCGCCAGCTCCGCGATCGAGTACATCGCGCCGCCGTCGCCGGAGACCGCGAGGACCGGGGTCGTCGGGTCGGCGGCGGCGGCGCCGAGGGCGGCGGGGAAGCCGTAGCCGAGGCCGCCGGCACCTTGCGCGGAGTGCATCGTGTTGGGGTGGCGGGGGTCGAAGGCCGACCACGCCCAGTACGCCAGGATCGTCATGTCCCAGAAGCTGGGCGACCGCGGCGGCAGCGCCTCGCGGACCGAGGCGACGATCCGCCGCTCCAGCTCCAGGTCCTGGGCGTCGAGGCGGGCGCGGACCTTGTCGAGGACGGTACGGACGCGGGCCGGGGCGGCGGGGTCCGTGCGGTCCTCCGCCGTCTCCAGGAGCGCCTGGAGCGCGAGGCGGGCGTCCGCGTGGATGCCGAGCGCCGGGTGGTTGGACTCCAGCTTCCCGGCGTCCGCCTCGATCTGGATCACCCGGCCGCGCGGCGCGAAGGTGTGGTAGTTCGAGGACAGCTCGCCGAGGCCGGAGCCGACGACGAGGAGGACGTCCGCGTCCTCCAGGAAGTCGGTGGTGTGCCGGTCCTCCAGCCAGGACTGGAGCGACAGCGGGTGCTCCCACGGGAAGGCGCCCTTGCCGCCGAAGGTGGTGACGACGGGCGCGTCCAGCTTCTCGGCGAGCGCGAGCAGCTTGCCGGAGGCGTCGGAGCGGACGACGCCGCCGCCGGCGATGATCGCGGGCCGCTCGGCGTTCGACAGGAGGTGCGCGGCGACGGCGGTCAGCTCCGGGCGCGGGACGACGTCCTCGGGGGTGGCGTCCATGGCGGTGACGACCGGCAGGGTCGTCCCGGCGAGGAGGACGTCCTGCGGGATCTCGACCCAGACCGGGCCGTGCGGGGCGGTGAGCGCCGACTCCCAGGCCGCGGCGATCGCGGACGGGATCTGGGAGTGGGTGCGGACCGTGTGGACGGACTTCACGACGTCCCGGAAGCTGGCCTGCTGGTCGCGCAGCTCGTGCAGGTAGCCGTGCCGGCCGCCGCCGAGGCCGGCGGCGGGGATCTGGCTGCCGATGGCGAGGACCGGCGCGGAGGCCGCGGCGGCCTCCTGGAGCGCGGCGAGCGACATGAGGGCGCCGGGGCCGGTGGAGAGCAGCAGCGGCGCGGCCTCGCCGGTGATCCGGCCGTACGCGTCGGCGGCGAAGCCCGCGTTGTTCTCGACGCGCAGGCCGACGTACCGCAGCGACGAGCGGCGCAGGGCGTCGAACATGCCGAGGGCGTGCTGGCCGGGGAGGCCGAAGACGGTGGTCGCGCCGAGGCCGGCGAGGGTCTCGACGACGAGGTCGCCGCCGTTGCGCCCGGCGGGCGGGTTGAGGGCGGCCTCCGTCTGCGCGGGCGTCGGGCGCAGGACCAGGTCGTGGTCGTGGGTCATGTCGGGTCCCTGGGCGTCGTGGTCGGGTGCGGTGCGGTGGGCGGACGTGCCCGCCCGCTCCGGGCGGGGGGGGGCGGGCACGTCCGGGCCGCCGTCGGCCTCTACTGTGCCGTGCGGCTCGCCGCGATCTGGCGGCTCATGATCGTGGTCAGCTCGTACGCCGTGTGGGAAGCGGCGACGGCCGTGATCTCGGCGTGGTCGTACGCGGGGGCGACCTCCACCACGTCGGCGGAGACGAGGTTGCAGGAGGAGAGGCCGCGGAGGATCTCCAGCAGCTCGCGGGAGGTCATGCCGCCGGCCTCGGGGGTGCCGGTGCCGGGGGCGTGGGCCGGGTCGAGGCAGTCGATGTCGATGGAGATGTACAGCGGGCGGTCGCCGATGCGCTGGCGGAGCTGGTCGGCGACCTCGTCGGCGCCGCGGCGGTAGATGTCCGCGGAGGTGACGATGCCGAAGCCCATCTTCTCGTCGTCGGTCAGGTCCTGCTTGCCGTACAGCGGGCCGCGGGTGCCGACGTGGGACAGCGCCTCGGTGTCGAGGATGCCCTCCTCGACGGCGCGGCGGAACGGGGTGCCGTGGGTGTACTCGGCGCCGAAGTAGGTGTCCCAGGTGTCCAGGTGGGCGTCGAAGTGGAGCAGGGCGACCGGGCCGTGCTTCTTGGCGACCGAGCGGAGCAGCGGGAGGGCGATGGTGTGGTCGCCGCCGAGGGTCATCATGCGGGCGCCGGTGCCGAGGATCTCGTCGGCGGCGGCCTCGACGGTCTCGACGGCCTCGTTGATGTTGAACGGGTTGACGGCGATGTCGCCGCCGTCGGCGACCTGCGCGAGGGCGAACGGGGAGGCGTCCTGCGCGGGGTTGTACGGGCGCAGCAGGCGGGACGCCTCGCGGATGGCGTTGCCGCCGAAGCGGGCGCCGGGGCGGTAGGAGACGCCGGAGTCGAAGGGGACGCCGACCACGGCGATGTCGGCGGTGCCGACCTCGTCGAGCCGCGGCAGGCGCGCGAACGTCGCGGGACCGGCGTACCGCGGGACGCGGGACGAGTCGATCGGGCCGCGCGGGGTGTTCTGGTCGCTGCTCATGGTCGGCTTCCTCCTGGAGGACGTGGGGTGTTCGGTGGGCCGGGCGGCCGGGTCTCGGCCGCCCGGGGGCTTCAGGCGCCGACGGGGGCCGGTTCCGGCGTGTCGGCGGGGTTCTCTCCGGCGAGGCGGGCCCGCCAGGCGGCGAGGATCGCGGCGTCGGTGGGGCGGGTCGCCAGGGAGACGATCACATAGGCGGCGAGGGAGGCGAGGAGGCCGTAGTAGATCGGCTCGTTCGCGAGGATCCCGAAGGCCGCCATCAGGCCGACGACGGTGAGGCCGCCGGCGGCGATGGCCGCGAGGGCGCCCTGGACGGTGCCGCGCTTCCACAGCAGGCCGCCGAGGATGGGCACGAGGAGGCCGCCGACGAGCAGGTTGTAGGCGACGGTGAGGGCCTGGACGACGTCGTTGAGGGCGATGGCGATGAGGATGACGCCGACGCCCATGACGAGGATGAAGGCGCGGTTGCCCTTGACCTCGTCGTGGTCGTCCCGCTCGCCCTCGGCCGCGGCGGCCTTGGTCAGCCCGCGCAGCCGGGACCAGATGTCGTTGTTGGCGACGGTGGCGCAGGCGATGAGGGCGCCGGAGGACGTCGACATGACGGCGGCGAGCGCGGCGGCGAGGACCAGGCCGCGCACGCCCATGGGCAGCTCGTCCTTGACGATGGTGGCGAAGGCGTCGTCGGCGGACGGCAGGTTCGGGTACATGACCTTGGCGGCGGTGCCGATGACCGCGCCGGCGACGGCGTACGCGAGGCAGTAGGTGCCGGCGACGGTGCCGCCCCACTTGGCGGTCTTGTCGGTGCGGGCGGTGAAGACCCGCTGCCAGATGTCCTGCCCGATGAGCATGCCGAAGGTGTAGATCAGCACGTAGGTGAAGATCGTCTCGCCGCCGATGCCGAGGGGCTCGAAGTACGAGGTGGGCAGCGCGGCCTTCATCTCGGCGAAGCCGCCGGCCTTGACGACGGCGATCGGCAGCAGCAGGAGCAGCACGCCGATGGTCTTCACCACGAACTGCACCATGTCGGTGATGGTGATCGACCACATGCCGCCGAGCGTCGAGTAGGCGACGACGATGGTGCCGCCGAGGACGATGGCGACCGTGCGGGGCAGGTCGAAGAGGACGTCGAAGATGGTGGCGTAGGCGATCGTCGAGGTGACGGCGAGCATCAGGGTGTACGCCCACATGACGACGCCGGAGATCATGCCCGCCCGGCCGCCGTAGCGGAGGTCCAGCATCTCGGAGACGGTGTAGACCTTCAGCCGCGCGATGCGGGCGGAGAAGAAGACGCTGAGGGCGAGCAGGCCGAGGCCGATGGTGACGACCATCCAGGCGCCGGAGAGGCCGTACTTATAGCCGAGGCCGACGCCGCCGATGGTGGAGGCGCCGCCGAGGACGATCGCCGCCATGGTGCCGGAGTACATCCAGGGCCCGAGGCGGCGTCCGGCGACGAGGAACTCGCTCTTGGACTTGGCGCGGCGCATGCCCCACCAGCCCATCGCGAGCATGCCGGCCAAGTACAGGACGATCACTGTGTAGTCGACGGCCATGGGGCCCTCCTTCGCGCACCTCGGTGGCGTGTCGTGCGGGGAATGTGCCCAGGAGCTGTTCGCGGGGACATCCGCCCGTACCCGTGACCCTGGATCCCTCGACAGTAGGTGGCCGGAAAGCGACGATGAAGTGTACGTTTCCTCCACTGCAGGGGCGGGGGATGTGCGAAGGGTCCATGCCATGAGCGCTGTACGGGACGCGTCGCGGGAGCCCTCCTCGACCCCTCCGGTCCCCCGGGTCACCCTGGCCGCGCTGCTCGCCCGCCGCGAGCTGGGCCTGCGGCTGCTCACCGGCCCCGACGACGTGGCGCTGCACTGGGTGCACACCTCGGAGATGGAGGACCCGTACCCGTACCTGCTCGGCGGTGAGCTGCTGATGACGGCGGGCGTGCAGCTGCGGGACCCGGCGCGGTACGCGGAACGGGTGGTGGAGGCGGGCGCCGCGGCGCTCGGCTTCGGCGTGACGCCGGTGTACGACACGGTGCCGGCGGAGCTGGTGGCGGCGTGCGCGCGGCTGGGGCTGCCGCTGATCGAGGTGCCGCCCGGGACGCCGTTCACGGCGGTGGCGCGGGCGCTGTGGCGGCTGATGGCGGAGGCCCGGCTGCACGAGCTGCGCCGGGTCACCGAGGCCCAGCAGTCGCTGGCGGCCGCCGCCGCCCGTCCGGCGCCGGTCCCGGCGGTCCTCGGGGCGCTCGCCTCCCGGCTCGGCGGCCGGGCGGTCCTCTTCGGCGCGGACGGCACGGAGTCGGCGTCGGCGGGCCGCGGTGTCCCGCCGGAGGCCGCCCGGGCGCTCGCGGACCTGGCGGGCGTGGTGGGGCCCCGGCCGGGCGGTCCGGCGTCGGCGAGCGGCGAGGGCGGCGGGCTGCGGCTCGCGGCGTACGCGCTCGGTGGCGGCGACGGGCTGGTCCTCGGGGTGGCGACGGAGCGGCGCGACCCCGGCGACCACACGGTCGCCGGGGTCGCGGTGGTGCTGCTGTCCCTGCTGACGGCCTCGCACCGGGCGGCCGACGTGTCGGCGCGGGACGGGGCCCTGACCCGGCTGCTGCTCGGCGCGTCCCCGGCGGAGGCGGCGGCGTCCCTCTCCCCCGGCCCGTGGACGGTGGTGCACGCCCGGGGCGGCGACGGCACGCCGTTCGCGGCGGCGACGCTGGCGGCGGCGCTCGGCACGGACCTGGTGGACACGGCCGGGGCCCCGGCGGTACGGCTCCTGGTGCCGCCGGGCGCGGCGGTCACCGCCCAGCCCGGCTGGACGCTCGGCGTGAGCGCCCCCGCCGCCCCCGACGCCCTGCCCGGGGCGGACGCCCAGGCCGCGCGGGCGCTGCGCCGCGCGGAGGCGACCCGCACCCCGCTGGCGCGGCACCGCGCGAACGGCCTCGCCGGGCTGGTGGACCCGGACGAGGCCGCCGCGCACGCGCGCGTGCTGCTCGCCCCGCTCAGCGAGCCGCAGGCGGAGACCCTGCGGACCTGGCTGTCCCTGCACGGCAGCTGGGACCGCACGGCCGCCGCGCTGGGCGTGCACCGCAACACGGTCCGGCAGCGGATCGCCCGCTGCGCGGTCCTCCTCGGCCGCGACCTGGACGATCCGGACGTGCGGATGGAGCTGTGGTTCGCGCTGCGGTGAGCCCTCCGGCGAGCCCGCGGGTCAGTACAGCTTGTTGACGGCGGTCTTCGTCGTGGTGCGGAAGGCGGTCAGCGGGGCGTCCTTGAAGTCGCCCATCTGGCCCCAGCGGACGAGGGTGACGGTGCGGCCGTCGCGGCCGACGGAGAACAGGTGGATGTCGGTGGTGCCGATCTGCGGGTCGGCGGTGTCCAGGCTGTAGACCCAGGCGCCCTCCTCCACGGCGAGCTTGCCGTGGAAGGCGCTGACGGCCTTCAGGCCCGGGTTCTGCCGCTCCAGCAGCGGGCCGCAGCCGGCGAGGGCCTTGCGGAGGGTGTCGACCAGCTTCACGGCGTCGGCCTCCGTGCGGGCGACGGTGGTGACCTGCACCCCGTTGGTGTCGAGCTCGGTGCTGAACTCGCGGTAGCGGGTGTTCTGCGCCGGGATCTTGTACGGGGCGCACAGGACGCCGCCGTTCTCCGGGACGCCGCTGAAGACGGGCGTGGCGGTCCACGGCGTCGACGACGGCGGCATCTGGGAGGCGGCGAGGAAGGCGGGCTGGGCGGCGGCCTGCGCCGGGGCGGCGGCGAGGGCCGCGAGGCCCAGGGCTGCGGCGGCGGTGGCGGCGAGTGCGGTACGGAGCTCGGTCATGGCGGTTCGTTCCCCCGGTGGGTCGTTCGGTCAGGTGCTGACACCAGCGTCGGGCCGCCGCCCGCCGGGGGCAACGGTGACGCGCCCGCCCGCCGTCCCGGAACCATCCCACCCCCGGTGACGTGGGAAGATGTACAGGGGTGGGACGCCGAGGACCGGGGGTCGGGATGGCGAAGGACGGGGCCGTCGAGGAGTTCGCGGCGCGGGTGCGCGCGCTGAAGGCGCGGGACGGGCGGAGTTACGAGGCGCTGGGCCGGCGCCTGAACGTCAGCGCCTCCTCGCTGCACCGCTACTGCACCGGCGCGACCGTCCCGGAGGACTTCGGCGTCGTCGCCCGGCTGGCCGTGCTGTGCGGCGCGGACGAGGAGGAGCGCCGCGCGCTGGAGGACGCCTGGACCCGCGCCGACCGGGCCCGCCGGGCGCCGGCGCCCGCGCCGGAACCCGCCCCGGAACCCGTCCCGGAGCCGGCTCCCGGGCCCGCGCCCGTCCCCGCTCCCCCGCCGGTCCTCCCGTCCGTGCCGGGGTGGCGGCGGTGGGGGTGGGTGGGCCTGGTCGGCGGGGCGGTCGCGGTCGTGGCGGCGGTGACGCTCGGAGCCGTACTCCTGCCCGGACGACCCGAGGCTCCGGTGCCTGAGCCGTTGACCTGGACCGTCGCCTCCCACGTGTGGGCGAACGGGTGCGGGCACACCTATCTCGTGGAGCGGACGCCGCCGCCCCCGCCGGAGCCGGCCGACGCGCGCCGGTGGGCGGAGGCGCGGGGGGCGGTGCACGGCGGGGAGACGCTGGTGCGGGTGTCGGTGCAGGGGAAGGGCGCGGCGGCGGTCGTGCTCCAGGGGCTGCACGTGCGCGTGGTGGGGCGGGCGGAGCCGCTGCCGTGGCCGGCGTACCGGACGGACGACGGGTGCGGCGGGGCGGTGACGCCGCGCCGCTTCGAGGTGGACCTGGACCGGCCGCGCCCGGTCGCCCGGCCCCGGGACGGGTACGACGCCTCCGGCGAGGAGGGCCGGACGCTCCCCGCCGTCTCCTTCCCGTACGCGGTCACCGCCGCCGATCCGGAGGAGCTGCTGGTGGCGGCGCGGACGGCGGACTGCGACTGCCGCTGGTACCTGGAGCTGGAGTGGAGCGCGGAGGGGCGCCGGGGCACGGTCCGGATCGGGGACGAGGACGGGCGACCCTTTCGGACCAGCGGGGTGCGGGGAAGGCCGGTCCACGGGTACGACTCCGTGGGACGGGCCTGGATCACAGGCGGGGAGTCTGGACAGGGCGGGTGACCGCTGGGTAACTTCGATCGGACAGGCTGAGCAAGCGCTTAGAAAACCGGCAGCGACGAAGGAGGCGGCTCGTGCGCCGTACCGTATTCAACGAGGACCACGAGGCCTTCCGGGAGACCATCCGGGCCTTCATCGAGGCCGAGGTCGTCCCGGTCTACGACGAGTGGTTCGCGGCCGGCCAGGCGCCGCGCGACTTCTACTACAAGCTCGGCGAGCTGGGCATCTTCGGCATCAACGTGCCGGAGGAGTTCGGGGGCGCCGGCCTCGACACCCACAAGTTCGAGGCCGTCCTGTACGAGGAGACCTCCCGCGCGGGCGTGCAGTTCGGCGGCTCCGGCGTGCACGTGCTGCTCGCCCTGCCGTACATCAAGATGCTCGCCACCGAGGACCAGAAGAAGCGCTACCTGCCGAAGTTCGTCACCGGCGAGGAGATGTGGGCCCTCGCGATGACCGAGCCGGGCACCGGCTCCGACGTCGCGGGCATGAAGACCACCGCCAAGCTCTCCGAGGACGGCACCCACTACGTCCTCAACGGCGCCAAGACCTTCATCACCGGCGGCGTCCACGCCGACCGCGTCATCGTCTGCGCCCGCACCTCCGCCCCGTCCGAGGACGACCGCCGCTTCGGCATCTCCCTCTTCGCCGTCGACACCAAGTCCGAGGGCTACTCGATCGGCCGCAAGCTCGACAAGCTCGGCCTGAAGACCTCCGACACCGCCGAGCTCGCCTTCGTCGACGTCAAGGTCCCCGTCGAGGACCTGCTCGGCGAGGAGGGCAAGGGCTTCTCCTACCTCGGCCACAACCTCGCCTCCGAGCGCTGGGGCATCGCCTTCGGCGCCTACGCGCAGGCCAAGGCCGCCGTCCGGTTCGCCCAGCAGTACGTGCAGGAGCGCACCGTCTTCGGCAAGCCGGTCGCCCACTTCCAGAACACCAAGTTCGAGCTGGCCGCCTGCCAGGCCGAGGTGGACGCCGCCGAGGCCGTCGCCGACCGCGCCCTGGAGGCCCTGGACGCCGGCGAGCTGACCCCGGCCGAGGCCGCCTCCGCCAAGCTCTTCTGCACCGAGGTCGCGCACCGCGTCATCGACCGCTGCCTCCAGCTGCACGGCGGCTACGGCTACATGAACGAGTACCCGATCGCCCGCCTGTACGCCGACAACCGCGTCAACCGCATCTACGGCGGCACCAGCGAGATCATGAAGTCCATCATCGCCAAGTCGATGGGCCTGTAAGTGCCCGAAGCCCCCACCGCACTGGATGACCTGCTCGCCCTGCTCGACCTGGAGCGGATCGAGCAGGACATCTTCCGGGGGCAGTCCCGGTCCGCGCTCGTCCCCCGCGTCTTCGGCGGCCAGGTGGCCGCCCAGGCGCTGGTGGCGGCGGGCCGGACCGTCCCCGCCCACCTCCCCCGAGCTCTCGGCTCCGCTCGAGCAGGGAGGGGCCCCCACGCCCACTCCCTGCACGCGTACTTCCTGGTGCCGGGCGACCCAGGCGCGCCGATCGTCTACGAGGTCGACCGGATCCGGGACGGGCGGTCCTTCACCACCCGCCGGGTCGTCGCGATCCAGCACGGGCAGCCGATCTTCCACCTCTCCGCCTCCTTCCAGACGGACGAGGACGGGCTCGACCACCAGGCGGAGATGCCGGCCGCGCCCGACCCGGAGACGCTGCCGACCGCCGAGGAGATGCTGCCCCGGCACCTGCCGGAGGACGTGGCCCGGCGGCTGATCGAGGCCCGCGCGGCCGTAGACCTGCGGTACGCGGAGACCCCGCCGTGGGGTTCCGTCGGGGAGCCGCGCGAACCGCGCTCGCAGGTGTGGTTCCGCACCCACGGCAAGCTCGCGGACGACCCCCTGCTGCACGTCGTGCTCGCCACGTACGTCTCCGACATGACGCTGCTCGACTCGGTGCTGCTCGCCCACGGGCGCGGCGGCTGGGCCGTCGGCGACGTGGTCGGCGCCTCGCTCGACCACGCCATGTGGTTCCACCGGCCCTTCCGGGCCGACGAATGGCTGCTCTACGACCAGGAGTCGCCGTCCGCCTCCGGCGGGCGCGGCCTCGGCCAGGCCCGGATCTGGACCCGGGACGGGCGGCTGGCGATCTCCGTCATCCAGGAGGGTGTCGTTCGCGTTCCGCGCCGCTGAGCGGACATACCGTCCGGTGCATGGAGCAGCAGAACGGCGAGAGCACCGTCACGGTGGTCGTGGCGGCCGGCGCCAACCTCGGGATCGCGGCGGCCAAGGCCGTCGCCGGCGTCATCAGCGGATCGAGCGCGATGCTGTCGGAGGCGGCCCACTCGGTCGCCGACACGGTCACCGAGGTCATGCTGCTCACCGCGCTCAAGCGGAGCGAGAAGCCCGCCGACGAGGACCATCCGGTCGGGCACGCGGGCGAGCGGTACGTGTGGGCGATGCTCGCCGCCGTCGCCACCTTCGTCGGCGGCGCCGTCTTCTCGGTGTACGACGGGATCCACACCCTCACCCACGGCGAGGAGCTGGGCGACCCGCTCGTCTCGTACGTCGTCCTCGGCGTCTCCTTCGTCCTGGAGGCGTTCTCGCTGCGGACCGGTGTCCGGCAGGTGAAGGCGGAGGCGGAACGGATGAGGGCGCCGTTCGCCCGCTACCTGCGGCTCACCCCCGACACCACCGTCAAGGCGGTCGTGCTGGAGGACTCCGCCGCCCTCGCCGGCCTGCTGCTCGCCGCCGGCGGCCTGCTCGGCGGCCAGCTCACCGGCTCCGGCGTGTGGGACGGCGTCGCCTCGATCCTGATCGGCTGTCTGCTGGTGTACGTGGCCTGGGTGCTGGGCCGCTCCAACGCCCAGCTCCTCATCGGCCGCCCGCTCCCCCGGTCCCTGCGGGCCGAGGTGCGGGCGGAACTGCTCGCCGTCCCGCACGTGGTGGACGTGCTGGACCTGATCACCCTGATCCAGGGGCCCGGCGAGGTCATGATCGCCGCGAAGATCGACTTCCGGGACGTGGTGACGGCGGCCGAGGTCGAGCGGGCCTGCGAACAGGCCGAGGCGCGGCTGCGGGCCCGCGTCCCCTCGGTGCGCCGGGTGTACCTGGACCCGACGCCGGGTCCGGCGCCGGGCCCGACGCCGGGCCCGACGCGGGGGCCGGTCTAGCCGAGCAGCCCGGCGGCGTTGAGCAGGTAGGCCGTCAGCGGCTCGTAGAAGCGGGGGTCGACGACGTGGTCGTCGAGCGGGACGGTCACCTTCATCGTCCCCTCGGCCTCGGCGAGGAAGAGGGCGGGGTCGTTGCAGTCCGCGTAGCCGACGGAGTCGATGCCGCGCTGCGCGGCGCGGCCGGCCCAGCCGTGGTCGGCGACGACGAGGTCGGGCGCGGGCTCGCCGAGCACCTGGAGGCCGTCGAGGATCGCGTTCATGGGCTCGGGCGAGTGGGTGTGCCAGAGGCTGGCGCCGCGCTCGAAGACGGCGACGTCCGCGAACTGCACGACGTACCCCTCGTCGGCGACCAGCCCGCCCGGGATCCGCACGATGTCGCAGCCCTGCGCCCGGAGGGCGGCGGCGACCCGGCTGTGCGCGTCGATCAGCGCGCCCGGGTGCCCCGTCGCGAAGAGCACCCGCTCCCGCCCGGCGGCGGCCTGCTTCAGCCGGACGGCCATCCGGTCCAGGGCGTCCACGGTCAGCTCGGGGTCGATGGTGTCCTGGCCGGCGCGGTGGGCGGGATCGTCGACGACCCCGCACCGCTCCGCCATCACGGCCAGCACGTCCTGCTCGTCCGCCCACCGGTCGCCGAGCTCCAGACCGAGCCAGTAGTGCCGGTCGCCGTTGGCGAGCTTCCGGTAGTGGTCGAGGTTGTTCTCGCGGGGCGTGGCGACGTCGCCCGCGATCCGGCTGCGGACGAGGTGCTCGACGAGGGCGTCACGGCTGAGTATCGGCATGCCGCTCATTCTGCCGGGCCGGACCCCGCCCCGGGGGCGCCGCCGGAAGTCCGGGCCGCGAGCAGTCCGCGCACCTCCGGCACGGCGCCGGCCAGTTCGCCCAGCAGTTCCTCCACGGTCGCGGTGGAGGCGGCGAAGACCTCCCGCCCGGCAGGGCTGAGCCGCACGTCAAAGCCCCGCCGGTCGGTGGCGCAGGGCCGGCGCTCGACGTATCCGGCACCGACCATCTGCGCGAGCAGCCGGGAGACCTGGGGCTGGCTCCGGGAGACGCGCGCGCTCAGCTCGCCGGCCCGGAGCCAGTCGCCCTCCCGGTCCATGACGTCCATGATCTCGAAGGCGCTGACGCACAGGCCGTACGCGTCGGAGAGGCGGCGTTCCGCGGCCTGGACGATCTGCGCGCCGGCGCGGACCGTGGCCATCCAGCGGTCGGTGAGGGGTGCAGCGGTCACGCCCCGATCCTAGGCTTCCCCTCCACCCCTTGTCCATGCATGCGCATGGATGTAGCGTTCGGCCGAATTCCATGCATGCGCATGGATGGATATCCCGACGGAAGGGTCTCCCATGAACCACATGAACCAGCGGACGCCGGCACCCCCGGCCCCGCCCCCCGCCGCCCCCGCCCAGCCGCCCTGGACCCCGCTGGTCGTGGTCGGCGTCGCCCAGCTGATGGTGATGCTCGACTCGACCGTCGTGAACGTGGCTCTCCCCTCCATCGGAGCGGACCTGCCCGCGGACCGGACGGCCCTCCAGTGGACGATCAGCGCCTATCTGCTGCCGTTCGGCAGCCTGCTCCTCCTCGGCGGGCGGATGTCGGACGTCTTCGGCCGGCGCCGCACCTTCCTCTCCGGCCTCGCCCTCTTCGCCGCCGCCTCCGCGCTCTGCGGCCTCGCGGCCGGTCCGGGCACGCTGATCGCCGGCCGCGCCGCCCAGGGGGCCGGCGCGGCCCTGCTCTCCGCGGGCGCCCTCTCGATCCTCCTGGAGGTCTACCGGGACGGCGAGCGGCGCGGGATCGCGCTGACCACCTGGAGCGGACTCGGCGTCGTGGGGGCCACGCTCGGCGTCGTTTTCGGCGGGCTGATCGTCACCGCGGCCGGCTGGCGCTGGGCCTTCCTCATCAACCTGCCGGTCTGCGCCGCCGCCTTCGCCGGCGCGCTGCGCGCCACCCCGCCGCTCCGCACCGGGGCGGGACGCCGGCTCCGCCTCCCGTCCGCGGCCGTCGCCACGGCCGGCCTGGCCGCGCTCTCCTTCGGCCTGCTCCGTCTGCACGAAGGGTTCGGCGACGCCGTCGCCTGGCTCGCCCTCGGCGCCGCCGCGGGGCTCCTCACGCTGGTCGCCCGCAGGGAGCTGGGCGCGGCGGACCCGCTGCTCCCGCTGCACCTGCTGCGCAGGCCCGGCTACGCGCTGGCCTGCGCGGGGCTGGTGCTGGTCGCCGCCGTGATGATCAGCAGCTCGTACCTCGCCAGCCAGTCCTTCCAGCGGGTCCACGGCATGAGCGCCTTCGCCGCCGGCCTCTCCCTGCTGCCCATGGGCCTCGCGGCGCTCGGCGCGGCCGCGGCCGTGCCCGCCCTCGCCGGACGGCTCGGCCCCGGCGGGACGTACGCGCTCGGGTGCGCGCTCCAGCTCGCCGGCGCGGGGGTCCTCGCCGCGGGCGGCGGGTCCCTCGCGGCGGCGGTCGCGGCGCCGGCGCTGATCGGCGCGGGCCTGCCGGCCTGCTTCGTCCCGCTGTTCGGGATCGGCACGTCGTACGTCGGGGCGGCCGAGTCCGGGGTCGGCTCCGGACTGCTGAACACCTTCAACGAGAGCGGCGCCGCCCTCGGCATCGCCGTCGTCGGCACCGTCCTCGCGGCCCGGACGGACGGACGTCTGGCGGCGGGTGCCCCGGCCGTGGACGCCACCGCCTCCGGGATCGCCGCCGCCCACCTCGTCCTCGCGGGCTGCGCGGCCGCCGGGCTGGTCGTCGCCCTGGTGCTGCGCCGCCTGGGCCCGGCGGCTCCGCAGACCCGCTGACCCGCTGACCTCCGACCTGCCGGACCGTGCGGCCGCAGGCGGTTCGGGCCGTCAGGCCGTTCAGGCCGTCAGGGCTCCCAGTGCCCCGTGCGCCAGGTCCCGGAGGAGGTGTTCCAGGGCGGCGCGCGGCAGGGGCGTGCGCAGGTGGGGGGTGGAGTTGAGGAGGCCGAAGACGGCGTGGACGGCGGCGCGGACCTCCGGTTCGCCCGCCGCCGGGTGCAGCTGCCGCACCACCGAGACCCACAGCTCCACGTACTGCCGCTGGAGCTGGCGGACCCGCTTGCGGTCCTCGTCCTTGAGCCGGTCGAGCTCCCGGTCGTGGAGGGTGATGAGCGGCCGGTCGTCGAGGGCGAAGTCGATGTGCCCGTCGATGAGGGAGGCGAGGAGCGCCGCCGGGTCGCCGTCCGCGGCGGCGGCGCGCAGCCGGCCGCCGTCGAGGAGCCGCTCGCTGATGCCGACCAGGAGCTCCGCGAGCATCGCGTCCTTGCCGGGGAAGTGGCGGTAGAGGCCGGGGCCGCTGATGCCGACGGCGGCCCCTATCTCGTCGACGCCGACGCCGTGGAAGCCGCGCTCGGCGAAGAGGCGCGCGGCCTCCTTGAGGATCTGCTCGCGGCGGGTCGGCGCGTCCGTCCGGGTCGGGCTCGTGGTCATGGATTCGATTCTAGACAACCCGGTTAGCGGTCGTTAACCTGAGACGCGTACGTTAACGCTCATTAACCGGACAAGGGAGATCGGTCGATGCAGCAGGCACCTGTGCTGTCGAGTGCGGCGGATCCCGCCTCGCCGGCCTGGCGGGCCAACGAGGCGGCGCACCAGGAGCTGGCCGCGACCCTGCGCGCCAAGCTCGCCGAGGCCGCGCTCGGGGGCGGGGAGAAGTCCCGGGCCCGGCACACCGCGCGCGGGAAGCTGCTGCCGCGCGACCGGGTGGACGGCCTCCTGGACCCGGGCTCGCCGTTCCTGGAGCTGGCGCCGCTGGCGGCGCACGGCATGTACGGCGACCAGGCCCCGGCGGCCGGTGTCATCGCGGGCGTCGGGCGGGTCAGCGGCCGGGAGTGCGTGATCGTCGCGAACGACGCGACCGTCAAGGGCGGCACCTACTACCCGATGACCGTGAAGAAGCACCTGCGGGCCCAGGAGGTGGCGCTGGAGAACCGTCTCCCCTGCCTCTACCTGGTGGACTCCGGCGGCGCGTTCCTGCCGATGCAGGACGAGGTCTTCCCGGACCGCGAGCACTTCGGCCGGATCTTCTACAACCAGGCCCGCATGTCGGGGGCCGGCATCCCGCAGATCGCGGCCGTCATGGGCTCCTGCACGGCCGGCGGCGCGTACGTGCCGGCGATGAGCGACGAGGCCGTGATCGTCCGGAACCAGGGCACGATCTTCCTCGGCGGCCCGCCGCTGGTGAAGGCCGCGACCGGCGAGGTCGTCACCGCGGAGGAGCTGGGCGGCGGCGAGGTCCACTCGCGGATCTCGGGCGTCACCGACCACCTCGCGGAGGACGACGCGCACGCGCTGCGGATCGTCCGGAACATCGTGGCGACCCTCCCCGAGCGGGGCCCGCTGCCGTGGAAGGTCGAGCCGGCCGAGGAGCCGAAGGTCGACCCGTACGGGCTGTACGGCGCGGTGCCGGTGGACTCCCGCACCCCGTACGACGTGCGCGAGGTGATCGCCCGCGTGGTGGACGGCTCCCGCTTCCAGGAGTTCAAGGCGGAGTACGGGCAGACGCTGGTCACCGGCTTCGCCCGGATCCACGGCCACCCGGTCGGGATCGTCGCCAACAACGGCATCCTGTTCGCCGAGTCCGCCCAGAAGGGCGCGCACTTCATCGAGCTGTGCGACCAGCGCGGCATCCCGCTGGTGTTCCTCCAGAACATCACCGGCTTCATGGTCGGCAAGGCGTACGAGCACGGCGGCATCGCCAAGCACGGCGCGAAGATGGTCACGGCCGTCGCCACCACGCGCGTGCCGAAGCTGACGGTCGTCGTCGGCGGCTCCTTCGGCGCGGGCAACTACTCGATGTGCGGCCGGGCCTACTCCCCCCGTTTCCTGTGGATGTGGCCCAACGCCAAGATCTCCGTCATGGGCGGCGAGCAGGCCGCCTCCGTGCTCGCCACGGTCAAGCGCGACCAGCTCGGCGACGCCTGGAGCGCCGAGGAGGAGGAGTCCTTCAAGGCGCCGATCCGCGAGCAGTACGAGACCCAGGGCAGCGCCTACTACGCCACCGCCCGCCTCTGGGACGACGGGGTCATCGACCCGCTGGAGACCCGCCAGGTGCTGGGTCTCGCGCTGACCGCCTGT
Organism: Streptomyces sp. NPDC057854; assembly: GCF_042797055.1. Classification (NCBI taxonomy): domain Bacteria; kingdom Bacillati; phylum Actinomycetota; class Actinomycetes; order Kitasatosporales; family Streptomycetaceae; genus Streptomyces; species Streptomyces sp. NPDC057854. The sequence goes on from NZ_JBHVMF010000008.1 coordinate 230,196, forward strand.
GCCAACGCGCCGCTGGGCGACCCCCAGTTCGGCGTCTTCCGGATGTGAGGACCCTGACGATGCAGCAGCTCTTCGACACCGTCCTGGTCGCCAACCGGGGCGAGATCGCGGTCCGCGTCATCCGCACCCTGCGCGCCCTCGGCGTCCGCTCGGTCGCGGTGTACAGCGACGCCGACGCCGACGCCCGGCACGTGCGGGAGGCGGACACGGCGGTACGGATCGGACCGGCGCCGGCCTCGGAGTCGTACCTCTCCGTCCCGGCCCTGCTGGAGGCGGCCCGCCGCACCGGCGCGCAGGCCGTCCACCCCGGCTACGGCTTCCTCGCGGAGAACGCGGCCTTCGCCCGCGCCTGCGCGGAGGCGGGGCTCGTCTTCATCGGCCCGTCCGCCGACGCGATCGCCCTGATGGGCGACAAGATCCGCGCCAAGGAGACCGTGAAGGCGGCGGGCGTGCCCGTCGTCCCGGGCGACGCCGACCCGCGGGTCGCCGAGGCCGCCCGCGCGATGGGCGCGCCGGTGCTGCTGAAGCCCAGCGCGGGCGGCGGCGGCAAGGGCATGCGCCTGGTGCGGGACCTGGCGGTCCTGGACGACGAGATCGCGGCGGCCCGCCGGGAGGCCCGGGCCTCCTTCGGCGACGACACGCTCCTGGTGGAGCGGTGGATCGACCGGCCCCGGCACATCGAGATCCAGGTCCTCGCCGACGCGCACGGGAACGTGGTGCACCTCGGCGAGCGCGAGTGCTCCCTCCAGCGCCGCCACCAGAAGATCATCGAGGAGGCGCCGAGCGTCCTCCTGGACGAGGCGACCCGCGCGGCGATGGGCGCGGCGGCCGTCGAGGCGGCCCGGTCCTGCGGCTACGTCGGCGCGGGCACGGTCGAGTTCATCGTGCCGGGCGGCGACCCGTCCCAGTACTACTTCATGGAGATGAACACCCGCCTCCAGGTCGAACACCCGGTGACCGAACTGATCACCGGCCTGGACCTGGTGGAGTGGCAGCTCCGGGTCGCCGCCGGCGAACCGCTCGGCTTCGCCCAGGACGACGTGCGGCTCGACGGCTGGGCGGTCGAGGCGCGGATCTGCGCCGAGGACCCGGCCCGCGGCTTCCTGCCGTCCGGCGGCACGGTCCTGGCGCTGCGCGAGCCCGCCGGCGACGGCGTGCGCACCGACTCCGGAATCCTGGAGGGCACCGAGGTGTCCTCGCTGTACGACCCGATGCTGTCGAAGGTCATCGTGCACGCCGCCGACCGCCCCACCGCGCTGCGGAAGCTCCGCGCGGCCCTCGCCGGACTGGTCACCCTCGGCGTCCCCACCAACGCGGGCTTCCTGCGACGCCTCCTCGCCCACCCCGACGTGGTGTCCGGCGCCATGGACACGGGCCTCGTCGAGCGGGAGGCCGAGTCGCTGGTGCCGCGGGACGTCCCCGACGAGGTGTACGCGGCGGCCGCCGCCGTACGCGGGGCGGAGCTGGCGCCGCGCCCGCGGGACGGCTGGACCGACCCGTTCGACGTACCGAGCGGCTGGCGTCTCGGCGGCACCCCGAAGCCCCTCGCCTTCCCCGTACGGGTCGCGGGACTCGAACCCGTCACCGCCGCGGCCCCCGACGGCGCCCGCGTCACCGCCGACGCCGTCACCGTCACCGTCGACGGGGTCGTCCACGCCTTCCACCGGGCCGGCGCCTGGCTCGGCCGCGACGGCGACTCCTGGCACGTCCAGGACCACGACCCGGTCGCCGCCGCGCTCTCCGGCGCCCGGCACGGCGGCGCCGACACCCTCGCCGCGCCCATGCCGGGCACCGTCACCGTCGTGAAGGTGGCCGTCGGGGACGAGGTGGAGGCCGGACAGAGCCTGCTGGTGGTGGAGGCGATGAAGATGGAGCACGTCATCTCCGCCCCGCACGCCGGCACCGTCACCGAGCTGGACGTCACGCCCGGCACGACCGTCGCCATGGACCAGGTGCTGGCCGTCGTCACCCCCCGCGAGGAGGAGGACGCATGAGCACCGCCCTGCCGATGACCGTCCCCGACCCGTCGCTGCCCGCCCGGGTCCGGATCCACGAGGTCGGCCCCCGCGACGGGCTGCAGAACGAGAAGACGGCCGTCCCGACCGCGGTGAAGGCCGAGTTCGTCCGCCGGCTCGCCGCCGCCGGCCTCTCCACCGTCGAGGCGACCAGCTTCGTGCACCCGAAGTGGGTGCCCCAGCTGGCCGACGCCGAGGACCTGTTCCCGCTCGTCCGGGACCTGCCCGTACGCCTGCCGGTGCTGGTGCCGAACGAGCGCGGCCTCGACCGGGCGCTCGCCCTCGGCGCCCGCGAGGTCGCCGTCTTCGCCTCCGCCACCGAGTCCTTCGCGAAGGCCAACCTCAACCGGACCGTCGACGAGGCCCTCGCCATGTTCGAGCCCGTCGTCCTCCGCGCCGTCGAGGCCGGCCTGAAGGTCCGCGGCTATCTGTCGATGTGCTTCGGCGACCCCTGGGAGGGCGCCGTCCCCGTCGAGCAGACCGTCCGCGTCACCAAGGCCCTCGCCGACCTCGGCTGCGACGAGCTGAGCCTCGGCGACACCATCGGCGTCGCCACCCCCGGCCACGTCCGGGCGCTCCTGACCGCCCTGAACGACGCCGGGGTCCCCACCACCCGGCTCGCCGTGCACTTCCACGACACCTACGGGCAGGCGCTCGCCAACACCCTGGCCGCGCTCCGGCACGGCGTGACCACCGTCGACGCCTCCGCGGGAGGCCTCGGCGGCTGCCCCTACGCCAAGTCCGCCACCGGCAACCTCGCCACCGAGGACCTGGTGTGGATGCTCGACGGCCTCGGCATCGAGACCGGGGTCGACCTGGCCGCCCTCACCGCCACGAGCGTGTGGATGGCCGAACAGCTGGGCCGCCCGAGCCCGTCCCGCACCGTCCGCGCCCTCTCCCACAAGGAGTGACGATCACCATGTCCCTCGACCACCGGCTCTCCGACGAGCACGAGGAACTGCGCCGCACCGTCGAGCAGTTCGCCCACGACGTGGTGGCGCCGAAGATCGGCGACTACTACGAGCGGCACGAGTTCCCCTACGAGATCGTCGCCGAGATGGGCCGCATGGGCCTCTTCGGACTGCCGTTCCCGGAGGAGTACGGCGGCATGGGCGGCGACTACCTGGCCCTCGGCATCGCCCTGGAGGAACTGGCCCGGGTGGACTCCTCCGTGGCCATCACCCTGGAGGCGGGCGTCTCCCTCGGCGCCATGCCGCTGCACCTCTTCGGCACCGAGGAGCAGAAGCGGGCCTGGCTGCCGAAGCTGTGCGCCGGCGAGATGCTGGGCGCCTTCGGGCTCACCGAACCCGGCGCGGGCTCGGACGCCGGCGGCACCCGGACGACGGCCGTCCGGGACGGCGACCACTGGGTCATCAACGGCTCGAAGTGCTTCATCACCAACTCCGGCACGGACATCACCGGCCTGGTCACGGTCACCGCCGTCACCGGCCGCAAGCCCGACGGACGCCCGCTGATCTCCTCGATCATCGTCCCGTCCGGCACCCCCGGCTTCACCGTCGCCGCCCCCTACTCCAAGGTCGGCTGGAACGCCTCCGACACCCGCGAGCTGTCCTTCGACGACGTCCGCGTCCCGGTGGAGAACCTGCTCGGCGAGGAGGGCCGCGGCTACGCGCAGTTCCTGCGGATCCTCGACGAGGGCCGGGTAGCCATCGCGGCGCTCGCCACCGGCCTCGCCCAGGGCTGCGTCGACGAGTCGGTGAAGTACGCGAAGGAACGCCACGCCTTCGGCCGGCCCATCGGCGACAACCAGGCCATCCAGTTCAAGATCGCCGACATGGAGACCCGCGCCCACATGGCCCGGATCGGCTGGCGGGACGCGGCCTCGCGGCTCGTCGCCGGCGAGCCGTTCAAGAAGGAGGCGGCGATCGCGAAGCTGTACTCCTCCACGGTGGCCGTGGACAACGCCCGCGACGCCACCCAGATCCACGGCGGCTACGGCTTCATGAACGAGTACCCGGTGGCCCGCATGTGGCGCGACTCGAAGATCCTGGAGATCGGCGAGGGCACCAGCGAGGTCCAGCGGATGCTGATCGCCCGCGAACTGGGCCTCACCGGCTGACCGCCGCACCGGGACGCCCCCGCGCCCGCCGCACCCGCACCGGTGCGGCGGGCGCGCCCGTTCACCGCGCCGACGGCGACACGTACGCGTCGAAGGCCCGCCAGCCGGGCGCGGACGGCAGCCGGGTGACGCGCCAGCCGGCGGCGTAACCGGGCGGCGCCTTCCCCGCGTGGACGACGACGGCGAGCGGCCCCCGCCGGGCCAGTTCGGCGAGACCCGCCTCCGTGATGCTGCCGTCGTGGCCGCGCGGCTGCCGCGACGCACACCCCGTGTAGTAGCCGATCGGCACGTACTCGCGGCCGGTCACCGTGCACGGCGGACGGACCCCCAGCCCGTGCAGCGCGGCGGCGATCCCGGTGAACTGCGCCCGCACCGACCGGCTGTAGCCGACCGTCCGGTGCAGGACCGCGTACTGCACGGCGAGATGCCCGGCGAGCGCGACCGCCAGCAGCCCCGCGACGACCCGCCGCCGGCCCGGACGCACCGCGCCCACCAGCGCGAGCACCCCCTCGGCGGCGGGCAGCGCCAGCAGCGCGTACGCGGGCAGCAGGAAACGCGGAGCCGCGTACCCCACCGTGAAGAGGTACGGGAACGCCAGCGAGGCCGCGGTGACGGCCGCGAGCACCGCGGCGGCCCCCCGCCCCGCCCGGACCGCGGCGGCGACACCGCCGGCGACCAGCACCGGCAGCACCAGCCACCACAGCGCCGTCCACGGGTGCTCCCACGGCACGTCGCACGGCCGGCACAGCGTCCGGCCGGCGAGCGCCCGCACGTGGTCGTCGACGGAGAAGTACCAGCCCAGACTGCCCTGGATCTCCCCGGCGCGGTGCAGCCGGGCCGCGAGACCCCCGTACGAGGTGTACGCCTCCACCAGCCACGGCACCGCGCCCAGGCCCAGCCCGGCGGCGACGACGGCCGGCACGGCGCGGCGCCGCCGCCACCCCGGGACCACCAGCGCGGCGGCGGCCAGCGGCAGCGCCAGCCACAGCCCGTCCGCCGGGCGCAGCAGCGTGACGGCGGCGACGGCGGCGCCGAGCCCGGGCACCGCCCACCGGTCCCGCCGCCCCCGGCCGGACGGGGCGACCGCGCGCAGCAGGAAGCCGGCGGCGGCCAGCGCCCCGAAGGCGCACCACAGATTGGGCATCACGCGCGGCCCGTAGAAGAGGGTCACCCACAGCCCGGCGAACAGCCCCCCGCCGACGGCGAGGACCCGCACCGGCAGCACCGGCCGCCACACGCACAGCGCACCGAGGAGCGCGGCGCCGGACAGCACGGCGAGGTAGACCCGCAGGACACCGGTGGAGGCGGTGAACGCGGCGACGGGCGCGACGAGGTAGCTGACGCCCCGGGCGCGGGGCGCGCTGAAGTAGGCCGGCGGGGCGTTGCCGCCGACCTGGCTGACGTACACGGCCTCGTCCCAGCCGAGCCCGGTCCCGGGGACGGCGAGGGCGAGCTGGGCGAGGACGAAGGCCCCGGCGACGGCGACCAGGGGCCGGGCGGTGCGCGCGGGCCGGGGTGCGCCGGGATGCCGGGGGCCGCTCGGGGACCGCGGGCGGGCGCTCGCTTCGGGGGTCGTCATCCCGACCACCCTGCCGCGCCCTCGGAGCCGTGCCCGGCGGCGCGCCGCACGCCGCGCCCCGGGCACCCCGACAGGAGCAGCGGCGGGACGCGGCGCCCGGGGACGGCAACGCGGGCCCCGGCGGAGGACCGTACTCCGCCGGGGCCCACGCCGGTCACGGGGCCTCCTGGTCCGTCAGGCGAACCGGGCGATCGGGTTGACGAGGTCGCCGACGAGCTGGAGGGCCGCCGACGGGTCCGCCAGGTCGACCATCTGCTTGTTGTTGCGCAGCTGGAGGCGGTTGAGCGCGGACAGCGCGAACGTCTCCGCGAACATGTCGTACTGCGCGAAGCGGTCCGCCAGCTCGGGCTTGGACTCCTGGTAGCCCTTGACGCACTCGGCGACCGTCCGCCAGAACACGTCCTCGGCGACCGTGCCCTCGGCGGCCAGGGTCGCGCCGAGGAAGCGGAAGAAGCAGTCGAAGACGTCCGTGAAGACGGACAGCAGCTTCATGTCCTCAGGGACCTCGGCGCGGATCCGCTCCACCGCCGGCGGCAGGACCGCGTCCGGGTCCATGACGCAGATCTCCTCGGCGATGTCCTTGAAGACCGCCCGGTCGACGGCGCCCCGCTCGTCCAGCACCAGGATCACGTTCTCGCCGTGCGGCATGTAGACCAGGTCGTAGGCGTAGAAGCAGTGCAGGATCGGCAGCAGGTAGGCGTCGAGGTACTTCCGCAGCCACTCCTCCGGCGCCAGGCCCGACTCCTTGATCAGCGCGCCGGCGAAGGACGCGCCCGCGTGGTCGACATGGAGCAGCGAGGCCATGGTCGCCAGCCGCTCGCCGTCGGCCAGCCGCTCGACCGGCGACTCGCGCCACAGCGCCGCGAGCATCTTGCGGTACGGCGAGTAGCGGTCGGTGGCGGCCTCGTACTCCAGGTGCCGGTAGCCGGCCGCCGCCCGCTCGCGGATGATCGAGAACCGGGCCTCCGTGAGGACGGGGTCCGACTCGATGAGCTGCGCCAGCCAGTCGTTGATGGCCGGGGTGGCCTCCATGTAGGCGGCGGACAGGCCGCGCATGAAGCCCATGTTGAGGACCGACAGGGCGGTCTTCACGTAGTGCTTGGCCGGGTCGGTGGTGTTGAAGAAGGTGCGGATGGACTGCTGCGCCAGGTAGGCGTCGTCGCCCTCGCCCAGGTAGACCAGGCGCTGCTGGGCCACCTCGGCGGCGAAGGTCACCGACAGCTTGTTCCACCACTGCCAGGGGTGGACCGGCATCAGGAGGTAGTCGGCGGGGTCGAGGCCGCGCTCGGTGAGGATCCCGGCGTAGCGGTCGACGGCGGCGTCGCCGAGCTCGGCGCGGATGAAGGCGTCGTACTCGATGCCGGCGCCGGCGGTGAAGGCGGCCCGGTCGCGGCGGGCGGCCAGCCACACGAGGTGGAGGGGGCTGGCGGCCTCGGGGGCGTAGGCGTGGTACTCGTCGACGCCGAAGCCGAGGCGGCCGTTGTTGGCGACGAAGCAGGGGTGGCCCTCGGTCATCCCCGTCTCGATGTCCTGGAAGCCGGCCCGGGCCAGCTCGGCGGCGGGCACCTGCGGCTTGGCCGACTTGTAGGCGGTGCCGGAGAGGGTGGAGGAGATCTCCTCCAGGTAGACCGGCAGGATCTCGTCGCTGAGGCCGAGGGAGCCGCGCAGTTCGGTGACGAACTGGAGGGCGTCCAGAGGCAGTTGCTCGTCGCCGCGGTGGCGGCTGATCGAGTCGGCGTAGACCTGCCAGTGGTCGAGGGCGAAGCGGTCCGCGGTGAAGCGGTACTCGGTGGCGCCGTCGTCGCTGAGGACGCGGTAGCGGGACTCGCCCAGCTCCTGCGGGTTCAGCAGCCGCTCGTGGGCGAACTCGGCGAGGCCCTTGCGGATCAGGGCGCGGTTGGCGGCGGCCCAGCGCTCGGGGGTGAGGTGCGCGACGGGGTTCATATCAGGGCTCCGACGGCGGTCTCGAACTGGGCGCGGGTGCAGAAGCTCAGCAGGGCCTTCTTCTCCGGCTTCTGGATCTCGCGCTCGGGCACGAAGCCGACGGCCTCGTTGAGCGCGTGGACGGCCTTGTTGCGCACGTCGGGCTCGACGACCACGCGGGCGGTCGCCGGGTCTGCGAACAGCTCGGCCATCACGGCGGTGATCACCTTGCGGGTGAAGCCGTGCACGGGGGTGTCCGTGGGCGCCACCAGGAAGTGCATGCCGACGTCGCCGGGCTGCGCCTCGTAGAGCCCGACGAGCTCCACCCGCGAGGGGTCGTACCGCTCCATGAGGAAGGCGGGCTCGCCGTCGACGAGGCCGATGAAGGCGTCGTGGTGCGGGTGGGCGGCGATCTCCATGTAGGCGCGCTCGACGTCCTGGACCTGCGCGTCCTGCATCATCCAGAAGGCGGCCTTGGGGTGGGTGACCCACGGGTGGATCAGTTCCGCGTCCGTCAGCGGATCGAGGGGACGGATCTGGACGGTCATACGGTGAACTCCTGGAACGCGATGGTCTTCTCGACGGGGTAGTACTCGGAGCCCAGCATCTCCCGGATGATGTACGCGTTGCGGTACGGGCCCATGCCCAGGTCCGGCGAGGTGATCGAGTGGGTGTGGACGCCGGCGTTCTGGAGGAAGACCTGGCGGCCGGTGGTGTCGATCGCGTAGTTGCGGGCGAGGTCGAAGCGGCCCTGTCCGTCGAACCGGAGGCGGTCGCGGACGGGCTCCAGGAAGGCCGGGACGGTGTACTTGTAGCCGGTGGCGAGGACGAGGCCCTCGGTCTCGATCTCGTAGTCCTTCTCCTGCTCCTCCTGGCGGAAGCCGAGGGTGTACGTGCCGCTGGTCTCGTCGTACGAGGCGGTGTGCAGCGCGGAGTTGGTGAGCAGGCGGGTGGGGACCGGGCCGGCGAAGTTCTTCTGGTAGAGCAGGTCGAAGATGCCGTCGATGAGGTCGCCGTTGATGCCCTTGAAGAGGCCCTTCTGCTGGGTCTCCAGGCGGTAGCGGGTCTCCTCGGGGAGCGCGTGGAAGTAGTCCACGTACTCGGGGGAGGTCATCTCGAGGGTGAGCTTGGTGTACTCCAGCGGGAAGAAGCGCGGGGAGCGGGTCACCCAGTTGAGCTTGTAGCCGTGGACGTCGATCTCGGACAGGAGGTCGTAGTAGATCTCGGCGGCGGACTGGCCGCTGCCGACGATCGTGATCGACTTCTTGCGCTGGAGGGCGGCCTTGTTCGGCACGTACGCCGAGTTGTGGAGGAGGTCGCCGCCGAGGTCGCGGCAGGACTCCGGGAGGTAGGGCGGGGTGCCGGTGCCGAGGACGATCCGGCGGGTCCGGTAGGTGTCGCCGGCGTCGGTGGTGACCGCGTACACCTCGGAGGCCTCGTCGTACGCGACGGAGGTGACGGTGGTGGAGAAGCGGATCGACGTGAGGCGGTTCGCGGCCCAGCGGCAGTAGTCGTTGTACTCGGCGCGCAGCGGGTAGAAGTTCTCGCGGATGTAGAACGAGTACAGCCGGCCCTTCTCCTTCAGGTAGTTGAGGAAGGAGTACGGGGAGGTCGGGTCGGCGAGAGTGACCAGGTCCGACATGAACGGCGTCTGGAGGTGGGCGCCGTCGAGGAACATCCCGGAGTGCCACTCGAAGTCGGGCTTGGTCTCCAGGAAGAGGCCGTTCAGCTCGTCGATGGGTTCGGTCAGGCAGGCGAGTCCGAGGTTGAACGGACCGAGCCCGATCCCGATGAAGTCGTGGATCTCAGCGATCTCAGGCGTGGACAAGGTTCTCTCCCAGGTACTGCTCGGCGTGGCCGGCGATCAGATCGAGGACGGCGGCGATGTCGGACACCGTGGTCTCGGGGTTGAGCAAGGTGAACTTGAGGTACTGGCGGCCGTCGACCTTGGTGCCGGCGACGACGGCCTCGCCCGACGCGAAGAGCGCCTTGCGGGCGTAGAGGTTGGCGCGGTCGATCTCGGCGGGCGAGGTCACGTCCTCGGGGACGTAGCGGTAGACGAGGGTGGACAGCTGCGGCTCGACGACCACGTCGTAGCGGGGGTCGGCGGCGAGCAGGTCGTAGCCGGCGGCGGCCAGGTCGCAGACCTCGTCGAAGAGTTCGCCGACGCCGTCGGCGCCCATGACGCGGAGGGTCATCCACAGTTTGAGGGCGTCGAAGCGGCGGGTGGTCTGGAGCGACTTGTCGACCTGGTTGGGGATCTGCTCGGCCACGGTGCGCCGGGGGTTGAGGTAGTCGGCGTGGTAGGTGGCGTGGCGCAGGGTGGCCCCGTCGCGGACCAGCACGGCGGAGGAACTGACCGGCTGGAAGAAGGACTTGTGGTAGTCGACGGTGACCGAGTCGGCGCGCTCGATGCCGTCGAGGAGGTGGCGGCGCTTGAGGGAGGCGAGCAGGCCGCAGCCGTAGGCGGCGTCGACGTGCATCCAGGCGCCGTACTCCTCGGCGAGGGCGGCGATCTCGGGCAGCGGGTCGATGGAGCCGAAGTCGGTGGTGCCGGCGGTGGCGACGATGGCCATGGGGACGAGGCCCTCGGCGCGGCACGCCTCCAGTTCGGCGGCGAGGACGACGGACTGCATGCGCCGGTTCTTGTCGACGGGGATCGAGACGACGGCGTCGCGGCCGAGGCCGAGGAGGGTGGCCGACTTCTGGACGGAGAAGTGGCTGCACTCGGAGGAGAAGATGCGGAGCTTGGCGAGGTCGGTGGTGCCGGCCTCCTCGCGGGCGAGCAGCAGGGCCTGGAGGTTGGACTGGGTGCCGCCGCTGGTGAAGACGCCGTCGGCGAGCGGGCCGAGGCCGATGCGGGCGGTGGTCCAGGCGATGAGCTTGCGCTCGATGAGGGTGCCGCCGGCGGACTGGTCCCAGGTGTCGAGGGAGGAGTTGACGGCCGAGAGGACGGCCTCGCCGAGGACGGCGGGGATGACGACCGGGCAGTTGAGGTGGCCGAGGTAGCGCGGGTGGTGGAAGTAGACCGCGTCGCGGAGGTAGACGTCCTCCAGCTCGTCGAGGGCGGCGGAGGCGTCGCCGAGGGGCCGGTCGAGGTCCACGGCGTCGATGACGGGGGCGAGTTCGGCCGGGGTGACGCCGGTGAACGGGCCGCGCGTCGTGGCGAGTTTCCTCGCCACCCGCTCGACTCCTTCGGTGACGGAGCGTCGGTAGCTCTCCGCCGTGGTGTCGTTGAGCAGGTGCGAGCGCATGTGGGGGCCCTTCCGGGACGAGGGGACGCGGTCTCCAACCGGCGATGTCGAAGTAAGGTTAGCCTAACCTAATTTGATACGACAACGGCCCCCCGACCGGTGAAGGTTGAGGGGCCGCGACGTGACGGAAGGGGCGCTACGCCGAAGCCGGCGCCGCCTCGTCGCGCTCCGCGTCCTGCGCCGTCTCGTCCGGCACCTCGCGCAGGGCGTCCTCGGACAGACCCTTGCGCCAGTAGCCCACGAACGTCACCCGGCGCCGGTCCAGCCCGCGCTCGCGCACGAAGTGCCGCCGCAGCGCCTTCACCGCGCCGGACTCGCCCGCGATCCACACGTACGGCGACTCCCCGGGCAGCTCCGCGCCCGCGACCGCCTCCAGGCCGGAGGGCGCGCCCTCCTCCCGGACCAGCCAGGTGACGGTGGCGTCCGCCTCTGTCGCCAGCTCCATCCGGTCGCCGGAGTACGGCACTTCGAGGTAGACCTGGGCGCGGGTCTCGGCCGGCAGCCACTCCAGGATCGCGGAGGCGGCGGGCAGCGCCGTCTCGTCCGCCCAGATCAGCACCGAGTCGGCGCCGTCCGGCAGCCGGAAGCGGACGCCGGTGTTGTCGGCGACCGCCGGGCCGAGGACGACCACCCGGTCACCGGGCGCGGCGTGCTGCGCCCAGCGGCAGGCCGGGCCGCCGTCCTCGTGGACGGCGAAGTCGATGTCGACCTCGTGCACGGGCTCGGTGCGCTGGGCGCGGACGGTGTACGAGCGCATCACGGCCCGGACGTCGTCCGGCATGGCCCGCCAGGCGCCGAGGATCGCGTACATGTCCGGGTCGTCCAGCGGAGGCAGGACGGGGGCGTCCTGGCCGGGGTGCGGCAGGAAGAGCGAGAGCGACTGGTCGCGCCCGCCGGCGGCGAAGCGCTGCAGGTCCTCCCCGGTGAAGGTGACGCGGACCAGTGACGGGCCGAGCCGCCGCGTCCGGTCGACCTGGAGGGAGAAGAACTGGAACGGGGCGGTCTCGGCGTTCGTCATGGGGTCAGGCCACCTTCTTCGCGTTCTCCAGGGCGGTCGCCAGGTCCTCCAGCAGCGGGGCGCACTTGGCGTAGGAGTAGACGGGCTCGGTCACGCGCGGGAAGACCTGGCCGGCCTTGACGGCGGGCAGGGCGGCCCAGGTCGGCTTGGCCTTCAGCTGCTCGGGCTGGAGGGTGCCGGTGCGGTTGTCGAGCAGGATGACGTCGGCCTTGTAGGCGTCGACGTTCTCCCAGCTGAGGAGCTCGAACCAGCCGGACGGGTCCAGCTTCTTCGGGACGACGATGTTGAGGCCCAGCTCCTGGAAGAAGAGCGTGTCGGTCGGGCGGACCGGGGTCGAGACGTAGAAGGTGTCCGGGGAGCCGGAGCCGATGAGGACCTTGATGTCCTTCTTGCCCTGGGCGACCTTGCGCAGGCGCTCGGCGGCGGCCTCGAAGCGGGCCTTGTCCTTCTTCACGCGCTCGCTGTTGACGTCGGCGCCGAGCGAGGCGGCCAGGTCGGCGTGGCGCTGGAGGACGGACGGCATCGACTTGCCGGCGGCCCACAGGGCGACGCTCGGCGCGATCTTCAGGATCTTCGCCTTCTGCTCCTCCGGCACGTACCAGAGGGCGTCCTTCTCCCACATGTCGGTGATGAGCACCTCGGGCTGGAGCTTGAGGTACTCCTCGATGTTGAACTCGCCCCAGACGTTGCCGATGACCTTGACCTTGGTGATGTCGAGGTCGCCGGCCTGCACGTCCGGCTTCTTCTCCTTGGTCTTCGGGTCCTCGACGTAGGTCGGGCCGAAGACGCCGGTGACCTCGACGCCGAAGTCCTTGAGGGCGGCGGCCGTGCCGGTGAAGGCGACGATGTTCTTCGGCACCGACTTCGCCTTCACGGTCTGGCCGCGGTCGTCCTTGAACTCCCAGGAACCGGACTTGGCGGAGGCGGAGGCGGAGGCGCCGCCGCCCTTGGTCTTCTCACCGTCACCGCAGGCGGCGAGCACGGCGCCGAGCCCGAGGGCGCCGCCCGCGGCGAGGATGCCGCGGCGGGTGAGGGAAGTGGCTCGGGCGTTGCTGGGCATGGCGAGGTCGCTTTCGGTACGTGCCGGGGTCGGCCTGGGCAAGTCGAGGGTAGGTTAGCCTAACCTCACACCGATCAACAGAGCCGGGCCCCCGAGTGCTGGATCACACCGCGCCCGGGCCCGGACGCCCGCCCGCCGCCCCCGACGCCGCCTCAGCTCCCGGCCGGCCAGGGGACGTCCGGGGAGCGGTACCAGTCGATGCCCAAGGCCTCGAAGCGCGGGGCCTGTTCGGCCAGGCGGAGGCGGTACGCGTCCCAGTCGCGGGCTTCGGCCGGGGACCAGCCGAGTTCGGCGAGGCCGGGGAGGCGGGGGAAGGCCATCCGGTCGAGGTGGGCGGGGGTGGCGAGGGTCTCGGTCCAGAGCGGGGCCTCGACGCCCCGGACCGCGGCCTCGGGGACGCCGGGGAGGTGGGTGCCCGGATCCCATTCGTACGCCCGGCGGACGGAGACCGTGCCGGCCCACGTCAGGCCGAGCGGGGTGCCCGCCTCCTCCTTCATGTCGAGGTACGCGCGGTCGGCGGGCGAGAGGACGACGCCGGCGCCGGCGCGGGCGGCCGCGGCGACCGTCTCCTTCTCCTCCGCCGCGGTGCGGTCCAGGCCCCAGTACTGGATCAGGGCTCCGGGCGCGGGCGTGGCGCCGCCGGCGAGCTGGTGCCAGGCCATCACCTTCTTGCCGTGCCTCGCGACGAGCGGCTGGACGCGGTCCATGAAGGCGCGGTAGTCGGCGGGGCTGGTGGACGTCGCCTCGTCGCCGCCGATGTGGACGTACCGGCCGGGGGTGAGGGCGGCGATCTCGCGCAGCACGTCGTCGGCGAAGGCGTACACCTCCTCCTTGCGGGCGCAGAGGGTGGAGAAGCCGACCTCGATGCCGGTGTACGGCTGCCGGGGCTTTCCGTCGCAGGTCAGCTCCGGGTACGCGACCAGGGCGGCGTGGGTGTGGCCGGGCATGTCGATCTCGGGGATCACCTCGATGTGGCGGGCGGCGGCGTACCGGACGATCGCGCGGTACTCGTCCTGGGTGTAGAAGCCGCCGGGTCCGCCGCCGACCTCGGTGGCGGCTCCGGCGGCGGTGAGCGCCGGCCGGGAGCCGATCGCGATCCGCCATCCCTGGTCGTCGGTGAGATGGAGGTGCAGGACGTTGTACTTGTACAGGGCGATCCGGTCGATGTACGCCTTCACCTCCCCGGGCGTGAAGAAGTGCCGGGCGACGTCGAGCATGGCGCCCCGGTAGGGGAAGCGCGGGACGTCGGTGACGGTGCCGCCGGCGATCCGCCAGGCGCGGTGCTGGACGGTGTCGCGCTCGACGGCGGCGGGGAGCTGCTGGCGGACGGTCTGGACGCCGCGGAAGAGGCCGGCGGGGGTGCGGGCGGTCAGGGTGAGGCGGCCGGGGGCGGAGCGGAGCTCGTACCCCTCCTCGCCGAGGGGGCCGGCCGCCGGGTCGAGGCGGAGGCGGAGGTCGGCGGAGCCGTCGGTGACGACCGGGAGGCGGAAGCCGGTGGCGGGGCGCAGGGCGGCGGCGAGCTGTTCGGCGACGGCCCGGGCGCCCGGATGGGCGGGGGCGCCGATGCGGGTGGCGGCGGTGAGGACGTACGGGGCGCCGCCGGGCTCGACGGAGGCGGGGGCCGGGATGATCCGGCCGAGCGGGCGGACCTCGGGCTCGGCGGCCGGGACGGCGTCCGCGCCCGGGGCGGGAGCGGCGGTGCCCGCCTCCGTACAGCCGAGGGCGGCGGCGAGGAGCAGGACTGCGGGGGCGATCAGGCGCCGTCTCACGGGCGGTCCCCTTCGGTCGCGGGCGGGTCACCATGCGTACCGCCCCCGCCACATCTGGTCAAGGTCTGGACCAAGTGGCGTGCCAGGGCCGATGATCATGCAGTCTCTGCCCGATTTCGGGCAGGATTCTTGCGGGAAGCGCCGGGTACCCCTCAGTATTCATGGGTGCTCGAACGCCGCCCGTCCCATGACGACCTCATCGACCACCTGGTCCGGAGCACCGCGCTCCAGCGTGGTGAGGCCGCCCGGGTGGTGCTCGACGTGCTGGCGTACTTCGACGAGACGACCGAGGAGTTCGTCCGCCGCCGCCACCGCGAGCTGCAGTCCGGCGGCGCGGTGAACGCCGAGATCTTCGAACGGATCGCGGGCGAGCTGCCGCACCGGGCCGTCGCACCGCCGGAGCTCTCGCTCCGGCAGCTGCGCCGGATCGTCTACGGCTAGCCCGGCCCTCTCGTCCCGGACGAGCGGCACCATCATCACCAACCGGAGGGGTTTCCTTTATGTGCGGAATTGTCGGTTACATCGGTAAGCGCGACGTGGCGCCGCTGCTCCTGGAGGGCCTGGCCCGCCTGGAGTACCGCGGGTACGACTCCGCCGGCATGGTCGTCAACAGCCCGAAGAGCGCGGCGCTGAAGATGGTCAAGGCCAAGGGCCGGGTCCGCGACCTGGAAGCCCGCGTCCCCAAGCGCTTCTCCGGCACCACCGGCATCGCGCACACCCGCTGGGCCACCCACGGCGCCCCCAGCGACCACAACTCGCACCCGCACCTGGACCCCGAGAACAAGGTCGCGGTCGTCCACAACGGCATCGTCGACAACGCCGCCGAGCTGCGCGCCAAGCTGGAGGCCGACGGCGTCGTCTTCGCCTCCGAGACCGACACCGAGGTCATCACCCACCTCATCGCCCGCTCCCAGGCCGAGACCCTCGAGGACAAGGTCCGCGAGGCGCTCAAGGTCATCGAGGGCACCTACGGCATCGCCGTCATGCACGCCGACTTCGCCGACCGCATCGTCGTCGCCCGCAACGGCTCCCCGGTCATCCTCGGCATCGGCGAGAAGGAGATGCTGGTCGCCTCCGACGTGGCCGCGCTCATCGCCCACACCCGCCAGGTCGTCACCCTCGACGACGGCGAGATGGCCACCCTGAAGGCCGACGACTTCCGCACCTACACGGTCGCGGGCGCCTCCACCACGGCGACCCCCGAGACCGTCGAGTGGGAGGCCGCCTCCTACGACATGGGCGGCCACGACACGTACATGCACAAGGAGATCTCCGAGCAGCCCGACGCGGTCGACCGCGTGCTGCGCGGCCGGATCGACGACCGCTTCTCCACCGTGCACCTCGGCGGCCTCAACCTCGACCCGCGCGAGGCCCGCACCATCCGCCGCATCAAGATCCTCGGCTGCGGCACCTCGTACCACGCCGGTCTGATCGGCGCCTCCCTCATCGAGGGCATGGCCCGCATCCCGGCCGACGCCGAGCCGGCCTCCGAGTTCCGCTACCGCAACCCGGTCGTGGACCCCGACACCCTGTACATCGCCGTCTCCCAGTCCGGTGAGACGTACGACGTGCTCGCCGCCGTCCAGGAGCTCAAGCGCAAGGGCGCCCGCGTCCTCGGCGTGGTCAACGTGGTCGGCTCCGCCATCGCCCGCGAGGCCGACGGCGGCGTCTACGTCCACGCCGGCCCCGAGGTCTGCGTCGTCTCCACCAAGTGCTTCACCAACACGGTCGTCGCCTTCGCGCTCCTCGCCCTCCACCTCGGCCGCATCCGCGACCTGTCCGTCACCGACGGCAAGCGGATCATCGAGGGCCTGCGCAAGCTGCCCGCGCAGATCGAGGAGATCCTCAAGAGCGAGGACGAGATCAAGGAGCTGGCCAAGGAGTACGCCGGCGCCCAGTCGATGATGTTCATCGGCCGCGTCCGGGGCTACCCGGTCGCCCTGGAGGCCTCCCTCAAGCTGAAGGAGATCTCCTACATCCACGCCGAGGCGTACCCGGCCTCCGAGCTGAAGCACGGCCCGCTCGCCCTCATCGAGCCGGCCCTGCCGACGGTCGCGATCGTCCCCGACGACGACCTGCTGGAGAAGAACCGCGCCGCCCTGGAGGAGATCAAGGCCCGCTCCGGCCGCATCCTCGCGGTCGCGCACCAGCACCAGGAGAAGGCCGACCACACCATCGTGGTCCCCAAGAACGAGGACGAGCTCGACCCGATCCTCATGGGCATCCCGCTCCAGCTCTTCGCGTACCACACCGCCCTCGCCATGGGCCGCGACATCGACAAGCCGCGGAACCTGGCCAAGTCCGTCACGGTCGAGTAGTCGCCCGGCGGGACCTGTCACCCGCCGAGCACGCCACGGCCCCGGGCCTGTCCCCCGGAGCCGTACGCCGGGCCTGTCCCCCGGCGGAACCGACCGGACACGAGGAACGGCCCCCCGCGCTTCCCAGGAGCGCGGGGGGCCGTTCTGCTGTGCTTATTTCGGGCTCGGTCGGCTAGGCCGCCGCCGCCGTGCTGCCGCCGCGCGCGCGGCTCAGGGCCGGCCAGCCGGCGACCGCCGCCGTGGCGCCGTACCAGGCCGCGAGGCCCGCCAGCGCGGCCACCCAGCCGCCCGCCTTGCCGAGGCCCTCGTTGCCCGCCAGCGCGGCGACGCCGGAGAGCAGCAGGGCCAGGAACAGCAGGCCGTACACACCCTGGCCGAGGGCGCCGGCGCCCTTCGCGGCCAGCGTCAGCGTGAGGGCCAGGAGCGCCCACAGGAGCAGGAAGAGCCCGGCCGCGTCCGCCGAGGCGCCGCCGCCCACTCCGGTCCCCCAGGTGAACCAGAAGGCGCCGAGCGCCGTGAAGGCCGTGCCGTCGCCGGTGTCGCCCGCCCGCAGGGCGAGCAGGCCGACCAGGAAGAGCGCCACGCCGCCGACCCAGGTGGCGAGGCCCGCGGCATCGGCTGCCGCGACGTTGTCGATCACACCGGTGCCGCCCAGGCCGAAGGCCAGGAGGGTCAGTCCGAGTGCGAGGTTTCCGAGGGTGGAGGTGCCGTTCCCCGACGCGACGTCCTTGTTCACGTGGGGCTCCCTTCGAACGAGCGGTGATGCCGCGTGAGCTGCTGTTTCCGGTGCTCTTTAACTACCCTTCACAAGCGCACAAATCACCTGAGGCGGGCAGAATTTATCGGCGCGCCAAGGGAGTTGAGGGAGGGTCAGGTGATGCGGCCGAGCCGCCGCCGGGGCTTCGAGGGGGGCCAGGGCGCCAGGGAGTCCGGCAGGCGCCAGGGGATCCGGGGGCGCCAAGGGGCCGGCGAGCGCCAGGGGACCGGCGGGCGTCAGGCGATCCGGCGGTGTCAGGGGATGACGATCACGGGGCGCTGGGCGCGGCGGGCGAGGCGGCCGGCCACCGAGCCGAAGATCCGTCCGACGATGCCGTGCGTCGAGCCGACCACGATCGCGTCGGCCGAGTACTCGCGGCCGACCTCCTCCAGCTCGTGGCAGATGTCCCCGCCGCGCTCCACCAGGATCCACGGCACCTCGGAGAGGTGGTCGGCGCAGGCCAGCTCCAGGCCCAGCACCTCGGTGCGGTGGTCCGGGACGTCGACGAAGACGGGCGGCTCGCAGCCGGCCCACACGGTGGTGGGGAGCCGGTTCGCGACGTGCACGATGATCAGGCCGGAGCCGGAGCGCCGGGCCATGCCGATGGCGTACGCGAGGGCGCGCTCGCTGGACATGGAGCCGTCGAAGCCGACGACCACTCCGTGCCGGAAGGCCGGGTCGCAGGCGTGGCGTGGCTGTTCGACCGCGAGGGGGTCGACCGTGGAGTCGGCGACGCGCTTGCGGTCCGCGGGTTCGGGGAATTCGTGACCGGCCATCGGTGTCTCGGCTAGGGAAGTCCTCGTGGGAAGGGACGGTGGAGGGGAGCGCGACGGGTGGCGGCGGAGCTGTGTCCGGGAATCATCTTCCCAAGCCCATACCCCCAAGGGTACGGCGACACTCCTCTCCTGCCCAGGGTCCGCCGTGCCCCACCCGCTGTGCTGACCGCCCGTGCGCGGGTCGGCGCGCGCGGTGTCCCCCGGAGGATGCACGAAGGGTTCACCATCTGGCAATGCCGGATGTGCCCTACAGGTGTCCTCCGACCGCCCCCGCCAGGGCCGAACGGGCGTCGCTCAGAGTGACCGGAGCGTTCCGTTCCTCGTTCCCCTCCCGTCCGGATCGCCGCCGCAGGGAGACCGCCCGTGCCCGTCCCGTCCACCCCCGCCTCCGCTCCTTCCGCTCCCGCCGTCCGCTCCCGCAGGCGCGCCCGGGTGCCGGGCCCCGCGGCGCCCGCCGCCCCGGAGACGGGCGGACCGGCCGGGCCGGGCGCGGGTGCGGCGGCCGGCGGCGGGGCGGCTCCGGACGCGGCCGGCGGCGGGTTCGGGGACCCGGCCGGCGACGTGGTCCGCTGGGCCGTCTTCTGCTGCGCCCTCGTCCCGCTGGTGCTCGTCGCCTTCGGGACCTCGCTGGGCGGGGCCGGCGGGGCCGCGCTAGGGCTGGCGTCGGTGACGGCCGCGTGCCGGCTGCTGCTGCGCCGGGCCGAGCGGGGGCTGCGGGCGGAGGGCGCGGCGGGCGGAACGGGCGCCCGGGGGCGCCGCCGGGGCTGAACGGGGCCCTCCGGCCCCCGCCGAGTTGACAGGTTCGCACAGCCGATCCCATACGTTTTCAGCCAACTTGAAGTTCTCGGCGCGTCCTTGCCGAAACGGTACGGCAGCCTGTCCCCGCTCCCCGGGAAAAGCCCTGACCCCGGGGGCCGCACCCGTCGCGTACGGCCACTTCGCCGCCCGGGAGCCCCTTCGGGGGTCCCTCCGGCCGATCACCCGGCGATCGATCGCTTCACGCCAAGTGGCCTTGTCGACAATGTGCCGGATGGAGAAGTTGTCACGCCGGCGCCACGGGACGCAGTAGATTCGATCATGGGTACCGAAGACTGGGGTCTCGTGCAAAACCGAGGGGAAACGTGGCACAGCGACACGACCAGGGAGACGCGAACACCGAGGGGGGCTTAGCACCATGAGCCAGGACTCCGCCGCACCGGAGGTCGCACGGAAGCTGTCCGGGCGCCGCCGTCGCGAAGTCGTCGCGGTGCTGCTGTTCAGCGGCGGCCCCATCTTCGAGAGCTCCATCCCGCTCTCCGTGTTCGGCATCGACCGGCAGGACGCCGGCGTGCCGCGCTACCGGCTGCTGGTCTGCGCCGGTGAGGAGGGCCCCCTGCGGACCACGGGCGGGCTCGAGCTCACCGCGCCGTACGGCCTGGAGGCGATCGGCCGCGCCGGGACGGTCGTCGTCCCCGCCTGGCGTTCGATCACCTCGCCGCCGCCGCCGGAGGCGCTGGAGGCGCTCCGCAGGGCGCACGAGGAGGGCGCGAGGATCGTCGGCCTGTGCACCGGGGCGTTCGTCCTCGCCGCGGCCGGCCTGCTCGACGGCCGCCCGGCGACCACGCACTGGATGTACGCGCCGACGCTCGCCAAGCGCTACCCGTCGGTCCACGTGGACCCGCGGGAGCTCTTCGTCGACGACGGGGACGTGCTCACCTCCGCCGGCACCGCGGCCGGAATCGATCTGTGTCTGCACATCGTGCGGACCGACCACGGCACCGAGGCCGCGGGCGCGCTGGCGCGCCGGCTGGTCGTCCCGCCGCGGCGCAGCGGCGGTCAGGAGCGCTACCTCGACAGGTCTTTACCCGAGGAGATCGGCTCCGACCCGCTCGCCGAGGTCGTGGCCTGGGCGCTGGAGCACCTCCACGAGCAGTTCGACGTGGAGACCCTGGCGGCCCGTGCGTACATGTCACGGCGGACCTTCGACCGCCGCTTCCGCTCGCTGACCGGCTCCGCGCCGCTCCAGTGGCTGATCACCCAGCGGGTGCTCCAGGCGCAGCGGCTGCTGGAGACGTCGGACTACTCGGTGGACGAGGTCGCGGGGCGCTGCGGCTTCCGCTCGCCGGTGGCGCTGCGCGGCCACTTCCGGCGGCAGCTCGGCTCCTCGCCGGCGGCCTACCGGGCGGCGTACCGGGCCCGCCGGCCGCAGAGCGAGCCGGCGACGGCGGTCCTGGACCCCGTGGTGCCCGCGCAGGTGGCGGCCGGAATCCGCCGCCCCGGGGGGCCGCTGGAGCCGGGCAAGCCGCAGGGCGACGCCTACACGCCGGGCCGGGCCGCGCTGCCGGGCCAGCGGAGCGCGCAGTAGCGGCGCCGAGGACTGCGCCGCCACAAGCGGCGTGACGCGGGACCGACGGGCGTCCGGGGACACCTTCCCCGGGCGCCCGTCGGCCTGTCCGGTGCGCGCCCGGGGGCGTCGCCGGGGCGCCGTCGCCGCCTAAGGTAGGACGCATGAACGATCGCATGGTGTGGATCGACTGCGAGATGACCGGGCTCTCGCTGACGGACGACGCACTCA
Organism: Streptomyces sp. NPDC057854; assembly: GCF_042797055.1. Classification (NCBI taxonomy): domain Bacteria; kingdom Bacillati; phylum Actinomycetota; class Actinomycetes; order Kitasatosporales; family Streptomycetaceae; genus Streptomyces; species Streptomyces sp. NPDC057854. Next base: position 251,299 of record NZ_JBHVMF010000008.1, read on the forward strand.
TCGAGGTGGCCGCGCTGGTCACCGACTCGGAACTGAACGTGCTCGGCGAAGGCGTGGACATCGTGATCCGCCCGCCGGACCGCGCCCTGGAGACCATGCCGGAGATCGTGCGCCAGATGCACACCGCCTCCGGACTCCTGGACGCGCTGCCCGGCGGCACCACGCTGGCCGACGCGGAGGCGCAGGTCCTCGCGTACATCCGCGAGCACGTGAAGGAGCCCGGCAAGGCGCCGCTGTGCGGGAACTCGGTCTCCACCGACCGCGGCTTCCTCGCCCGGGACATGCCCGCCCTGGAGAGTCACCTGCACTACCGGATCGTCGATGTGTCCTCGGTCAAGGAGCTGGCGCGCCGCTGGTACCCGAGGGCGTACTTCAACAGTCCGGAGAAGAACGGCAACCACCGGGCGCTCGCCGACATCCGGGAGTCCATCGCCGAGCTGCGCTACTACCGGGAGGCGGTCTTCGTGCCACAGCCCGGTCCGGACTCGGAGACCGCGAAGGAGATCGCGGCCCGGCACGTCGTCCCGGCGGAGTAGGACCGTCCGGAAGGGCCCGCTCGCGCACCCGGGGAAAACGTGTGCGCGAGCACCCCTCGGAACCCTGTAGACTTCTTCTCGGCCGGTCGGGGAAACCTTCGGAAAAACCGCCGGTCGTGGTGGGTATAGCTCAGCTGGTAGAGCACCTGGTTGTGGTCCAGGATGTCGCGGGTTCGAGTCCCGTTACTCACCCTGAGGGCCGAGGCCCCGGTTCGGAAGAACCGGGGCCTCGGTCGTTTCCGCGTCCTCCCGAGCGCCGCGGGGAGCACGGAGCGCCGCGGAGAGCGCGCGGCGCCGCCGGCCGATGGGCCGGACGGGTGAGCCGGGCGCGGGCCCCGGCGCCGCCCCGCGGACCGCCCCGCCCCCGCCGCCTACGGTCGGGAGCCATGGGGTGGAGGACCGCGACACGACCACGAGGGCAGCGCCTGCGGGCCCTCGCCCTGCTGCTCGCCGCCGCGCTGCCGCTGCCCGTCGCCTGCTCCACCGACCCGCCCGTCCCGCCGGCCGCCGGCACCGGCGGGACCGTCGACGGCTCGGGCCGCCCGGTGACCCTCACCGTCGGGGTCTACGGCACCTTCGGACTGAAGGAGGCCGGGCTCTACGACGCGTACATGCGGCTCCACCCGGACGTCGCGATCCGGCAGACCTCCCTCACCCGCGCCGACGTCTACTACCCGCAGCTGCTCACCCACCTCACGGCCGGCGCCGGGCTCGCCGACCTCCAGGCCGTCGAGGTCGGCAACATCGCGGAGGTCGTCGACACCCAGGCGGGCCGGCTGGCGGACCTGGCGCACGCGCCGGGCGCGGACGAGGACGCCTTCCTGCCGTGGAAGTGGGCGCAGGCGCGGACCGGCGACGGGCGGGTGCTGGGGCTCGGCACCGACATCGGGCCGCTGGCCGTCTGCTACCGCAAGGACCACTTCGCCGCCGCCGGACTGCCCACCGACCGGGAGCAGGTCGGGCGGCTGTGGGCCGGGGACTGGCGGAAGTACCTGGAGACGGGACGGCGGTTCGCCGAGCGGGCGCCCGAGGGCGTGGCGTTCACCGACTCGGCGTCCGGGGTGATGGCCGCGGTGATCTCCGGGGCGCGGCTGCGGTACTACGACGCGGACGGCCGGCTCGTGGTGGCGTCCAACCCCGCCGTACGGGCCGCGTGGGAGCTCGGCGCGGAGTTCGCCGCGCACGGACTGACCGCCCGGCTCCAGCAGTTCACCCCCGACTGGGACCAGGGCTTCGCGCACGGCCGGTTCGCCTCGATCGCCTGCCCGGCGTGGATGCTCGGCTACATCCAGGACAAGGGCGGCCCGGACGGCGAGGGGAAGTGGGACGTCGCCGAGGCGCCCCGGCCGGGGAACTGGGGCGGTTCCTTCCTGGTCGTCCCGGCGGCCGGGAAGCACGTGGCGGAGGCGGCGGAGCTGGCGGCCTGGCTGACCGCGCCCGAGCAGCAGGCGGTCCTCTTCGAGCGGCGCGGCAGCTTCCCCAGTGCCCAGGCGGCGTTCGGCCTGCCGCAGGTGCGGGAGGCCCGGCACCCGTACTTCGGCGGTGCGCCGGTGGGCCGGATCTACTCGGCGGCGGCCAGGGGGGTGCCGGTGGCGCCGGTCGGGCCGAAGGACGGGCTGGTGAACCAGATCCTCTCCGACACCGGGATGCTCCAGGTCGACCAGACGGGCCGGTCGCCGGAGTCGGCGTGGCGGGCGGCGATGAAGGCCATCGACAACGCGCTCGACCGGTGAGGGAGATGACCGAGGACGTGAGGGAACGGGTGCTCGCGCCGGCCGCCCCGGCGGTGCCGGCGCGGTCCGGGCGGGCCCGGCGGCGGGAGCGGTCGGGGCGGCTGCGGTCGCGGGCCGCGCCGTACGTGCTGATCGCGCCGTTCTTCCTGCTGTTCGGGGCGTTCGGGCTGTTCCCGCTGGCGGCGACGGCCTGGACCTCGCTGTTCCGGGTGGAGCTGACGGCGCCGGAGGCCCGGGAGTGGGTGGGGGCGCACAACTACGCCCGGCTGCTCACCGACGACTTCTTCTGGAACGCGCTGGCGAACACGGTGGTGATCGGGGTGCTCGCGACCGTGCCGCAGCTGCTGCTCGCGCTCGGCGTGGCGCACCTGCTGGACTCCCGGCTGCGCGGGCGGCTGTTCTTCCGGGTGGCGGCGCTCGCCCCGTACGCGACGTCGGTGGCGGCGGCGACGCTGGTGTTCGCGCTGTTCTACGGGCGCGACCAGGGGCTGGTGAACTGGGCGGCCGGGCTGGTCGGGCTGGATCCGGTGGACTGGCAGAACGGGCCGTGGGCGTCGCGGCTGGCGGTCGCGTCGATCGTGATCTGGCGCTGGACCGGCTACAACGCGCTGATCTACCTGGCGGCGATGCAGACGGTCCCGCGGGAGCTGTACGAGGCGGCGGCGCTCGACGGGGCGGGGCGGTGGCGGCGGTTCTGGCACGTCACGCTGCCGGGGCTGCGGCCGGCGCTGGCGTTCACGGGGCTGGTGTCGGCGATCGGGGCGGTGCAGCTGTTCGGCGAGCCGCTGCTGTTCAGCAGCGGGGCGGGTGCCTCGGGCGGCGCCGACCACCAGTACCAGACGCTGGGTCTCTATCTGTACGAGCAGGGCTGGGTGAACCTCCATCTGGGGCGGGCGGCGGCGATCGCCTGGGCGATGCTGCTGCTCCTGGTGGTGCTGTTCGCGGTGGTGCGGCTGGCCGGGGTCCGCCGCGGGCGGGGGGCGCGGTGAGCGGGCGGGACGCGGACGGGGAGTCGTACGAGCGGGCGGGCTGGGGGACGTACCTGCTCCTGGTCCTGTTCACGGGGGTGTCGGTCTTCCCGCTGCTGTGGACGGCGGTGGCGGCCTCGCGGACGAGCGGGCGGCTCGCGGAGAGCCCGCCGCCGTTCTGGTTCGGGCGGAACCTGGGGCGGAACCTGTCGGTGGCCTGGCACGAGGGCGGGATGGGCGAGGCGCTGGCGAACACGGCGCTGGTGGCGGGGGCGGTGGCGGCGGGGACGGTGCTGTTCTCGACGCTGGCCGGGTTCGCGTTCGCCCGGCTGCGGTTCCGCTTCCGGGGGCCGCTGCTGCTCCTGGTGGGGGCGACGATGCTGATCCCGCCGCAGCTCGGGGTGGTGCCGCTCTATCTGCTGATCGCCCGGCTCGGGTGGACGGACCGGCTGCAGGCGGTGGTGCTGCCCTCGCTGGTGTCCGCCTTCGGGGTCTTCTACCTGCGCCAGCACCTGCTGCGGGCGCTGCCGCCGGAGCTGCTGGAGGCGGCGCGGGTGGACGGGGCGGGGACGCTGCGGGTGGTGTGGCACCTGGTGCTGCCGGCGGCGCGGCCGGCGATGGCGGTGCTGGGGATGCTGTCGTTCGTGGCGGCGTGGAACGACTTCTTCTGGCCGGTGCTGGCGCTGACCCAGACGGGGAACCCGACGGTGCAGGTGGCGCTGACGGGGCTGGGGCGGGGCTATGTGCCGGACACGTCGGTGGTGATGGCGGGGGCGCTGCTGGGGACGCTGCCGCTGCTGGTGGTGCTGGCGGTGTTCGGGCGGCAGATCGTGGGCGGGGTGATGCGGGGGGCGGTGAAGGGGTGAGCCCGGCCGGGAGGGGGTGTTCACCCGGACGGGCGTGGCGGCGGTCCTTCGCCGATCCACCACTGTTAGCGTCCCCTTATGTCCGCATTGAATGGTTATTCCCCCATGTGGGTGGGGTGAGGCCGGATGGGAGTCCTGCGCGACCATCCCGAACTCGCCCTGTTCGTCTGCCTCGCCGCCGGCTACCTCGTCGGCAAGCTGCGGGTCGGGCCGATCACGCTCGGCGGCATCTGCGGGACGCTGATCGTCTCGCTGCTCATGGGCGCCTGGGCGAAGGTCACCGTCTCCGACGACGTCAAGACGATCTTCTTCGCGCTCTTCATCTTCTCGCTCGGCTATCTCGCCGGCCCCCAGTTCTTCGCCAACCTCAACCGCAAGAGCCTGCGCTTCTTCGCGCTCTGCCTCATCGAGGTCGTCTGCGTCGTCGGCATCGCCCTCGGCCTCGCCAAGGCGTTCGACCTGGACGTCGGCACCGCCTCCGGCATCCTGGCCGGCGCGGCCACCGAGTCCGCGGTCGTCGGCACCGCCACCGAGGCCATCGGCAAGCTGTCCGACCTGACGCAGGAGCAGATCACCCAGTACCAGGGCCACGTGGCCACCGCGTACACGGTCTGCTACCTCTTCGGGCTCGTCACCATCGTGATCTACACCAGTCAGATCATGCCGATGCTGCTGCGGATCAACCTCCGCGACGCCTCCCGCGCGCTGTGGGAGCGGATGCGCGGCTCCGGCGGCGGCCTGGAGGCCGACGAGCGGGTGGCGCTGCCCGGCATGGTCGGCCGCACCTTCCTCGTCACCCTGGCGGACGGCGCCCGGGTCGCGGACCTGGAGCGGCAGTTCGGCAACCGGGTCACCGTGGAGGCGGTGAAGCGGGGCAGCAAGGTGCTCACCCCTCCCCCGCCCGACTTCACGCTGACCCTGTCCGACCTCGTCCTCACCGTCGGCCGGCGGGCCAACATCATCGAGGCCGGCCGGCTGATCGGCCCCGAGACCCCGGCCGTCCCCGGCCTGGACACCCCGCTCGCCACCACCCAGGTCTCGCTCACCGACAAGGCGGCGGACGGCAAATCCCTGGACGAGCTGACCACCGAGCACCCGGAGATCGCCTCCGGCGGCGTGTACGTGACCGACGTGCTCCGCAACGAGGCGCACCTGCCCGCCACCCCCGAGACCGTCGTCCACCGCGGCGACGTGCTCACCCTGGTCGGCGCCCGCTCCTCGCTCGGCAGACTGGCCTCCAAGGTCGGCTCGATCGTGAAGAACGACGCCACCGACTTCATCTACCTGGGCCTCGGCATCGCCGCCGGCTCCCTGCTCGGCCAGGTGGTGGTGGAGTTCGGCGACGTGCCGATGTCGCTGGGCACCGGCGGCGGCTGCCTGATCTCCGGGCTGCTCTTCGGCTGGTTCCGCTCCCGCACCCAGACCTTCGGCGCCTTCCCGCCGCAGGCCGCGACCACCCTGAAGGACATGGGCCTGGCCATCTTCATCGCCTGCACCGGCCTGGTCTCGGGCCCGCAGGCAGGGCCGCTGCTCAAGGAGTACGGGGCGCTGCTGCCGTTCGCGGGCATCGCCATGGTCCTCGTACCGGCCACGATCTCGCTGGTCGTCGGCCGGAAGCTGCTGAAGATCGAGAAACCGCTGCTGATCGGCGCCATCGCGGGCCAGCAGTGCTCGACGCCGGCCATCACCTCGATCACCCAGGTCGCGCAGAGCTCGGTCCCGATGCTCGGCTACACGATCACGTACACCCTCTCCAACTTCCTGCTCCCGCTGACCGGCCCGCTGCTGGTCGGCCTCCTCGGAGCCTGAGAGGCGGCCATCCCCTCCATGATCGACTTCCTGAACCGGAACATCTTCCAGCCCCACCCTGAACTGCTCGTCTTCCTCACGGTCGCCCTCGGCTTCCTCTTCGGGAAGCTCCGCTACAAGGCGATCGCCCTCGGCGCCGTGACCGGCTGCCTGGTCGCGGGGCTGCTGCTCGGCGCCCAGTTCAAGATCACCATCGACGCGACGGTGAAGAACCTCTTCTTCACCCTCTTCCTCTTCGCCCTCGGCTACAAGGTCGGCCCCCAGTTCTTCCGGGGCCTGAAGAAGGACGGGCTGCCGCAGGTCGTCAACGCGCTCGTCGTCTGCGTCACCGGCCTGCTGGTCTCCTGGGGCTTCGCCGCGATGCTGGGGTACGGCCCCGGCCTCTCGGCCGGCCTGCTCGGCGGCGCGCTCACCCAGTCCGCCGTCATCGGCGTCGCCCAGGACGCCATCGGCAACCTGCCGGGCCTCTCCGCCGACCAGCTGAAGACCGAGGAGAACCTGGTCGCCATCGGGTACGCGGTCACCTACCCGCTCGGCACCATCCTCTGCGCCATCCTCCTCGCCAACGTCCTCCCCCGGCTCTACAAGCGGGACCTGGCCGCCGAGTCCGCCGCCCTCGCCAAGGAGCTGGACGCCCCCGGCGACAACCCCGACCTGGCCGAGGGCTACTACGAGGTCGTCCTGCGCGCGTACACGATCCGGCGCCCCGACCTCGCCGGCCGCACCATCGACGACTTCGAGAACCAGCAGAAGGAGCTCGGCCACCGCATCTACATCACCCGGGTGCGGCGCGACGGCACGGTCCTCGACCACGACCAGCGGACCGTGCTCCGCGAGGGCGACACCGTCGCCGTCTCCGCCCTGCGCGGCTCCCTCGTCGACTTCGACGCCCGCACCCACATCGGCCCCGAGACCGACGACGTCGAACTGCTCGGCTACGAGACCGAGTCGCTGCACGTCGTCGCCTCGAACAAGGAACAGCTCGGGAAGACCGTCGCCGAGCTGCGCCGCGAGCCCTTCATGGTCGGCGTCTACATCGACAGGATCTACCGCGCCGGCGCCGAGTACCCCTACCGGCTGTCGACGACGATCGAGCGCGGCGACACCGTGGTCCTCACCGGCCCGAAGCGGCTCGTGGACCCGGCCGGCAGGGCCATCGGCAAGCCGGTGCCGACCTCCTTCGCCACCGACATGCTCTGGGTCGGCCTCGGCGTCTTCCTCGGCGGCTGCGTCGGCATCCCGGCGCTGACCGTCTCCGGGGTGCCGATCTCGCTCTCGACGTCCGGCGGCGCCCTCATCATGGGCCTGGTCTTCGGCTGGATCCGCGGCAAGTACCCGACGTACGGGAACGTGCCGCCGGGCGCCCAGTGGTTCATGGACACCTTCGGGCTGTGCGCCTTCGTCGCCGTCGTCGGCATCAACGCCGGGCCCAGCTTCACCAGCGGCCTGTCCACGGCCGGCTGGGGGCTGCTGCTGTGGGGCGCGGTCGCCACCCTGATCCCGCTGGTCGTCGGCTTCCTCGTCGGCCACTACGTGCAGAAGATCCGCTTCCCGATCCTCATGGGCGTGCTGGCCGGCGGCCAGACCACGACCGCGGCGATCGGCGCCATCAACGAACAGTCCAGGTCGCAGATCCCCACCCTCGGCTACACGATCCCCTACGCGGTCGGCAACGTGCTGCTGACCATCTGGGGCGCCGTGATCGTCATCCTCCACCACTGACCCGCGAAGGACGTCCGCCATGCCCAAGACCAGTTTCACCCGCGAGGAGATCAAGTCCTTCGCCCAGCTCTCGCCGTTCGAGCTGAAGGACAAGTTCATCACCCTCGCTCAGGCGGCCCAGGCCGACCGGCCGGGCCAGAAGGACAAGTCGTCGGTCCAGATGCTCAACGCGGGCCGCGGCAACCCGAACTGGATCGCCACCAGCCCCCGCGAGGCGTTCTACGCGCTCGGCTACTTCTCGCTCGCCGAGTCCCGCCGGGTGTGGACCGCCGACGACCTCGGCGGCATGCCGGAGCTCAAGGGCTGCGGCGCCCGGTTCGACGCCTTCGTCCGGCAGCACCCGGAGCTGCCCGGCGTCGAACTGCTCCAGAGGTCGGTCGAGTACGCCGTCGAGCGCTTCGGCTTCGACAAGGACGCCTTCGTCCACGAGCTGACCGACAGCACCATCGGCGACAACTACCCGGTGCCGGACCGCATCCTCACCCACACCGAGCAGATCGTCCGCGGCTACGTCGAGGACGAGATGTTCGACAAGCGCCCGCCGGAGGGGAACGTCTCGTACTTCGCCACCGAGGGCGGCACCGCCGCCATGTGCTACATCTTCGACTCCCTGATGAAGAACGGGATCCTGAAGAAGGGCGACCGGATCGCCCTCATGGTGCCGGTCTTCACCCCGTACATCGAGATCCCCGAGCTCGACACGTACGAGTTCGACGTCGTGCACGTCAACGCCTCCCTCTTCGCCGAGACCGGCGTCCGCGAGTGGCGCTACCCGGAGGAGGAGGTCGCCAAGCTGGCCGACCCCTCGGTCAAGATGGTCTGCCTGGTCAACCCCTCCAACCCGCCGTCCCTCGCGCTCAGTCAGCGGGTCGCGAACCAGCTCAAGGAGATCGTCGCCGGGCCCAACCCGGACCTGGTGATCGTCACCGACGACGTCTACGGCACCTTCGTCCCCGGCTTCCGCTCGGTCGCCGCCGACCTGCCGCACAACACCCTGCTCGTGTACTCGTACTCCAAGCACTACGGCTGCACCGGCCACCGCCTCGGCGTCATCGGCCTCCACGACGACAACGTCATCGACCGGATGATCGCCGAGCTGCCGGCCGCCGAGAAGGAGCGCCTGGCCAAGCGGTACGGGACGCTCACCCTGGAGCCGGAGAAGATCCGCTTCATCGACCGGCTGGTCGCCGACTCCCGGCAGGTCGCCCTCAACCACACCGCCGGCCTGTCGCTGCCGCAGCAGGTGATGATGACGCTCTTCTCGCTCTTCGACATGCTCCCGGAGGGCCAGGCGTACAAGGAGCGGCTGCGGGCGATCGTGGGGCAGCGGCTCGACCTGCTCCTCGAAGGCGCCCAGATGAAGATCGCCGACGACGACAAGCGGGCCGGCTACTACATCGAGCTGGACCTGCTCGCCGAGGCCGAGCGGGTCCACGGGAAGGACTTCGCCGACTTCCTGGAGAAGAACTACGAGCCCGTCGACCCGCTGTTCCGGCTCGCCGAGCAGACCGGCGTCGTCCTCCTCAACGGCGGCGGCTTCGACGGCCCCGAGTGGTCGGTCCGGGTCTCCCTGGCCAACCTGGACGACCTCGACTACCTGAAGATCGGCCACCACCTGCGGGCGATCTTCGACGACTACGCGGACGAGTGGAAGGGCTCCCGGGCCTGACCCGCCGCGCGCGGACAGGGGCGTGCCCCGGCCGGGGGTGGGGTGGCACCGGCCGGGGCACGCGCTGTGGGGGGACGGGAGCGGCTCAGCGGTAGGCGGCGAACGCCTTCGTGAACGCCAGCGGCTGCTGGAGGATCGAGGAGCAGGTGGCGTCGGCGTAGTTCACCGCGCCGGCCGCGCACTGCTTGTCCCGGGTGGAGGACCACATCGACAGCCAGCCGATGCCCCGGGTCTTCGCGAAGTCGACGAGCTGGGTGGCGTCGTCGACCCGGAAGACCTCGGACACGACGTCGTTCACGCCGATCATCGGGGTGATCGCGAGGGTCTTCCAGGCCGCCGCGTCGGAGAGCCCGAGGACGCCCTTGAGCTGGGCCTGGGTCGCCGTCGCGGCCTGGACGGCGTACGTGCCCATGTCGCCGCTGTAGGCGGGGCCGTAGTCCATCGCCATGATGTTGACCGTGTCGATCCGGACGCCGTTCCTCTTCGCGTCGGCGAGGAGGCTCACCCCGGGCTGGGTCAGGCCCTCGGGCATCACCGGCAGGGTGAAGGAGACATTCAGGCCGGGGTGGCTCTTCTGGAGCTGGGCGATGGCCTGGGCGCGGCGGGTGTTGGCGGCCGTGTCGGGCAGGGCGGCGCCCTCCACGTCGAAGTCGACCTTGGTCAGCCGGTACTGGTCGACGACCTTGCCGTACGCCTTCGCCAGGTCGGCGGCGGTCGCGCAGTTCAGCGCCAGCTCGTGGCCGGCGGCGCCGCCGAAGGAGACCAGCACGTCGCCGCCCCTGGCGCGCAGGGCGCCGATCTGGGCGGCGACCTTGTCGGAGGCGAGGTCGGTGACCCCGCCCCACAGGGGGGCGCAGGAGCCGCCGGAGGTGATGAAGGCGAGGTTGAACTCCTTCACGCCGGTGGCGTCGGCGGTGGCGAGCAGGTCGTACGCGGGGTACAGCGAGGTGTCGACGTAGGGGGCGAAGCGGGCGGCGGCGGCCGGCGGGGTGGTGGGGGGCGCGGTGGTGGGGGGCGCGGTGGGCGTCGGGGTGGTGGGGGTCGGCTTCGGGCTCGTCGTGGCCGTGACGGTGGCGGTGGGCCTGGGGCTCGCGGTGGCCGTGGCCGTGGGGGTCGGCTTCGGGGACGCGGTGGCGGTCGGCGGGTCGGTGGGACGGCCGCTGGGGGTGGGGGCGGGGCCGCCGGCCGAGCAGACGGCCTGGTCGATGAGGCAGCCGGACGGGTCCCCTGCCGTTCCGGCCGCCGAGGTCACGAAGCCGACGGTGACGGACTGGCCGGGGGCGAGCGTCCGGTTCCAGCTCGCGGGCCTCACGGTGACGTGCCGGCCGGAGACGGTGTGGTCGCCGTTCCACAGGGAGCCGATCACGGTCCCGGCGGGCAGGTCGAACTCCAGGGTCCAGCCGGACCGTTCGGCGGAGCTCTTGTTGGTGATCACGTACTGGCCGGTGTAGCCGCCGGTCCAGGAGCTGGTCCGGGTGTAGGCGGCGCCGACGCCCGCCGCCTGTGCCGTACCGCCGAGGGCGAAGGCCGCCCCGCCGGCGATCGCCGCCGCGACGATCGCGCCGACGGCCTTCGTACGGCCGCTGGTCCTGCGCCGGTGCGCGCTGCTGCCCATGCTGGGGATGCCTCCGTGGGGCGGGGGTGGGGTGCGGGCAGCACGCTAGCGCCGGGGAAACGGACAATTGCCGTACGAGGGCGCCTGGTTGGGATTCTTAGGCTCCGCTTAAGGGAGCCATCAGCACCGGCAAAGGTTCAGCGCCGCGCGGCCCTGCGGCGGCGGGCGGGCCGGCGGGCGCGGCGGCCCTCGCCGCCGGGGCGGTGGCCGCCGAGCCCGATCCAGATCCGCACCTCGGTGCCGCCGAGCACCGAGCGCCCGATCCGCACGTCGCCGCCGGTGGTTTCGGCCATGCGGCGCACGATGTCGAGGCCGAGGCCGGTGGAGCCGGCCCGGGTGCCGCTGTTGCCGCGGGCGAGCGCCGCGTCCGGGTCGGCGATGCCGGGGCCCGCGTCCGAGACGAGGACGATGACCGCGTCCTCGCCGTTGTGGACGTCGACGGAGAAGGCGGTGCCCTCGGGGGTGTGCCGGAAGACGTTGCCGAGCAGCGCGTCGAGGGCGGCGACGAGCTCGGGGCGCGCCACCGGGATGCGTACCGGCCGCTCCACCCCGGCGAGCCGGACCAGCCGCCCCTCGTCCTCGGCGAGCGCGGACCAGAACTCCATCCGCTCCCGGACCACTTCGGCGGCGTCGCAGCCGGCGCCGGGGCCGGTGGGCGCCGTGGTCTGCGGCTTCGCCTCGCGGGCGGTGCGGATGATGGTGTCCACCTCGCGCTCCAGCTGCTCGACGGCGGCCCGGGTCTGGTCGGCGGCGGGGCCGGAGCCCAGCGAGGCGGCGTTGAGGCGGAGCACGGTGAGCGGGGTGCGCAGCCGGTGGGAGAGGTCGGCGGCGAGCTCCCGCTCGTTGGCGAGGAGCTGCACGACCTGGTCGGCCATGGAGTTGAACGCGACGGCGGCCGACTTCAGTTCGGGCGGGCCCTCCTCGGCGACCCGGACGCCGAGCCGGCCCTCGCCGAGTTCGTGGGCGGCGCCGGCGAGCCGCTGGGCCGGGCGGACCATGCGGACGCCGAGCCGGTCGGCGACGGCGAGGGAGCCGGCGATCAGGGCGACGCCGACGCCGGCGAGGACCAGCCAGGCGGTGGCGACGCCGTTGGTCACCTCGGCCTCGGGGACGAAGAGTTCGACGACGGCGACCTCGCCGGAGCTGAGCGCGGTCGGCTGGAGCAGGGCGTAGCCGCCGGGGACCTCGGCGATGGACGCCCGGCCGAGGGTGCGGGTCGCGGTCAGTTCGCCGGCGTCGGCGCGGCGGGTGCCGATCTCCAGGGCGCGGCCGTCCGGCCCGGCGGGCGGGACGTGCACGGCGAGCCGGCCGGCGGCGCCGTCCTCGGTGGTGGCGACGGCCTTCTCCAGCTCGGCCCGGTCGGTGGTGATGGCGAGGACCGGGGCGAGCCCGGCCGCCCGCCGCTCGGCGTTGGAGAAGGCCCGGTCGCGGGCCATCTCCTTGACGACGAGGCCGAGGGGGACGGCGAAGGCGATGACGACCATGGCGGTGACGGCCAGCGCCACCTTGACGAGCGCCCATCTCACGGCCGGTGCTCCCGTCCCGCGGCTGCCGCTCCGGTTCTCACGGCTGCCGCTCCGGCGCGGGTCCGGAAGCGGGTTCGGCGGCGGGTTCGCGGGGCGGTTCCAGCTTCACGCCGACGCCGCGCAGGGTGTGCAGGTAGCGGGGCCGGGCGGCCGTCTCGCCGAGCTTCCGGCGCAGCCAGGACAGGTGGACGTCGATGGTCTGGTCGTCGCCGTACGCCTGCTGCCAGACCTCGGCGAGCAGTTCCTTGCGGGGGACGACCACGCCGGGCCGGCCGGCGAGGAAGGCGAGCAGGTCGAACTCGCGCCGGGTCAGGTCGAGCGGGACGCCGTCGAGCGCGGCCCGGCGGCGCAGCGGGTCGATGGCGAGTCCGCCGACGCGGAGTTCGGTCGGCGGCGCGGGCTCCCCGGAGACGGCCCGGGCGCGGCGGAGCACGGCGGCCATCCGGGCGGTGAGGTGGTCGACGGAGAACGGCTTGACGAGGTAGTCGTCGGCGCCGGCGTGCAGCAGTCGCACGATCTCGGCCTCGTCGTCCCGGGCGGTCGCGATGATCACCGGTACGTCGGTGATGCCGCGCAGCATCTTCAGCGCCTCGGACCCGTCCAGGTCGGGCAGTCCGAGGTCCAGCACGACGACGTCGAAGCGGAAATGGGCGACCTCGCGCAGCGCCTCCAGGGCCGTGCCGACGCTCCGTACCGTGTAGGAGGCTTCCGTCAGCTGGCGGATGAGGGCGGAGCGCACGAACTGGTCGTCCTCGACCACGAGCACACTTGCCATGGCCCGCACCGTACGCCATTCGGGCGACGCCCCGGTCATCCGCACCTTCCCCGCCGGGGCCGGCCGGGCGTGGTGCACTATGGCCCCGATGCGAAGAGGACTCGTTCACGCCCTGGCCTGGTCGCTCGCCACCGGCGCGGCGGTCACGCTCTCCTGGTGGGGAGTGCACACGGTGCTGTCCGGCACCGTCTACGACCCGCCGCGCGCGCTGCCGCTGCCGGTCGGCACGCCGGCCGCGATCGTGCCGGCGGAGACCGCGATCGGCGACCCGGTGACGTCCTCGACGAGCCGTCCGGCGGCGACCCCGCCGGCCACCGCTCCCCCGTCGTCCCCGGCGGACGCCTCCCCGGATCCCACCCGCCCGGCGGCCCCGCCGCCGACCACGCCGGCGCCGTCGACGGTCCCGGCGGACCCGTCCGCGGACCCGTCGCCGGGGGCGCCGTCCGGCTCCTCCCCGGGCGCGTCCTCGGGCGCGTCCTCGGGGGTGAGGTCCTATCCGACGGACGGCGGCCGGGTGACCTTCGACCTCGGCGAGAGCTCCGCCGAACTGGTGTCGGCGACCCCGGCGGCGGGCTGGCGGATGCAGGTGTGGAAGCAGCCGTCGTGGATCCGGGTGACGTTCACCGGGGGCGGGCGGGAGATCTCGGTGTTCGCCCTGTGGCACGACTCGGCGCCCCGCGTGCAGATCGAGGAGCGCGCCGCCTGACCCTCCCCGCGGCCCGGCCGTGCGTGCGTGCGTTCAGCGGAAGACGGAGGGCGGCGGGGCGGGCGACGCCTTCGCGGTGGCGTCGGTGACCGGGGCGGCGCCGCCGGTGAAGTCGGCGAGCGGGCGGCCGTGTTCGACCCGGCCGGGGTGCGGGTCGCCGGCGACCCGGCGGGTCAGGTCGGCGACCGGGAGTTCCCGGTCGGAGGCGACGAGGACCGCGTTGCCGAAGCGGCGTCCGCGCAGCACCGTCGGGTCGGCGATCAGGGCCAGCTCGGGGAAGACGGCGGCGGCGGTGGCGATCTGGCCGCGGAGGTGGGCGAGCGGCGGCCCGTCGGCGAGGTTGGCGGCGTACGTGCCGCCGGGCCGCAGCGCGCGCCGCACCTCGGACAGGAACTCGGTGCTGGTCAGGTGGGCGGGGGTGCGGGCGCCGCGGAAGACATCCGCGATGATCAGGTCGGCCCAGCCGTCGGGGACCTTGGCGAGCCCGGCGCGGGCGTCGGTGGCGCGGACCCGGATCCGGGCGCCGGGGTCCAGCGGCAGTTCCCGGCGGACGAGGCGGACCAGGGGCTCGTCGATCTCGGCGACCTGCTGGGTGGAACGGGGCCGGGTCGCGGCGACGTACCGGGCGAGGGTGAAGGCGCCGCCGCCGAGGTGCACGGCCTGGAGGGGGCGGCCGGGCGGGGCGGCGAGGTCGGCGACGTGGCCGAGCCGCCGCTGGTACTCGAAGGTCAGCGCGGCGGGGTCGTCGAGGTCCACGTGGGACTGGGGGGCGCCGTCGAGGAGCAGCGTCCAGGCACGGGGGCGGTCGCGGTCGGGGAGGAGTTCGGCGAGTCCGCCGTCGACGGTCTCGGAGACGGCGGCGGCCGCCGCCCGCTCGCGCTGCTTGTTCCTGGCCATCCGTCCATTATCGGACGGACCGGGGCGGGGGCGTCAGTGACAGCCGTCGGCCGCCTCGATGAGCCGGGCGGCCTCGCCGAGCGCGTGCCGCAGCACGGCCGGGTCGGTGACCGGGCCGGTGTCGCCGGGCGGCAGCAGCCAGCCGGCCGGGCGGGGGGCGTCACCCGCCGGCTCGGGCAGTTCGGGGAGTTCGGGGAGGCGCAGGCCGCGGCCGGAGGTGCGGGTGCAGGCGCTGCCGGGGAGGTCCCAGGCGGCGGCGGTGCCGGGCGGGACGAGGAAGCCGAGCGTGTCGCAGGCGCCGTCGTGGAGGACGGGCCCGACGGCGGGGGCGCCGCTGCGGCGCAGGATGTCGACGGCCTCCAGGCCCTGCCGGGCGGGCACGGTCACCAGGTCGCAGGGCTCGAAAGGCGCGGCGTTCTCTGACATGGACCCCTCCTCGCTTTCCCAGAGGAGACACGTTCCGTCTCTCCCATACGGTTCAACGCCCGTGCGCGTCAACGGCTACGGCGGCACGCCGCCGCAAAGGATGGCAGTTCATGGCAGATCGCAGGCGAGATATCCGATTTGTAGCCAAACTCAGCGTAGCCATCCGGTCACAGCAGGTACGTTCATGCCGCCGGAACACCGGCAGCACCAGGAGAGGGCTCGGCCATGGCCATGTCACGGGCAGTTCCCAATCTCGCCTTCCGACGGCTCCGCGGTCAGCAGTCGCCGGCGGAGTTCGCCGCCTCGGTCCGCCGGGCGGCACGGGAGATCGGCGAACAGGTCGCGTGCGACGCCCGCTACATCGGGCGCGTGGAGGCGGGCGAGATCCGCTGCCCGAACTACGCGTACGAGCGGGTCTTCCTGCACATGTTCCCTGGGCTGACCCTCGCCGACCTGGGCTTCTCTGCCCGGGAGGCGGTACGCGGCCGACGGCAGGCCGCACCGGCCGGGGCCTCCGGGCCCCCCGCCCTCCCGACCCGGAACGATGAGGAGAGCGACGTGCTGCGTCGCGCATTCATGACCAGCGGCACCGCCACCGTGGCGGCCGCCGCCTGGGGACTCGGCTCCACCGCCGCCGCGATCCCCAGCCCCCGCGGCACCCACCGCGTCGGCGAGGCCGAGGTCCTCGCCGTCGAGGAGGCCGTCCGCCGCATCCGCCTGCTCGACGACCGGCACGGCGCCGACGGCCTGTACGCGTCCGCCGCCCAGCCGCTCCGCACCGCCTACGCGCTGCTCGACCAGGGGACCGCGGCCCGCCGCTCCACCGAGGACCGGCTGCTCGCCGGCGCCGGCGAACTGTCCCTCTCGGTGGGCTGGCTGGCCCACGACTCCGGCCGCCACGAGGACGCCCGGTCCCACTACGCCGAGGCCCTGGCCACCGCCCGGGTCTCCGGCAACGCGGCCCTGGAGGCGCACGCCTTCTGCAACACGTCCTTCCTCGCCCGCGACACCGGCCGCTACCGCGAGGCCGTCCGCGCCGCCCAGGCCGGGCTCCGGGCCGCCGCGCCGCTCGACTCGCCCCGGCTGCTCGCCCTGCTCTCGCTGCGCGAGGCCGCCGCCTGGGCCGGACTCGGCGACCGCTCCGCGGCCGAGGCGTGCCTCGGCCGCGCCCACGACCACTTCGGCCGCGGCCACGCCGACCAGGACCCCGAGTGGATGTCCTTCTTCGGCGAACCCGAACTGGAGGCCCTGGAGGCCCACACCTGGGCCGCCCTCGGCGACTGGAGCCGCGCCGCCCGCCACTCCCACCGGGCCACCGTCCTCCAGCACCCCCGCTTCGCCCGCAACCTCGCGCTCTACCGCGCCCAGCTCGCCGGCCACCTCGTCCGCGCCGGCCGCCGCGACGAGGCCGAGGCGGAGGCGCGCCGGGTGGCGCGGTCGCTGGACGGGATCGCGTCGGCGCGGATCCGCGGGCTGCTGGCCGAGACCCGGCTCCTCCTCAGCGGCGGCTGAGGACCGCCCGGGTCAGCCCTCCAGGTGGCCCGTGTCGTTCCAGCGCTCGACCGCCGGCGCGCCGTACGCCCAGCCCAGCACCGACAGGCTCGTCGGGTCGAGGCGGATCCGGGCGGCGAAGGAGACGTCCTCGCCGAGCCAGCGGGCGCCGATGGACCGGAGGATGTGCCCGTGGGCGAAGACCAGGACGTCCCGGTCGGCCGAGCGGGCCCACTCGACGACCTGGTCGGCGCGGGCGGACAGCTCGGCCAGCGACTCGCCGTCCGGGACGGCGTCGCGCCAGATCAGCCAGCCCGGGCGCCGCTCCTGGATCTGGGCGGGGGTCAGGCCCTCGTAGGCGCCGTAGTCCCACTCCATCAGGGCGTCCCAGGGCTCCGCGCGGTCGCCGAAGCCGGCCAGGTCGCAGGTCTCGCGGGCGCGGACCAGCGGGCTGGTGCGCACCTCGACGCCGGGCAGCCCCTGCCAGGGGCCCCGGTGCAGCCGCTCGCCGAGCAGCTTGGCGCCGCGCCGGCCCTCGTCGAGCAGCGGGATGTCGGTCCTGCCGGTGTGGCGTCCGAGGAGCGACCACTCGGTCTGGCCGTGACGGGCGAGCAGGATGCGCGGTGCCATGGGTGGTGCTCTCCAGTGGGGTGCGGCGCGGATACGCGGATTCGGCGGGTCCTCTCATCATCGCGCAGGCGGCCCGGGCGCGAACTCCCGGTGTCCTGGGCCGGAACGCGCCCGCGTTGTCAGTGGCGGATGCGAGACTTCCGCGGGTGAGCGCATCCCTGGACGACGGCGGGTCACGGCCGCCGCAGACGACGGACCCCGTGCCGACCCCGGCGAGCCGGCGCAGGACGCGGGAGAGACTGGCCGAGCTGCGCGGGCCGGCGGTTCCGCCGCGCCCGCTGGACGCGCGGGCGCTGGCCGCGCTGGCCGCGAATCCGGGGTGCCGGCGGCGGGCGCTGCTCGACGGCGCCGGGGTGGACAAGGGGGCGCTCGCGTCCCGGCTGGGGTCGCCGGCGCCGTTCGGCCAGTCGCAGTTCGCGATCGTGCGCGGCAACAGCTTCGAGGCGAAGGTGAAGGCGGACGGCGGCCGGGAGCTGCTGCGGCTCTTCGGCGTCGAGGACCCGGGGACCGTCGCCGTACCCGACCTGTCGGCGTCCGGGCCCGAGGGGCGGACCGCGCGGACGGCGCTCGCGCTGCGCGAGGCGACCGCGGCCGGCGGGTGGACGCTGCTCGACCATCCGCTGCTGACGCTGGAGGTGGCGGGCTCGCCCGTGCACCTGGAGCCGGACGCGGTGGTGGTGGACCCGGCCGGGCGGTGGACGGTCGTGGAGATCAAGTCGTTCCCGATGGTGGACGGCGCCGCGGACGCGGCGAAGGTGGGGGCCGCGGCCCGGCAGGCGGCGGTGTACGTGCTGGCGCTGGAGCGGGTCGCCGCGCTCACCGAGGGCGCCGAGGTCGGGCACGCGGTGCTGCTGGTCTGCCCGAAGGACTTCTCGAACCTGCCGACGGCGTCCGTGGTGGACGTGCGCAGGCAGCGGGCGGTCACCCGGCGGCAGCTGGAGCGGCTGACCCGGATCGAGGAGATCGCCGACGCGCTGCCGGAGGGGCTGAGCTTCGACGTGCGGGGCTGTTCGGCCGAGGAGCTGGCCGCCGCCGTGGAGGCGGTCCCGCACGCGTACGCGCCGGAGTGCCTGGCCGCCTGCGAGCTGGGCTTCCACTGCCGGTCGCGGGCCCGGGCGGCGGACGCGGTGCAGACCCTGGGGCGGGCGGTGCGCGGCGAGCTGGGCGGGCTGACGACGGTCGGCGCGGTGCTGGCCGCCGCGCGCGGGGAGGCCGGCGACCCGGACGACCCTGCGGTGGCGGCGCTGCGCCGGGCGCGGGCGCTGCGGCAGGAAGCGCTGACGGAGGCCGCCGCATGTCGCTGATCGCGCACCTGGCCCGGATGGAGGCCGTGGAGGCGGGCCGGGCGCAGCCCCTGGCGACCGTCCGGCACCGGCACCTCGGCGAGCGGCCGCTGGTTTTCGTGCCGCTGACCACCGCCGGCGAGGCCGGTGCCCCGCTGGGCGCGCTGGTCGGCACCGACCCGGAGGAGCCCCGGCTGCTGGTGGTGCCGCAGCCGCGGGACCGGGAGCTGCGGTTCGCGTTCCTCGCCGAGTTGGCGGAGGAGGTGCTGCCGTACGTCGACGGGTTCGCGGACGCCGTGGAGCTGGTGGAGCGCAACGAGACGGACGCGGAGACCGGGAAGCGGACGAGGGTCGAGGTCGAGCTGTGCGCCGACGCGCCGCAGCTGATCGTGCCCAGCCGCGCCGGGATCGAGTACGTACGGCTCCTGGGGCGGTCCACGCGGTTCCGGCGCACCGCCGAGCAGGACCCGGACACGCCGTACCCCGCGCCGCCGCGCGTCCCGCTGCTCGGGCGCTGGCTGACGCACTACGGGGAGCGGGCGCGGGTGCCGGGGTCCTCGCTGCTGCTCGCGGCGACCGACCTGCTCAACCGGCACTGGGCGACCGGGCAGTCGTCGCTGGAGGACCAGCACCTGGGGGCGCTGCTCGCCTGGATCGACCCGGAGGGCGACGAGCCGGGCGCCGTGGCGGCGTACCGGGCGGAGCTGGGGCGGGACGCCGACGGGCAGCTGCTGTGCCCGCCGGCCGGGCCCGCGACCGACCCGGCCTTCGACAACCGGCTGCTGGCGCCGGCGATCGAGGCGTACGACCGGGCCCGGCAGGCGGTCGGTGCCGCCGAGGACGGCGAGACGGCCGAGGCTGCCCTCGCCGGGCTGCACCGCGCCGAGCGGGAGGTCCGGCGGCTGGTGGCCTCGCAGTTGCGGCCGACGTGGGACGCGACCTGGCGGGCGCTCGGCCTGCTGCGGGCGCTGCCCGAGGGGGCGCGGGTCGCCGACCGGTGGACCCGGGACCGCTGGTCGTTCACCGCGCACCGGGACCGGATCGCCGCCGGGGAGCCGCCGCAGCCGCGCCGCGACGACGCCGTGACCGCCGCCGCCAAGCTCGCCGCGCGTGAGCAGGCGCAGGGGCAGCTCGACGCCCAGGAGGCGCTGGACGATCCGCTGGTGATGGCCGGACGGCGGCTGTCCGGGGAGGCGTTCACCGGCGAGGTCACCGAGGTGACCATGGCGTGGACCGAGACGAAGCGGCCCGCGCCGCGCCCGCTGCTGGCGGTCCGCACGGACGACCGGCCGCATCTGGACGAGGGCGTGAAGGTGTGGCGCTCGCTGGGCGGCAAGCCGCAGTCGGCGGAGTTCGTGCGCCGCGAGGAGGACGGCTCCCTGGTGCTGCGGCTGCTGGACAAGATGGGCCGGTCGAAGGAGCCCGCGGAGGGCACGGTGCCGGAGAAGGGCGAGCGGATCGCCTGGACGCTCTTCGAGCACGACCAGCGGGTGGGGCCGAGACTGCCCGACCCGGAGGAGACGCCGTGGACCCACGGCGGCCCGCCGCGCTCCGCCGACGCCGAGCTTCCCGACGCCGTGACCCCCGAGGACCTGCTGTGACCCCGTTCGACCCGTCCGCCGCCGCCGGTGAGGCGACGGCCGCGATCCTGGCCGACACCCTGCACGGCGCCGCCCGCGGCGTCGTCGTCGACTCCCCGCCCGGCGCCGGCAAGTCCACCCTGGTGGTGCGGGCCGCGCTGGAACTGGCCGCCGCGGGCCGCCCGCTGATGGTGGTCGCGCAGACCAACGCGCAGGTGGACGACCTGGTGCTGCGGCTCGCCGAGAAGGAGCCGGACCTGGAGGTGGGCCGGCTGCACTCCAGCGACGGCGACCCGTACGACAAGGCGCTCGACGCGCTGGACCAGGTGCGGAAGTCGGCGAAGGCCGGGGACCTGGCGGGGCTGCCGGTGGTGATCTCGACGGCGGCCAAGTGGGCGCACGTGAAGAACGTGGAGCCGTGGGCGCACGCGATCGTCGACGAGGCGTACCAGATGCGCTCGGACGCGCTGCTGGCCGTGGCGGGGCTCTTCGAGCGGGCCCTGTTCGTGGGCGATCCGGGGCAGCTGGACCCGTTCTCGGTGGTGGGGGCCGACCAGTGGGCGGGGCTGTCCTACGACCCGTCGGCGAGCGCCGTGTCGACGCTGCTCGCGCACAACCCGGAGCTGCCGCAGCACCGGCTGCCGGTGTCGTGGCGGCTGCCGGCGTCGGCGGCGCCGCTGGTGTCGGCCGCCTTCTACCCGTACACGCCCTTCCGGGCGGGCACCGGTCCCGGGGACCGCCGGCTCGCCTTCGGCGTGGCCTCGGACGGCTCGGCCGCCGACCGGGTGCTGGACGAGGCGGCCGAGTCCGGCTGGGGCCTGCTCGAACTGCCCGCCCGGCACACGCCGCGCACCGACCCGGAGGCCGTGCACGCGGTCGCCCTGGTGGTCCGCCGGCTGCTGGACCGGGGCGGCGCGGCGGTCAGTGAGCGCTCCGACGCGCCGGTGCCGCTGACCGCCGACCGGATCGCGGTCGGCACCGCCCACCGCGACCAGGCGGCGGCGGTCCGCGCGGCCCTGGCGGGGCTCGGCATGTCGGGCGTGACGGTCGACACGGCCAACCGGCTCCAGGGCCGCGAGTACGACGTCACGGTCGTCCTGCACCCGCTGTCGGGCCGTCCCGACGCGACCGCCTTCCACCTGGAGACCGGCCGCCTCTGCGTCCTCGCGTCCCGGCACCGGCACGCGTGCGTCGTCGTCTGCCGGGCCGGCGTCACCGACCTCCTCGACGAGCACCCCTCCACGGAACCGGTCCAGCTGGGCGTCACCGTGAAGTTCCCGGACGGCTGGGAGGCCAACCACGCGGTCCTCTCCCACCTGGCCGAGCACCGGGTGGCGTGGACGCCGTGACCGGGGCGGGGACCGGCCTGCCGGGGCGGTCTTGCGCGGGGCGGGACAATGGGGGGTGGCCCGGAGGTCCGGGCCGTGCGCGTGCGAGGAGGAACGGAACGATGGCGGAACCCGCCGAGCGGAGCGGACAGCGGCGGCTGCGGCCGGCGCCCCTGGTCTTCGAGCCTGCCGAGGCGACCGCCGATCCGGAGCACTTCTTCGACCTGGAGTCCATCGAGGACCCGAAGGAGCTGCTGTCCCGGGCGACCGAGCTGACGCTGGCGTTCCGGGCGGCGACGGACCGGGCGATCGAGTTCCAGGCGGTGGCGGCGGCGCAGCTCGCCGACCCGAAGCGGTTCGACCGGCTGTCGGCGGCGGACGTGGCCGAGCGGGCCGCGTGGACCGAGGACTACGCGCGGAAGATGATCGAGTTCGGGCGGGACCTGATCCGTACGAACGGGCGGCCCGCCGAGGACTGACGCGGGCGGTGTCCCCGCGGGCCGGAACACGCGTTCGGCATATGCGGGGCGCACGATACTCCCCCGGCGACGGCCCCCGCAGGGTTTCGCGGAACTTTCGGCGACCGTTCCGTCACCGGCGGTAGACCTGTGCGCATGACGACGACGACCTGGCTGCGCGACGAGACCCCGTCCCCCTCCGACGTCTACCGCTTCCTGCGGACCGGGGACGAGGACCGGCACCAGACCGCCCGGGTGACGGCGGACGGCGCCGCCTGGCTGGCCTCGGCGGCCGGCGGGGACCCCCAGGCGTCGCTCGCGCGGTGGCGGGCGCGGCCGGAGTCGCCGGCGGTGCTGCCCTGCGGGACCGCCTTCGACGTGGTCAGCGTGGACCCGGTCTTCGGGCGGCGGATGCTGGACCGGCTGTGGGAGGAGGGGCCGGGTTCGGGGCCGGTGGCCGCGCACCGGGGCCGGACGCTGCTCTTCGCCGCGCCCGGCACGGCCCAGCGGCTGCCCGCGCTGCTGGACTGGGAGGAGTGGGGCGACGCGGTGCCCCGGCCGCTCTGCCACGGCACCGGCGACGCGGTGACCGTGCCGCCGCTGGTGCCGGCCGGGACGGGGTCCGGGCCGCGCTGGCTGGTCGCCCCGGACACCCGCAGCCCGTGGCTGCCGGGGCCCGAGGTGGTGCTGTGGGCCTGTGTGCGGGCGGCCCGGACGGTTTCGGCGGCCGACGTGCGGGTATCGATTTTTGCTCCCGCCGCTCAGGGTGCTAATGTCTACGACGTCAGCAGGCGCCGCTAGCTCAGTTGGTTAGAGCAGCTGACTCTTAATCAGCGGGTCCGGGGTTCGAGTCCCTGGCGGCGCACCGACGGAGAAGGCCCCTCGCGCAAGCGAGGGGCCTTCTTGTGTCCCGGGGCCTTCTTGCGTCTCCGGACGGCTCACTCGGTGAGCGGCGGGGTGATCTTCACCGTCCACACGCCGGCCTCGCTGCGGTCGGCGACCTCGACGCGCACGTCCGTGCCGGGCACGGTCAGCGTCTCCCCGACCTCCAGCGGCGCGTCCGCGAGCGGCGGGTACACCGAGCGCTCCCAGCAGGCCTCCGTCTCCGGGTGGGCGTCGACGACCTCGACCGGGCCGTCGCCGGAGGACGCGCCGGCCCGCACCCGGTAGACGAGGACGCCCTCCGTGCAGGTGTCGGCGTCGTTGCCGGTGGCGGCGCGGGCCTCGATCGCGAGGACGCTGTCCCGGCCGGTGCGGACGACGGCCAGCCGGGTGGAGCGCGTGGTGGGGGTCGCGGGCGCGGCGGAGACCGGCTCCAGGCCGACCACGCGCGGCTCGCCGCCCTGGACGCAGGTCACCTGGGAGCGGTCGAGCCACCCCAGCTTCCACTTGTGCCAGCCGAAGGGGTCGGGGGCGAGGCCGAACTGGCTGCCCATGACGTCCCAGTCCCCCACGTGGGTGTCCCAGTCGCCCTTGCCGTCGGCGGGCCGCCGGTAGAGGTCGGGCAGGTCGAAGACGTGGCCGGTCTCGTGGGCGAGGACGTTCCGGTCCGGCGGGTGCCGCTCGAAGACCGTGACGACCCGCCGGATCCGCGTGCCGTCGGCCTCCAGCGGGCGCTCCAGGTTGACGACCTTGGTGGCGTCCGAGTCGACGCCGGGCGCGTCCGGGTCGGCGACCAGGTAGACGATGTCGTACCGGGAGAAGTCGACGGAGTCGTCGACGGCGGCGATCGCGTCCCGCAGGTACGCGGCCCGGTTCCCGGCGTCCCAGTCACGCCGTATGTCGTAGCCGGTGGACGGGCGGGGCATCTCCGTCCACGTCGTCCGGGGGTGCGGGCGCAGCGTGAACCGCCCGTAGGAGGCCCGCTGGAAGAACTCGGTGGTGGCCGGGAAGTGGTCGGCGGTCAGCTCCTCCGGGGTGGTCAGCGGGGTCGCGTCCGGGAACGACAGGAAGATCATCACCGCGTCGAGGGAGCGCTCGGGGCGCGGATAGGAGCCGTTCCAGCTGGACAGGCCGAGCGAGTGGTGCGCGGCGGTACGGGGCAGGGCGCAGGGTCCGGGCGAGGGCGCGGCCGCCGCGGGCCCGGCGACCAGGCCGGTGGCCGCCAGCGCGGCGAGCGCGGTGAACGAGGCGGCTCCGGCGCGCAGCCGGGAGCGCTCCACTCCCCCGGGTGGCTGCTGACCCTCCACGTGGACCTCCGGTTCGCGAGTGCGGGACACCTCCACCACCTTGTGATGGTTCGCGGCGTTTCGCATGTTTCCGCTGCCCCGGTCGGGTGAGGGGGCGGGTCCGGAGTGGACGCGAGACGGGCGGACTACGACTCACGGACAGTCACCTTCGGTCATCCTGATGTCGTCGCCCGACAGACTCGTACGGGAACGGTCGCGGGCCGGCGTCCGGTGGCCGGCCTCACACCGGCCGGGGCCCCGCCGGGCCGCTCCGTCGCTGGTACGGCCCCCGGAGCTGGCTCTATGATCGGCACACTTGTCCCAGGCCGACCATCCCGACCACATGTGAACGGCCCCCCTGCACCACGGGAGCGAGCGGTGAGCGGAACCCCCGAAGGACCGGTCCACCCAGAGCCGCCCGGCATCCCGCCGGCCCGCCCGGCACTCACGGAGCGTGAACTCCGCGACTACCGGGCCGCCTTCCGCGCCTCCCGGCTCGCCATGGCCCTCGTGGACCGCGACGGCCTGGTGGTCGCCGCCAACGACTCGCTCGGCGCGCTCCTCGGGACCGAGAGCGCCGCTCTGCGCGAGCAGGCCGCCGCCGACCTCGTCGACCTCGCCGCCGACGGACGCACCTGGCACGCCTACCGCGAGGTGCTGCGCGGCCGGCGCTCCCGCTTCCGCTGCACCCGCCGGCTCAAGCACCCGGACGGGCGCAGGCTGTGGGCCGAGGTGACCGTCGCCCCGGTCCCGGACACCGGCCGGGTGCTGCTCTCCGTCGCGGACATCACCGACCGGCGCGAGCTCCAGGCCCGGCTGCGCCACCTCCAGATGCACGACCCGGTGACCCGGCTGCCCAACCGGGCGCTCTTCTTCGAGCGCCTCTCCGCCGCGCTGGAGACGGCGGCGGCCGAGGGCGCCGACCCGTCCGGCGGGGCGGGCGGACCGCTCGGACCGGCCGCCGCACCGGAGCCGTACCGCGCCCACGGCCCCGCCCGGCCGTACCCGTCGCGCGGGCAGGGCGGGACGGGGCGGATCGGTCTCTGCTACCTGGACCTGGACGGCTTCAAGGCGGTCAACGACACGCTCGGGCACCGGGTCGGCGACCGGCTGCTCGCCGCCGTCGCCGGGCGGCTGACCGAGTGCGCGGACAGCGCCGGCTACACCCGCGGCGGGGGCCATCTGGTGGCCCGGCTCGGCGGCGACGAGTTCGCCGTCCTGGTCGAGGACTCCACCGGCACGGAGCAGCTCGCCGATCTGGCCGGCTCGGTGCTGCGGGCGCTGGAGCGGCCCTTCGACCTCGGCGGGCAGCGGCTGTCGGTGTCCGCGTCGATCGGGGTGGTCGAGCGGGCCGCCGCCGGTGCCACCGCGACCTGTCTGATGCAGGCCGCCGACACCACGCTGTACTGGGCGAAGGCCGACGGCAAGGCCCGGTGGACGCTCTTCGACCCGGAGCGCAACGCCCACCGGATGACCCGGCAGGCGCTCTCCTCGACGCTGCGGCCGGCGGTCGAGCGCGGCGAGTTCGCGCTGGAGTACCAGCCGCTGGTCGACCTGGCGGGCGGTGCGGTGCGCGGGGTGGAGGCGCTGGTGCGCTGGAACCATCCGCAGTTCGGCACGCTGCCGCCGAATCGGTTCGTCGGGATCGCCGAGGAGGACGGTTCGATCGTCGAGCTCGGCCGGTGGGTGCTGCGGACCGCCTGCGAGCAGGCCCGGCGGTGGCAGAAGGACCATCCGCGGGAGCGCCCGCTGTTCGTCAGCGTGAACGTGGCGGTCCGTCAGGTGTGGGACTCCGACCTGGTGGCGGACGTGGCGGGGATCCTCGCCGAGACGGGGCTCGCCCCGCACCTGCTCCAGCTGGAGCTGACCGAGTCCGCGGTGATGGGTTCGGCCGGCCGGCCGCTCCAGGCGCTCCAGGCGCTCAGCGACATGGGGGTGCGGATCGCCATCGACGACTTCGGCACCGGCTACTCGAACCTCGCCTATCTGAGCCGGCTGCCGGTCTCCGTCCTCAAGCTGGACGGCTCCTTCGTGCGCGGTTTCCAGGACGAGGAGCACGCCAACCCGGCGGACGAGCTGATCGTGGAGGCGCTGGTGCAGCTGGCCCACCGGCTCGGTCTCACCGTCACCGCCGAGTGCGTGGAGACGGCCGGGCAGGCGGCGCGGCTGCGGCGGATCGGCTGCGACACCGGGCAGGGCTGGCTGTACTCGCGGGCCGTGGCCCCGGACCGGATCGCCGCGATGCTGGAGGGCACCGCCCGGCCGCGGGTCTGATCCCGGGGGCCTCCCGGCATGGGACTGCCCCCGGCCGGAGGGACATTCCGGGCGGGGGCAGTGGTTCATGCGGGGGTCAGGCGGTGCGGACGGGCCTCAGCAGGCGCCGAGGTCCTGCCACACGCCCCACTCGCCGGTGGTGCCGGGGGCCTCGTTCTGGGTCCACCACTTGGCCTTCCACTTGCGGCCGTTGTGGGAGACCTCGTTGCCCGCGTTGTAGACCGTGCCGGCGACGTACGCCGGGAGCGAGCCGCAGCCGGCCGGAGGCGTCGTCGGCGGAGTGGTCGGCGGGGTCGTGGGCGGGGTCGTCGGAGGCGTGGTGGGCGGGGTGGTCGGCGGGACGGTGGTGCCGCCGAGCGCGGTGTTGATCTGCTTCAGCAGGGTGGCGTTCTCGTCCAGGCCGAGGAGCGAGTACATCATCGCGCCGGCCAGGCCGCGCTGCTTGCCGTAGTTCACGCGCTCCTGGATGGACTTCTGGTTCAGGCCGGTGAAGAACTCGCCGTCCTTGTAGAAGTACGAGGACTTGGCCTGGTCGTCCCAGAAGGTGGTCGCCGCGTTGTCGACGACGCCGCCGAGCTCCTTGTAGTGCGCGATGCCGGCCTGCTGGGAGAGCGGGCGGGCGTTGGAGCCGCCGGTGGCGGTCTGCGCGAGGCCGTTGGTGGTGCCGGCGGGCACGCCCTTCCAGCCGCGGTAGTAGAACTCGTAGCCCAGCGTCAGCTTGTTCGCGGGGAAGCCGCCGGCGATGCCGTAGGCGGGGTTGCCGTCGATCCAGGAGTCGATGGCCGCGTCGATCGAGTACTTCTCCTGGCCCGGCGCGATGACGTCGGTCGGGTCGTTGGAGCCGGAGTACAGCGGGGACTGGTGGTACGTCGGCCCGTCGCCGTCCCAGGCGCCGTGCATGTCGTACGTCATGATGTTCGCGTAGTCGAGGTACGCGCCGATCTTGTCCGTCTCGATGTGCTTGATCTTGTCCTGGCCGGCCGGGAGGGCCGCGGTCAGCAGGTACTTCTTGCCGCCGTTGGCCGCGCCGTACGCGTCGAGCTGCTTGCGGAACTCGGCGAGGAGCAGGGTGAAGTTCTGCTTGTCCTCGGGGCCGTAGTGGTTGCCCAGGTGGCCGCCGGAGGAGCCCGGGTACTCCCAGTCGATGTCGATGCCGTCGAAGATGCCGGCCGCGGTGCCGGGGCCGCCGAAGCCGCCCTCGACCGGGAGGTTGCCCTTGAGGTACTGGTCGATGCAGGAGGAGACGAGCTTCTTGCGGCTCGCGTCCGTCTTGGCCGCGTCGTGGAAGTACTTGGAGTAGGTCCAGCCGCCCAGCGAGATGTTGATCTTCAGGTGGGGGTACTTCGCCTTCAGCTCCTTGAACTGGTTGAAGACGCCCACGATCGGCTGGTCCCACTTGTCGGCGACGCCGTCGACGGAGTCGGCCGCGGAGAAGGACTTCTGGTAGTCGGCGTAGGAGTCGCCCGCGCCGTCGCCCGCGTTCGGGTTGTTGTCGTCACCCGCGGCCTTGTTGGCCATGAAACACGTGAGGTTCGTCGGGTGGATGTTGCCGAACGAGTAGTTGATGACGTCGAGCTGGCTCGCGATGCCCCGCGTGTCGAGGTGCTTCGGGTAGAACGCGTTGCCGTACACGCTCCACTGGTCGTAGTACGCGATGCGGACGCCGCCGGCGGAGGCGGTCGTCGAGGCGTCGGCGGCCTGGGCGGAGCCGAGGCCCGCGGTGGCGGCGAGGGCGCCGGCCGCGAGGGCCGAGCTGAGCAGCGCGGCGATCAAGGACTTACGGGGGTGCACGAGCGTCCTCCGATGGGGGGTACTGGTGGTGCCGTACAGGAGTTGGAGCAGTGATAGCCCCGCCGTGAACAGCGCGTCAATGGTCTGAACCAAAATGAGGACTAGACCAATTCACCGATGAAAGCCCTTGTCAGAGGCGTGCAGCACAAAACACGACCGCCCGCCACCACGCGTGACGAGCGGTTTAAGGTTCGCTTAGGGAAGCCGGCGGAGTGGTTGCGGAAGAAACCACTCCTCCACCGGAATCCGGGATTCAGCCGAGGTCGGGCAACCCGTAGGCGTCCGCGATCAGTTCGTAGCTCCGCAGCCGCGCCGCCCCGCCGTGCACGTTGGCCGTCAGCATCAGCTCGTCCGCGCCGGTCCGCTTCCGCAGCTCGTCCAGGCCCGACCGGACCGCGTCCGGGGTGCCGTACACGACGTTCGCCAGCCAGCCGTCCACGAACTCCCGCTCCGCCGGGGCGAATCCGTACGCCTCCGCCTCCTCCGGCGACGGGATGAGCCCGGGCCGGCCGGTGCGCAGCCGCAGCATCGACAGCGCGCCGGTGAGGACCTGGCGGTGCGCCTCCTTCTCGTCGTCGGCGGCGAGCGCGGCCACGCCGATCAGGGCGTAGGGCGCGTCCAGCACCGCGGAGGGGCGGAAGGAGTCCCGGTAGAGGTCGAGCGCGGGGATCGTGTTGCGGGCCGAGAAGTGGTGGGCGAAGGCGAAGGGCAGGCCGAGGAGGCCGGCGAGCCGGGCGCTGAAGCCGGAGGAGCCGAGCAGCCAGACCGGCGGCCGGCCCTTCGGGCCCTGCACCGGCCCGGGCACGGCGTGGATCCGGGAGTACGGGTGGGCGTCCGGGAAGTCGTCGTCCAGGAACCGGGTCAGCTCCGACAGCTGCTCCGGGAAGTCGTCGGCGCCCTCGTTCAGGGTGTCGGTGCGGCGCAGGGCGGCGGCGGTGGCGCCGTCGGTGCCGGGGGCGCGGCCGAGGCCGAGGTCGATCCGGCCGGGGGCGAGCGCCTCCAGGGTGCCGAACTGCTCGGCGATCACCAGCGGGGCGTGGTTGGGGAGCATCACGCCGCCGGAGCCGAGGCGGATGCGGCGGGTGTGGGCGGCGAGGTGGGCGAGGATCACGGCCGGGGAGGACGAGGCGACGCCGGGCATCGAGTGGTGCTCGGCGACCCAGTGCCGGTGGTAGCCGCGCCGCTCGGCGAGCCGGCTCAGCTCCACGCTGGTGGCGAGCGCCCCGCTCGCGGTGGAGCCGCTGCCGACGGTCACCAGGTCGAGCACGGAGAGCGGCACAGGGGCGGTGCCCAGGGCCTCTCCGCGGATGCCGTGGTCCGCCGTGGCGGCTTCTTCCTGGGGGCCGGTCTCGCTCACCGTCCGGTTCCTTCCTCCGCGGGTACGTCCAAGGGGTGCCCAACAGGGCCGCCTGGGTCCTTATTCCGGGGCGTTCGGGGCGATCCGGGTGACCGGGGTCACATTCCGGCCAGCGGACCGCCTGGTTCCGGGTCCGTTCCGGCGCGGGGAATCCGCGACTCCGTGCGCGCCGAACGCGCGCGCGAGCACCTGTCCGCACGCGCCTGACCTGAGGGTCTTACGGTGGGCGCTGCCTCTGGCATATGCCAGAGTGGTGCGTCCCAGTACAGGGCCCGGATCCCCCGCATGATTCTCGCCAACAGCCGCCCCGTGGACGGCCCTTGGCGGCTATCGTGGTACGGAAGCTTGCGGTCACAACCGGGTAGGGGGAAACCGTGGCGCTGAAGCCCGAGCCCACCGCGCCGTTCCACTCGGTGCAGTACGCCCTGCGCGTCCTCGAGACGGTCTCGCGCCACGGCGGCGGGGTGTCGGACGCCCAGATCGCGCGGGAGGCCGGACTGCCCGTCGCCCACCTGTCGCCGCTGCTCCTCATGCTGCGCCGCGAGGGGTACGTCGAGCAGGTCTCCGACGGCGCGTACGTCATCGGCGACTCGCTCGTCCTCCTCGGCTCCGGCTCCACCCGCCGGGAGGCCCTGGAGGCCAAGCTCCAGGAGACCCTCACCGAGCTGCGCGACTCCGTCGGCGCCGCGGTCTACATCAGCCGGTACATCGACGGCGAGGTGAAGATCACCCAGTTCGCCGACGGCCCGCGCACCCCGAAGGTGCACGAGTGGGTCGACTTCCGCTCGGCGGCCCACGCCAGCGCCGTCGGCAAGTGCCTGCTCACCCAGCTCGACCTCGACGGGCGGCGCGACCACCTCGCCCGGCACAAGATCGCCCGGCTCACCTCCCGGACGATCACCAACGAGAAGGTGCTCTTCTCCAAGCTGGACAGCCAGCCGCCCACCGTCCCGGTCCTCGACCTCCAGGAGTACGCCGTCGGCACGGTCTGCGCCGCGGTCCCGCTGACCGCCGGCGCCTCCGTCGGCTGCCTGGCGCTCTCCCTCCCGATCGAGCACGCGCACCGGCTGCGGTCGGCCGCCGACACGCTGAACCGCCGGGCGGCCCCGGTGGTGCTGTCGCTGGCGATCTGAGGCGCCCGGAGACCCGCACCGCAGGTCCCGGCGGGGTGGCCCCGGCGGGGTGGTCACGAGCACCCGTCGGGACCAGGTAGTATTTTCTCTGTCAGCAGGCGCCGCTAGCTCAGTTGGTTAGAGCAGCTGACTCTTAATCAGCGGGTCCGGGGTTCGAGTCCCTGGCGGCGCACCGACGGAAAGAGGCCCCTCGCGGAAGCGAGGGGCCTCTTTCGTGCACCCGGACGGGCCGGGGCCGTCACGCCTGGAGGTAGGCGAGGACGGCGAGGACCCGCCGGTGGGTGTCCTCGGCCGGCGGCAGGTCCAGCTTGGCGAGGATGTTGCCGATGTGCTTGCCGACGGCGGCCTCGGTGACGACGAGCCGGCGGGCCACCGCGCCGTTCGAGTGCCCCTCCGCGACCAGCGCCAGCACCTCCCGCTCGCGCGGGGTCAGCGCCGCCAGCGGGTCCCGGCGGCGCCGCAGCAGCTGCCGGACGACCTCCGGGTCGACGACCGTGCCGCCCGAGGCGACCCGGTCCAGGGCCTCCACGAACTCCTCCACCTGCCCCACCCGGTCCTTCAGCAGATAGCCGACGCCGGAGCCGTCGCCCGAGTCCAGCAGGTCGGAGGCGTAGTCCCGCTGCACATACTGGCTGAGGACGAGGACCGGCAGGCCGGGCCGCTCGGCGCGCAGCGCGACGGCGGCCCGCAGCCCCTCGTCCTGGAAACCGGGCGGCATCCGCACGTCGGTGACGACGACGTCCGGGCCGTGGGCGGCGACCGCCGCCCGCAGCGCCTCCGCGTCGCCGACGGCGGCCACCACCTCGTGGCCGAAACGGGCCAGCAGCCCGATCAGTCCCTCGCGGAGGAGGACGCCGTCCTCGGCGAGGACGACTCGGAGCGAACGCGGCACGGGATCTCCACTCGTAGGACCGTCGGACCGCCCGGCGGGCTGGTGATCGTCAGTGTGCCACCGAGGACCGCCAGCCGGTCGGCCAGTCCGGTCAGTCCGGAACCCCCGGCCGGGTCCGCGCCACCGCGCCCGTCGTCCTCGACGGCGAGGAGCAGCGTCCGGCCGTCGTGCCGGGCGGTGAGGCGGGCGCGCGAGGCACCGCTGTGCCGGTCCACGTTGGCCAGCGCCTCCCGGCCGGTGAAGTACGCGGCGCTCTCGACGGCGGCCGGCAGCCGCGGCAGCCCGTCCAGGTCGGTGTCGACCAGGACGGCGGTGCGGTCGGCGGCGTCGGCGAGCGCCGGGCCGAGGCCGTAGTCGGCGAGGACCTGCGGATGGATGCCGTGGATCAGCTCCCGCAGCTCCGCCAGCACCTGCCCCGCCTCCTCCTGCGCCTGCGCGAGCCTCGCGGCCAGCGGCCCGTCCGGCGGGGCGTCGAGCCGCGCCAGGCCCAGCGTCATGGTGAGCGCGACGAGCCGGTGCTGGGCGCCGTCGTGCAGGTCCCGCTCGATCCGGCGCCGCTCGGCCTCGAAGGCGTCCACCAGCCGCGCCCGCGACGCGATCACCTCGCCGAGCCCGTCCGGCTCGCCCGTGAGCAGCGCCCGGGCCAGCGCGGCGCGCCCGGCGGCGTACAGGCCGAGGGGGTAGGCCAGCGCGACGAGGAGCAGCGCGCCGGCGGCGGCGCCGGCGAAGGCGCCGGGGTACGAGGTCACCAGCACGCTCTTCAGCAGCTTCACCTCCTCCCCGTCGGCGGCCAGCAGCAGCGGCGCGGCCAGCAGGGTGCCGGGCGCGGCGACGGCGACGGCGAGCACGAGGGCGTCGAGCGGCCACAGGACGGTCGCGAACAGCAGCCCGTACGCCAGCTCCCGCCATGTCGCCCGCTCCCCCGCCCGCGTCCGCACCCACGCCCCCAGTCCGGGCGCGCCGGGCGTCCGGTGCGGGTCGGGGGCGGGCCGTCCGTCGACGAGCCGCAGCCGCGCCCGCTCGGCGCCGCCCAGGGCGACGCCGCCGGACAGCAGCAGCGGGATGCCGGCCAGCAGCACCGAGGCGGTCAGCAGCACGAGGAGCACCACGCAGGCGAGGGCGCCGGCGGCCGCGCCGCTCGCCAGATAGCCGGCCGCCCGCCAGGGCCAGGGGCCGAAGGGATACCGCCGGGGCCGCAGGAGCAGGGCCTGCCGCACGTCACACGCTTCCATGACCGCTCACCGTAGGCGGGCGCGGCGGGCGCGGGCCATGGGGCGGGAGGGTGCGCCGGGGGTAGGGCTGGGCCTACCCCCCTTCCGGACCGGCTGGGGTCGGGGCGGACGTACCGCCCGGGATGCGCACCCGGCAGCGGCGGCCCCGGCGAGGGCCGCCGCGCCGAGCTCCTGGCGTTACGTCAGAACTGGACGTCCGAGCAGGCGTAGAACGCGTTCGCGGTGTCCGCGACCGTCCACACCGCCAGGATCAGGTGCTTGCCGGTCTTGCCCGCCGGGAGGGTCCCGGAGTGCGAGAGCGTCGACGGCGGCTGCTGGCTGTTGTACGGGACGGTGAGGAACGGCTGGGGGTCGAGCTGGGCCCGGGTGAGCTTGGAGGCCGGGTTCCAGCCGTTCTTGGTGATGTAGTAGCGGAAGTCCGTGGTGCGGTGGCGGGCGGTGAACTGCCAGCGGAAGGTGTAGCTCTGACCCGCCGTGACCTTGGTCGCCGGCCAGGTGCCGCCGCGCGGGTCGTCCAGCTGGGCGAACTGGGAGTTGCCGCCGGCGCAGATGGTGCCGTCGGCGGGCCCGGCGGCCGGGAAGCCCTTGAGGCCCTCGACCGACTGCGGCTCCCACTGGATGTTGCCGCAGTTGGTCACCGTGCCGTTGGCGCAGAGCTTCTGGCGGCTGATGGGCGAGTCGGTGTAGCCGTGGCTGTTCGCGGTGCTGGTCGCGAAGAGGGAGGCGGCGGTGACGCCGAGCGCCACCGCGGCCAGCCCTGTCTTTTTGCGCATGCTGTCGCTCCAGGGAGAACGTGGGGGAGTTCTGTGATGCCCGTGGGCCGTGCTGCACGCGTGCGGAGGGAACCGTTCTAGGTCTAGACCAAGTACCACCGTAGGCACGGAAGTTGAACATGTCCATACCAACGGCGAGGGCGGCCGGGAAGACCCGACCGCCCTCGCCGCACCGGAGGGACCGGACGCCGTGACCGGCCTCAGGCACCCTCCCCCGAACCGCCGCGCCCCGTGTAGAACGCCACCGTCAGGTCCTTCACCAGCGCCTTCCGCTCGTAGTCGTCCAGCTCGACCAGACCACGACTGGTCAGCCGGTGGACCACGTCGTCCACCGCGTCCACCACCGACGTCAGCACGCTGTCCCGGTGCTTCGCGTCGATCGCCGCGATCCGCCGCCGGCGCATCGCCGCCGCGACCTCCGGGGCGTACTCGATCCGCGTCGGCTGCGCCGAGAACACGTCCACACCGACCGGCGCGCACTCCGCCGACAGCATCCGCGTCAGCGCCTCGCCGACCGCCTCCGCGTCCCGCAGCGTCGGCGCGTCCTCGTGGAACGCGTCCGCCGGCAGCTGCGACAGCACCCGGGCCATCGCCGCCTCCACCTGCTCCCGCAGGTAGTCCTCGTGGTCGTCCACCCCGAGCGCCGCGCGGACGGTGTCCCGGACCCGCCACACCACCAGGACGGTCACGTCCAGCGCCGTCCCCTTCGCGTCCACCGCCGGCAGCGGCTCGCTGCGCCAGTGCCGCAGCCGCACGTCCACCCGGCGGCGCAGCAGCAGCGGGCTCGCCCAGACCAGACCGGTACGCCGGACCGTGCCGCGGTACTCGCCGAACAGCGTCAGCACCCAGGCGTACCCGACCCGGCCCCGGCCGAGACCGCCCACCGCGAACAGCAGCACCAGCACGCCGAGCGCCAGCAGCGCCCACTGGGCGAGGTGGATCCCGTGGTACGGACGCGGCGGCAGGCCCAGCATCCGCGCGGCCCCGGCGGGCACCACCCCCGCCCACCACAGGACCGCCGCGCTCCCGGCGAGCGCGAACAGCCCGCCGGCGACGCCGACCCAGCCCGGCAGCACCTTCGCCGCGCGCTCCACGAGCGCCGGGTCCGCCGTCGGCGCGGGCCGCGCGGCCCTGGCCGGCGCCGGCTTGGCCGGTCGGGGGATCGCGGCCCTCACCGCCCGGCCGGCGGGCGGCGCCATCGCGACGGTGTCGGGACCGCCGTCGTCGTCGGCGGCGGCGCCGGCCGGGGGCGGGCCGCCACCGTCGCGGAAGAGGAGGTGGACGGGGATCGACCCGGTCGTCTCCGTGCCGATCACGTTCTTCCGGCGCGGCAGCCGCCCCACGGCAGCGACGGGCACCGCGATCGACGCGACCTTCCCGTCCGTGATCCGCCCGAAGTCGAGCACGTCCCGCTCGCCCTTGAACACCCCGACGTCCACGGCCTCCGGCAGGTCGGAGCTGCCGGAGGGGGACGCGGGGGCGGGGGCGGGGGCGGGGGGCGTGTCGGGGGTGGGCTTGACGGGTGCGGGGGCGGGTGCGGGTGTCGGGGCGGGGGTACGCGGCGGGCCGGCCGCCGGGGCCGTGGCGGAACCGCCGGACGCGCCCGGGCGGTTGGGCGCGCCGGAGACCGGCCGGACATGCCCGCCCACCGGGACCGCCGGGACCTTCCGGCGCGCCGCGCCGGCGTCCGGGGTGCCGGGCCGGGCCGGCGCGCCGGTCGCGACCGCGGCCCGGGGCGCCGGCTCCCCCGGCGTGTCGCCGCCGGGCACCGCGGGCGCGGCAGGAGCCGGCGCGGCGGTGGCCGCGGGCTCGG
Organism: Streptomyces sp. NPDC057854; assembly: GCF_042797055.1. Classification (NCBI taxonomy): domain Bacteria; kingdom Bacillati; phylum Actinomycetota; class Actinomycetes; order Kitasatosporales; family Streptomycetaceae; genus Streptomyces; species Streptomyces sp. NPDC057854. Next base: position 286,750 of record NZ_JBHVMF010000008.1, read on the forward strand.
ACGGCTCCCGTACGACGGCCGGCGCGGGCTCGGCCGCGGCCGGGGCCGGAGCCGGGGCGGGCGTGGCAAGGGCCCGTGCAGCGGGGGGCGCGGGCTCGGACGGCGCCGGTGCGGCGGCCGGCGCGGCCGGGGCGAGGGCCGGGGCGGGCGCGGGTGCGGCAAGGGCCCGCGCGGCGGCCGGTGTGGGCTCGGCGGGGGACGGGGCCGGGGTGGGGGCGGAAGGCGGGGGTTCGGCGGCGGTGGGGGTGGGGGTGGTGCCGGGGGGCACGGTGACGGGGGGTGGCGGGGTCGGCCGGCGCGGGAGGGTGCCGTCGGTGAGGCGGCGGGCCGTTCTCGCCGCGTCGCGCGAGGCCGCCGCGCCGGAGTCGTTCGGGGTCGCTGCCGTCATTCGGGGTCCACCTCTTGTCTCGGGGTCATCGGAACAATCGCCTCCAGGTCTCCGGGCCCGGGTAGCCGTCGGCCGCCGCGCCGCGCCAGCCCTGCGCCCGCTGGAACGCCTCGACGTTGCGGCGGTCCGCCTCCGTCCAGCGCGGACCGGGTCCCGACACGTAGTGCTTGCCGAAGCCCCGCTTCACGAGTTGTTTGCCCAGCTTCTCCACATATGCGTTGGATTGGCCCGGACGGAAGGAGCCACGCCCGGGGAACCCGTTCGCATCTGCGCTCGAACCGCCCGAACCACTCGAACCGCCGATGCTCCGGCCGCCGCCCGAGACGAGGAGCCGCCAGGTGTGCGGGCCCGGCAGGCCGTCCGCCTCCTTGCCCGTCCAGCCCTGCGCGCGCTGGAACGCCCGGGTCGCTTGGCGGTCGGCCTCGCCCCACCGGGGGCCGGGCCCCTGGGCGTAGAACTGCTTGCCGCCGCGCGCGACCAGCATCTGCCCGAGCCGCGTCACGTGCGCGTTGTTCGCGCCGGGACCGAACATCGCCCCGCCGGGGTACGCCGTCCCGGAGGGCGCCGTCGAGCCGCCGCCCCCGGCGCCGGTGCCGCCGCCGGTCAGGCCCTTGTAGCGGTAGGCGACGTACCGGTCGGAGTTCTCCCAGTACGCCAGCGGCGTGGCCTGCTTCCGGGTGCGCGGCTTGGTCTGCTCGTAGGCGACGTACGAGGTGTGGGTGTGGTCCGTCCAGCCGCCGAAGATCGTCACGTGCGAGCCGCGGGTCGGGTCGGCCGGGTTGTGGAAGAGCAGGATGTCGCCGGGCTGGAGTGCGGAGCGGTCGATGCGGACGGCGAAGCGGTCGAGGCTGCCGGTCCATTCGTTGCTGCGCAGGTTCCAGGCCATGGAGATGTAGCCCGAGCAGTCCTGGCGGTAGCCGTCGGACCAGTACTTCTCCATCGAGTACGGCACCTGGGCCGCCACCCATGTCTTGGCCCGGTTGATGATCTCCGTGCGGGTCGTCGTCCGCAGCGTCTCCACCGAGATCTGACTGGTCGTCGGGACGGCTCCGGGGGTGGGGCCGCCCTGGGCGGCCGGCGGGCCGTGCAGCGGGGCCCGGCCGCCCTGCGGGGTGTCGTGGTCCCGCGCGGCGCCGGCCGGACCGGCCGGGGTGACGGGGGTCACCGCGTCCGCCGGGGTCACGGGGGTCGCCGGGGCGGCCACCGCGACGGCGCCCCCGCTCCCGCCGCCCAGCACCGCGCCCGCGGCGGTCACCAGGACCAGGGCGCGGCGGGCGCCGTGCGCCGCCGGATGGCCTCCCGCGCGGACCGGCAGGCCCAGCGCGAGGTCGCGCCGCTGCCGGGCGCAGCCCGGGCAGCCACAGTCGGGCGCGGGTTCGATTTCCTCGAAGACCGGCACGCTCATGCGATCCCCTCCACACTCGTCAAGATCTTTCTGGGCCTCTTTTCGGGCGCCAGTTTCTCAACTGTCTGGACAAATCGCATTTTGACGGATCAACGGCCTGATACGACCATCCGACAGGCCGGAGACGGTCGCTGTTGGTCAGGAGCACCCCTGGAGGTCGGGTAGAGTTATCTCTGTCAGCAGGCGCCGCTAGCTCAGTTGGTTAGAGCAGCTGACTCTTAATCAGCGGGTCCGGGGTTCGAGTCCCTGGCGGCGCACCGACGGA